>JAJRWX010000062.1 GCA_024276605.1 Planctomycetota bacterium | reverse complement strand
GCATGTATCTCGGCCATCTTGAGTTGATTCGCCATACCTTCCTCCTTCTTAGAGGAAGAGCATCGTGGCGAACCCACGTCTCCTCAAAATGGCCGGTTTTCACCCGCACCTTACTGGCCGGTTTTGGGTGCCCGCTGACAATTCAATCCAACATGCCCGCGCCTAGGGGCTTGGGCATGCCACACTGCCTTACTTTCATTCACGATGTGATTAGCCTTCGATCATCGACTCCCCCACCTCCAAAGGTGATGGGCCACCCGACCGGTGACACAAAAGGAGATGGGCCACCCTGACGGTACATCATGAGGATATGGTGGCCATGCGATGGGTATTGTCTAGCTTGGGCCGTGCAGATACAGTAACTCCATCTAAGCTACCATTGGTCATCGGATCGATGGGTTTTGGAAAACTTAACGTCATAAGGTTTTAGACCGGCGATATAGGATAAATTGCGGAGTAACTAGATATGCAAGAACGATTTTCAGACCGGGCGCGGCACGCGCTTGCGCTGGCTAACCGGGAGGCTACGGACCTCAAACACAACTTTCTAGCGCCCGCCCATTTAATGCTGGGCCTCATTGCCGAAGGGGCCTGTGTGGCTACGGAAGCGCTACGGATGCTTGACGTCGATCTTGAAGAAGTGCGTGCGACCGTGCGTAAACACATTTCCAACAAGCAAACGTCGGATGAATCTTTTGGGCGACGATCCCATACGAAGGAGATGAAAGATGTCATCAGCTTAGCGATTGAAGAAGCACGGAAGTATAATCATCGGTATGTGGGTACGGAACATATTATGCTAGCTATGCTGCAAGTTCCGGAAGGCGTTCCCGCGACGGTGTTAAAAGAACGCGGTATCAACGTAGACACCCTTCGTGAAAAAACAATGGGCATACTCTTGAATACGCAGGATGCCGGCCACGATCTAGCCCATTCGCGGCATGGTGACTTTGAGTGGGTTCATCAGCAGGAATTGGCGAAGGCGTTTCGATCTTCGACATTTTGGCATACGTTGATTTTAGCGGTGGATTCTGCGAATCGACTCGGGGCCGGTGAAATCGAACCTCGACATTTACTGTTGGCACTGATGCGAGACGAATCAAACGGTATCGCCAAACTGCTTAATGAAAAAGGTGTTACCATTGATTGGCTACGAGAACAGATGGCATCACGAGCGTGAGCATGTGGGACGGGGTAAATACACTCACGTTTGATTGCTATGGCACGTTGATCGACTGGCAGTTGGGTATTGAAACTGCTTTCCGCGAGGTATTTGGAGACATCTCCCACCTATCGCCAAAGGCGTTGCTCGACATCTATATGGAAGAAGAGGCTGTTGTCGAGTCGCAGACCTACCGCCGTTATCGAGAAGTCGTAGTTGAGGCATTTGGACGCGTGGCTAAGCGACTGAAGGTCGATATACCCACCTCCCGCGTTGACCAATTACCTGAACTCGTGCCGATGTGGACGCCGTTTAGCGACACGAACGAAGCGCTCAAGCGTTTGCAAGCGAAGTTTCGCCTGGGTATTTTGTCCAACATCGATCGCGAACTTTTTGATAGTACGACCGAACACTTCGATGTCGCGTTCGATTTCGTCATTACCGCGGAGGATGTGCGGAGTTATAAACCGTCGCATGGCCATTTTGAGCGACTCCTGGCAGCGCACGGCCCGAAGGAATCGATCGTACATGTAGCACAAAGCCTGATGCACGATGGTGTGCCGGCTAACGAACTGGGTATTGCCTATGTGTGGATCAACCGATACAACCATGACAACGATCGGCAAGTGACGATGCTGGATCAGTATCCGACGCTACGAGCGCTGGCGGATGCCATTGCTTGAGTCGATGATATAACCATAGGTAAACGGGAATGATGAGTATGACTATCGAAGAGCAGTTTCCACAAGGTACGCCGGTATGCATCAAACAAACTATCGAAATGGGCGGTAAAAACCTGGAGACTAAAGTCGTCGGTAGTGTACAAGCGTGGGAGGAGTTACCGACAGGTAGTTGGCACGCGCATGGAAAAAAGGACAAGCTTTGGCTCAAACGACTAAAGCTGCGCAAAGCCGACGGCGAAATCACGCTATTAATTATTGATGATGCGACTGAAATCGCCAAACTTGAAGTAGCTTAGAGCTTTGTCACAGCTAAGAATTCGGGTGGCATGGGCAAGTCCCTATGTATTCCGACCTTACGTCGGGATACATAGGGACTTGCCCGTGTGCCTGGAGTTTCAAAAGACACGGGTAAGCTATCGCTTACCCATGCCACCCAACAAATGATCATCGACTATGCTCTAGTGCTCTGTCATGACTGATTTGACGGGTTGGGTTAACCGAGCCACTCCCGCCAGGAAGCAGTTTCCGTGCTCCTGTGTGACATGCGAAGGCCCTCTCCCTAACGGTCGGGGTTCGGATCACACGTCAATCAATGCGTGACAGAGCACTAGGAGCGGTCTACCTCCACGATGTTTTGTATCTCGAAATCCGAACGGCTGATGGGTTTCTGATCGTGAAAGATCACGGCGCTGTGATCGTAAAATGGAATAAGCATGGCACGCGGAATGGCCTCGTCGCTGTTGGCAAACACGACGGTGACACCGCCCCCCGCCACACCCGGTTGACGGGCCGTACATAACACGGCGTCTCCCGGCTGGGTGAAAGCAACGCTATCAAATTCAAAACCATCTTCAATCCACTTTATGGGAAATTGGATGGCGCTAAGATAGGCTTCTATATACGGGTCTCGAACCGCATCTCCGAGAATGAGAAGATTGGTATCCGCTAAGCGTTGTTGATGAATTTGACCGGCCTCAAAGACCGTCACTTTATCTTCGTCCTTGTCAGAGGAGAAGATCGATTTCAATGAGGTGAATGATTCGGGGACGTCACCACTTGGCATCACGACTACTAGACTGTCCTTCGACCGCGTGGCTGCCGTGGTTGGAATGATTTGCTCGGCGGGAATTTTACGAAACACGTCGTAATCCGGATCAACCTCAACGGTTAGCGGAATCACATCCACCGCTAGTGTGATCTCACCCACAGCTGAAGTTAACGGCACTACGATATTCTTGAATCCGCCGGTATGAGTAATACGAATAGGAACATCAAGTTCAAACGCCGGTTCACCTTGCTCGATACGAAGCGTTAAGACCTGATCGGAGGAATCATATCGTGCCTGTTGGATGGAAAGTGTAGGGGCAGCACCACTCCTCACCCATTGCCGGAAGAATCGCTCTAATGAATCACCATACTCATCTTCACTCAGCCGGCGAATATCCTCCCATGATGCATAACGACCGACGTATTCTTTCGTGAAACGTCGCATAACATTCCAAAACGGTTGCTGACCTATTTTTTTAGCCAGCATATGGAAAACCATCGCGCCTTTTTGGTAAGCGATACCGCGACCGCATCCATCCTCCAGTCCATAAGTACCCAGTGGTTTATCTTTTTCCGGTTTGATACGGCTTAAAAAATGACAATTATTTCTACGTTTACGCCGGGCTTCATCTTCATTTCCATCGATCACATAGCCATAATAATTCGCGCCGTAACTGGCCAGGGCTTCACACCAATTACCGTCGGTAGCATCCACATGGATCCCATTGCCCCACCAGGAATGTAACATTTCATGGTCGATGTATCCGTGCGAGGTTTGTGATCGTTTACCCATGTCTATCACAGCGGAGCTAAGAAGTGTAAACGAAGGAAAGGCAAATCCGCTACTGAAGAAATTGTCAACGATGCTAAATTCCTTAGCGGGATACTTTCCGATGAGCGGTTCGTAACGACTCAAGTTTCGTTCAACCGCCTCGAACAAACCATCGACTTGGTCGGTTTGCGACTGCTTTAAGTGGAGGTTGACTTGGATGCCACGAATCGTCTTTTGATAAGTCTCATGCCGTCCACCGACCAACACCATACTATCAACGGGATATGTCGTTTGCCATGCAAGCCGTCCGGTTTGCTCGGCTAATGTCGGCGCACGGTCTGCACCGGCTACCCATGCAAAATCACCCGTCGGTTCTAGGGTGACCGCATAGTCCGCCAGCGCTTCCACGGCTTCACTATCCATCGCAGGTTGCGGATACCAATAGCCGCCTCCCAGATATACACCTTCCTCGCCGATGTGAGCGCGCATCTGAAAATTATGTATCTCCCCCGCCTTTTCCCCGGCTTGCACGTCTTGATTCAGGTCGCCGTGATAATCTACGAAGAGCGTCAACGCTTTAGCTGGGTGGTCAAGGATGACATGATAGCTCCTCGGTGATAGCTCTTCTTTATTTTTTGGTTTTCGAGCGCGACGGACATCCACAACCTTCGCACCGGATGCACGCACGGCATCGATCCGCAAATGTGGGTGTAAAAGTAATTCGACGTGCGCCGTTCCATCGGGATACACACGACCGGCATGTGTCGCGGATAGGTCGAGTACCGCTCTCCCACGTATACTGTGTGCCTCGGGTGAGACCTGTAAATCCAATCGGTAGCGATGAGGTGTCATGGACAATTGAGGCCCCACCGATACACAACCCGTAAGTACCAGAAAGATCAAAAGCAGACATGCCATTCGATAAACAAGTGCAAATGTTCGATAGAAAGGCACAATTGATAAGGTTTGCATCGTTAGATACTCCGTCGCATACATGGATATTATGATCCCTTTGGCATCAGCATAGCCGATTCCCGCATGGATGTGTAACACCAAGCCAAAAGAAAACCAACCTTTTAGAGAGGAATCCAACGTGGACTATTCAACAATTCCCCTCCGCCCTGCCGAAAACGGGGTTGTGGGTTCAGTTTGCATGTGTATACTCCCTCGGAATAGCATGACAACCCTGGGTTTGTCATATGAGACTCAACAGGTGGGGCATCTATGCTTCGTGTCGTGCGGTTGGCGTTTGCTCATAGCTGATAAGCTGGGAATGTGGAGAGATTATGGCGAAGGACGCGATTGAATTAGAAGGGAATGTCGTGGCGGCACTTCCCAATACCATGTTTCGCGTTGAGGTCGATATGGGCGGGGAGAAGGCCTGTATCCTTGCCACCATATCCGGCAAAATGAGGAAGTATTATATTCGTATTCTTCCCGGCGATACGGTCACAGTAGAAATCTCCCCTTATGATGTGACTCGCGGTCGAATCACTTACCGTGGCAAAAAACCGCAATAGTCCCCGCACTAGCCTTGTAGGCTAACCTCCATGATGGATACTGCCGGGCAACTTCTCCGTACATCAAGTCGTCATACCCACCACCGCCCTTTGGTCATGGGCATTCTTAACGTCACGCCTGACTCGTTCAGCGACGGGGGACAGTTCGTCGAAGTACATGCGGCTGTGGAACAAGCCAAACGCATGATAGGCGAAGGGGCTGATATCATCGACATCGGCGCGGAGTCCACGCGCCCGGGTGCGAATAGCGTTTCTGCTGAACAGCAATGCACTCGGGCTATTCCTGTGATCCATGAGCTACGCGCCATCGACGATCGCATTACGATATCAATCGATACGCGACTCGCCAGTGTAGCCGAGGCGGCTATATCCGCCGGTGCGGACATCATCAACGATGTATCCGCACTGCGCGATGATCCTGCGATGGTTCAAGTTGCGGCTGACACACATGCGCCGGTCATACTCATGCACATGCGTGGCACGCCGGTTGATATGCAAGCGCATGGTGGGCCACACTATGATGATGTGATGGATAGTATCTGCACATTTCTGCAAGAACGCATCGATTACGCGGAGAAGAACGGCGTTGATCCACAGCGCATAGTTATTGATCCGGGGATTGGTTTCGGTAAACGTATAGAGCACAATCTGACCATCCTGCGAGAGCTTGATCGTCTCAGTTATCTCGATAAGCCTATTTTGGTCGGCGCGTCACGTAAACGGTTCATCGAGGGTATGTTGAGTGAACTCGACGAGCCGCTGATCACTGAATCGCACAACAAGGCTAGTCAACTACCAAACGCCCGACTGATCGGCTCACTGGCTGCGGCATCCATAGCCGCTGTCAACGGAGCGTCGATCATCCGAGTACACGATGTGCGGGAAACAGTAGCGGCGTTGACTATGGTCTCTGCTATACAAAACAGGTCTGTTACCGATTCGATTAGACCTAATGGATAAAGCCGTTGTGAACACGTAGCGCAAACATCTAGTGTTTTGTCACAGCTAAGAATTCGGGTGGCATGGGTAAGTCCCGATGTATCCCGACGTAAAATCGGGATACATCGGGACTTACCCGTGTAGTTCCGGAGGCCGACACGGGCAAAAAAAACGTTGCCCATGCCACCCTGGATGAGCCCGAACATTAAGCTGTGACACAGCACTAGCCTGCAATGTAACCGTATTTTTTACAGGCTGGAGGTCTGCGAAAT
>JAJRWX010000061.1 GCA_024276605.1 Planctomycetota bacterium | reverse complement strand
TCCGTCGATAGGACCAGCCACGAGCATGTAACGTCAGAATCGCATGTATCTCGGCCATCTTGAGTTGATTCGCCATACCTTCCTCCTTCTTAGAGGAAGAGCATCGTGGCGAACCCACGTCTCCTCAAAATGGCCGGTTTTGGGTGCCCGCTGACAACTGATCGCAACGGAAATGTTCGGCGCTTGGGGCGTGTGGACGTATCAATCTATCGGTGATGCAGTAGTTTTGATAGCTGGGATTCTCAGTTTCCTGGCTGGTTTTGCCGTCGTGGGTTATGCCATTTGGTTTGTGCGCAAATTGGACAAAGCCAAAGTTCAATAGTTGTTGACGATGGTTTACCCTACGACACGAAGTATTCTCTCCGGGTAAGATGGTTTAGCTTACCAGCAGTCAATAACATCAGTGCCAAAACCACCAACCCCCAAGTTGAGACCGTAGGTATATGCTCAGCACAATCAGACGTACCGTTGTTATCCAGGTCAATCAGATCGCTAACGCCCGGGCATTGGTCCTGGCAATCGGCGATGCCGTCCCCGTCTGAGTCTGCATCAGGTGTGCTGCATCCACAAACCCCCGCAGAAATCTTATTAGGGTTGGCGGGGCATTCGTCCACGCAGTCCGGCGTACCATCAGCATCACTATCCGTTTCGGGCATACCACATCCGCAAAAACCGGCAGCGATTTTGAGTGCATCATTGGGGCACTGGTCAGCCGGGAAACAAAGGCCGTCTTGATCCGCGTCGTCGGGATTCTCAAATGGACACGGATCGTCCGAATCGCACACCCCGTCACCGTCCGAGTCGTCGAACATATCAAGTGGACACGGGTCACAAACATCGATCACACCATCTCCGTCCGTATCAACTTCGCAGGTATCAGGAACTAAGTTGCCATTGCAATCGCTGGAAGGCGCAAGGGTGACGTCGTAGGTGTCCGGCACGCCATTGTTATCGCAATCAGGCTCACACTCGTCAGGTATTGCGTTGGCGTTCACGTCGCTACTGGTCCCACATGTTATCTGATCACAGGTTAGTCCGACGCTGTTGCAATCAATATCACAAAGATCATCAAACCCATTGCCATTGCAATCGATGATGGACCGTGCAGGGCCAATAGTCAGTGCGGTAACCGTGTCGATAGGGCCGGGTCTGAAAAGACTGATTGTAACGGGCGTAGCCACCGGCGGGGCATCGGCGTAGAAACGAAAATTATAGAGTGTGCCCCAGCGTAGTGCGTTGGCCTCGGGATTAAATGCGAAAGTATCCGTAGCCCATGAGACCGCATCAACACTTTGTGTGACTGTCCAGTCCGTGCCATCGTATATTTCACCGCTATGATAGTTCACATCATGAAAGCCGACGTCCGTAAGGATAGACATGGCATCAATCGGAATAGAAAAGCGATCAGCCGATCGATGCACGTTTAGGTTATGCAGCGCATACTCATAGGCCCACTGATCGCCACCTAAATCTGTAGCTTTTGCAGCCAGAATAAATAACCCATCACCGGGCACATAAATATCAGTCTCGACCACACCAGGATCACTCGCACGCCAGGCACGGATAGCCGGTTTGGTCCTTATCGTTTCATCGAGAAGTTCGACCGACAAAGATGAATTCAAGGTTCTAAAAATGTTAATCGGTCGGTAGGATGCATTGTTATGCTGCGCCCCGGCTTCAGCGTCATCTTTCGTGATGTAGTGCCCTTCGGCAAAAAACCTCGCACCGATGTTTTGCTCCGGCAGGTAGTCTTGACCCTCAACGACAATGCGTCTACCGATCAATATATTCGAGGGTGGTGCATTGAATGGATAAGGGAACTCGCCGGTGAAAGCGTTAATGTCTGATCGCGGACCCAGATTACCTATCTGACCGTTCAATGAAGCTGAATAGGCGTCCGAACAACCTGGTCCTAATCTCATTCCGCCGGCATCACCGGCACAGCCTCCCGGGCCGCTGCATAGTGTTTGAGATTGGGCAAAAAAACCATGCTTAACCCAACTCATACCGATCTGCTCAAATCGGTTTTGATGTAGACGATAAAAATGCTGTGCGATAACCGGATGATCCGGTGTATTCCAAATCCAGTTAGCTGGTCCCGTGCCTTTATTGCACGAGACAGTGCCAATAGAAAATGCGCCTCTACCGTCCGGTAAGGCCCCGAAAAACTGAATTTCGTAAATGTCACCAACGATGATATCGGGACTGCCTGATGGAGATGAAGAAGCCGTATTCCCAGCTTCAGTCAAAAAAGTGTCTGCATGAACTTCGGCAGGTAGAAAAAAAACCGCCATAGTCACAACGGTCAGCGATAAACATAAGCCCTGCGCGGACCACTTAGTATAACTTACCCCCGAACGCATGTTGGTGCCTCATGTCCGTCACAATGATCCGAGGTTGAATAGGATTGGCTCGTTGCGCGATTCAGTCTGCGGCGTGTATGTCTATCCGCCCAAAGTCCACAGGCCATATTACGATGTTGAGCCATGCCACACCCTCGTTTTGTGTAACGAAACAGCCATGAAATGTATCAGGACACCCCGAACCATGACCCTCCATTAGGTAAATATGGCATACACTAACCCCGAAGGCGACTATCAAATGAAGGGGGGAAAGTAGTTTTGACGGACCCGCTCTAGCCTAGATTTACTCACATGAGCCTATCAAATTATGCTCAAAAATGCAAGAAAAAGTAAGATAACGTGTGATCGTGCCAAGCTAGGCATGCAATTCACGCCCGGTAATATGGAGCCATTTGGCAAGCTTTCGGGTTCACAACAGCGAGTATAGTGCATTCGCACCAATGCGAGGATAGTGTGGCGATAAGTAATTTCATAAATACACACCCAAAAAGCGTCCTGATGTGCTACAATTAGAGGCTATGTTTGGGGCCATAATCCCGTGATCATGGGGTTAGCGTGCCAAGGCTGTTAGCACCTTGACGCGTACGGTCGTTTGAGTCATCGGCGAGTTTCTTCAATGTGAAGATGTGTTTGCCGTGAATTTGGGGAGTTGAAGTGTCGTGCGAAGCCTGTTTGATTCAACCCATTGGTCGGTTTTAGTCTTGCTTTTTATTATGTCCTCTTCGAGTAGCTATGGGGCTGACGTTGTTGTGTCACGTTCTGTAGGGGGGTTATGGGGGACGGTGGAGCAAATAGCACCTCAGCGCCGGCAGCGCGCGGCTTGGATTCGACCACCTGTAGCGCATCGCGTCCTATTGGACAATGCGATCATGAAAGCCACATTAGATGCCATTCCCCGGGAGGCGGGACCGGCTGCACGCCATCAGCCGCATATATTGGTTTTACCAACGCCTAATGGAACGTTTGAACGATTCGAGATCGTATCTTCATCAGTCATGCCGCCGGAGTTAGCCGCCAAGTTTCCCGAGATTAGAACTTTTCGTGGAAAGGGCGTAGATAATCCTGCAGCGACCGTGCATCTGGACATCACCCCGCAAGGATTTCACGGCCAAATTCTTTCTCCCAGTGGCACGTATTATATTGATCCTTATTCTAAAGGTGATACACAACTCTACAGTAGTTACTATAAACGCGACTATCCTAAAGTTGCACTCGATTGGACATGCGGCACACAGGATGCTCATGCCGCTGCAAGGGCAGCGAGGCAAAGTGGCAGTTCGGGAGATCTCCTTCGCACCTACCGATTAGCTTGTTCCGCGACGGGTGAATACACAGCTTTTCACGGAGGTACGGTGAATGCTGGATTGGGTGCGATTGTTACCGCCGTAAATCGGGTAAGTGGTATTTACGAACTAGAAGTCGGTGTACGATTAGAATTAGTTCCAGGTAACAGTCTTCTAGTCTTTACAAACTCAGCGACGGATCCCTTTTCCAATGGCAATGGCGGGGCGATGTTGGCACAGAACCAGACGACGATCGACAATATCATCGGCTCATCCAATTATGATATTGGCCATGTGTTTAGTACCGGCGGCGGTGGCATTGCCGGTCTTTCAGTCGTATGTAACGCTTCGCGCAAGGCCGAAGGTGTCACTGGTCAGTCAGCACCGATTGGGGATCCTTTCTACGTAGACTATGTAGCCCATGAAATTGGACACCAATTCGGAGGTAGTCATACTTTTAACGGAGTAAAACAAAGTTGTTCTGGAGGGCGGACCGGATCGTCGGCCTACGAACCTGGTAGCGGTTCGACGATTCAAGCCTATGCAGGGATTTGCGGAACGGACAATATACAATCTAGTAGCGATCCATACTTTCACTCTCGAAGTTACGATCAGATCCGATCATTTATCGTCAATGGCGGCGGTTCATCCTGTGCGCTGGTAACCTCGTCTTTCAACACCCCGCCCACGGTTGATCCGGTTTCGGATTACATTATTCCTCAGTTAACACCTTTCGAGCTAGTGGCTGTTGGCAACGATGCGGACAACGACACGCTGTCCTATTGCTGGGAAGAGCGAGACCTTGGTCCCGCTCAGGAGGTCTTAGGCCTGGATAACGGGGCCAGCCCGATTTTTCGTTCTTTCTCACCTACGGAAAATCCTGCGAGAACATTTCCTAAACTGACGAGTATCCTCAATGGTCGTACCATTATCGGAGAGCAACTTCCTTCTACCGAGCGGTGGATGGATTTTCGCGTGACGGTCCGAGACAACCGAGCCGGTGGGGGTGGGGTGGCTTTTGAAGAGTTGACCGTCCAGGTCGATACTGGTGCTGGGCCATTTATGGTTCTTGATCCCAACGGTGGGGAGTTGTTTGGTGGTGAGCGTGCTGTGCGCTGGGATGTCGCAGGTACGGATGCCAATATGGTCAACACAGCGACGGTTGATATTTTGCTATCCACCGATGGTGGTTTGACATATCCTGTTGTACTTGCATCAAATGTGCCCAACAATGGTGAGGCGGTTGTTACCTTTCCGGATGTCATTTCCAATATCGCACGAATTCGAGTTCAGGGTGCGGGTAATATATTTTTCGACGTGTCCGACAATAATTTTTCCATCGATCCCGCGGCTACTTTTTCAATTCCTGCGCCGGCGATCTATCCTTATAGCATTCCCACCAACCGCTATGTGTCGTTCAACCCAAACAACGATGCGGTTGTCGCACTGCGGGTAGACCTGATCAGTGGTCCAGGGGTAACTGGCACACTCGGATGGGCAGGTGCGCCGTTTGACCCGGGTTGTCAAAATGAGGATGGAACACCCAAAGCCGGAACCTGCACCGGCGAGTCTGTATCGCGTATCGTGCCTTTACCGGTGCATCGTGATTGGACGGAATCAGTGGTCCATCTAAGTGGGTGTCACATCGTGCCGGTAGCTACTTATGAAATACGTGCGACGACTAATGAGGTTCTGTTCTCCGCACCCTTCACAATATCCACTTCCGCGAAGCCGGATAGCCGGTTTTGGGGGGATACTGTGGGTTCCTTCTTTATATCTGGGTGGTCAGACCCGGACGGTTTAGTGACCGCCAACGATATTCTGGCCGTAGTTGAAACCTTTAAGAAATCCAACAAAGCCACGATCATTACCCGATCAGACATGGGTGGGCAGGTTCCGAATTTCATAGTCAACAGCTCCGATATTCTACTTGTGGTGAACTGCTTTCAAGGACTCGAATACCCCTACGTCGATCCGTCCAACTGTCCATGATTTTCTATAACAGGCTTGTCATACCTTCTTGCCTGCGCCCATGCGATAACCCATAGACGGCATTGCGCATTTCTGTACTGTGTACCCACTGGGTGTGGTGCGTGCGGTTAATCACACCTAAGGTTTCATAGGAAGATTTGTTTACAACGCACAGAGTTTATGTTTCCATGCCCCAATCCATGCTCTGCGATTATTGCAGCCTACCCATTCCCAAACGCTTACAACCGACCACACCATTTAGTGAACAACATCGCCTCTATTGTTGTTACGGTTGTAAGTTCGCGGCGGAAGTCACACAAGCACGCGGTGAACAAGGCCAGGCAACATGGCTACTGACTCGTTTAGGCGTTTCGGTTTTCTTATCAATGGGTGTGATGATTTTCAGCTTGGCGTTATATAGCCAGGACGTGTATGGTCTGAGCATAAACAACGCCCCGCCCACAGCTGTCCATCTCATTGGCATTTTTCGTTACATCTCACTCATCATGGCTACCCCGGTGTTTGCGTTATTAGGGTTACCGATATTGACAAATGCGGCTACTCAATTGCGCAAGCGCATCGTGACCACCGACGGCTTGGTTGTTCTAGGTGTAGCCGGTGCGTTTGCCTATTCCTACATATCAACCTTGTTTGATTTTGGTCGTGTATACTATGAAACAGCTTGCATGGTTCTGGTGTTGGTCACGCTCGGTCGATATCTCGAAGCCACGGGACGCCTGAAAGCATCAGACGCTTTTGCCAAACTTGGGGCGTTAGTGCCGGACGAGGTTCGCGTTCGTCGCGCATCGTCGTTTGAACCAATAGCTTCTGATGCGGTATGCATCGGCGATGTACTCCACATTAAAGCCGGCGAGCGCATCGCGGTTGACGGTATCATCGATAAAGGCCAAGCGCATATCGACGAGCAGTTACTCACAGGAGAAAGTGAAGCGATTTCCAAACAAACTGGCGAACGTGTTCATGCAGGTACGCTCAATATCGATGGTGATTTACACATTCGCGCGTCGGCGGTGGGAAAGCAGAGTGCCGTAGGTAGACTGACTGCGCTGCTGGAATTAGCTAAGCTAAGACCCGGGCGATATCAACGTATCGCAGACCGCATAGCTGGGGCGTTCGTTCCGGTGGTGATTGCGATGGCTATCATCGGTGCGTATCTGGGGTTTCATCGGGGTGGTAGCGCAAATGCTATCATGACCGCGTTGTCGGTGTTGTTAATTTCGTGCCCGTGTGCGCTGGGGTTAGCGACGCCGATGGCGATTTGGATCGGTTTAGGTTGTGGGGCACAAATGGGCATCGTTTTTCGCGACGGCCCGGCCATTGAGCGATTAGCGCTCGTCCGTTCTATCGCTTTCGACAAGACCGGGACGCTCACCACCGGCCACACATGCATCCAAGCCAGCGCCTACATGGATGACAGTGTGTCGTCAACATCGTTTATACTGTCTC
Organism: Planctomycetota bacterium; assembly: GCA_024276605.1. Classification (GTDB taxonomy): domain Bacteria; phylum Planctomycetota; class Phycisphaerae; order UBA1845; family UBA1845; genus JAJRPG01. The sequence continues at coordinate 12,313 of JAJRWX010000061.1, read as the reverse complement.
TGGCGGCAGGTCTAGCCCAAGCCTCCAACCATGCTTCCTCTTCTGCGATTATCACACATGCACAAAATAAAAGTGTCACATCGGCGACATTAATTAGCGTGCGTACGGTGCCCGGGCGAGGTTTATCGGGGGAATATCAACAGCAAAAGATTCGTTTGGGGAGCGAGGCTTATATTCGAGAAGTAGCACCTACGTGGTCAAACCATCTCGACGAGCAGATCGAACTGTACCGTGCCGAGGCACTAGGTCTTGTTTGTTTGTCGGTGGATGACCAATGCGTAGCCGTATTTGGTTTGACCGAAACGCTTCGCGAGGAAGCTGCTTCTGCCGTTCGACAACTTGTCCATTTATACGACGATGTCAGGATATTTACCGGAGACCACGCAGTCCGTGGACGGCGCTTAGCCGAGAGGTTAGGCGTGGAGGTTCAAGCTGAACTGACACCGGCAGATAAGGTGGATCAAATCGAACATCTTCGTCGCGCTAAGGGGGCAGTGGCTATGGTGGGGGATGGGTTGAACGATGCACCCGCGCTCAAAGCTGCTGATGTGGGTTTGGCTATGGGCTGCGGGGCTGACCTAACAAGAGAAGCCGCCGACGTTTGCCTGCTCAGCAATGATCTGATGGCCTTGGTTCGTGCCATGCAACTCTCTAAGGCGGTCGTGCGAACCATCAAGTTGAATCTTTTCTGGGCATTTTCTTACAACACCATAGGCATAGCCCTGGCCATGACAGGTGTGCTCAATCCCATACTAGCCGCCGCCGCCATGGTACTTAGCAGCATCTTCGTAGTCACCAATTCGTTGCGGCTATAATGCTATTGATTACTTTTATCGCAACGAGAGGGCGGCTGACCATGTCCTTCCTTTTGGTCATGGGGGAGTCGATGATAAGTTCAGTGCCACGCCTAGGCATCTATGTAAGATATGACCAAACAAGTAAAGTGAGCGAGGAGCGCCTCCGGAATCATAGGGTTGTACCGGAGTAGCTTTATAGCTGGGGCACCGGTTTTAGCAAACACCGGCTTGACAATTCGTCGTTGGGTGTGTTACATTAGTGCCTATGAATAGCAGACTCTACATCGGTTCTGGTTATTGGCGTTGGCGCGGAGACATCGTTTAAGGCCAGGGTCCAAGCAGAGCTTGTAGAGTATTCAATTACTTGTTCTTCCAACCCCGGCCTTGGTCGGGGTTTTTTTATAGGTGCAACCATGCTGAATTGTGTGTGACCATGACGCTTCAAGAGGCCATCCGAATTTTGATCAAAGGTGAATCTCTCACCGAGAGTGCTGCGTACCGTGTCGCGTCGGGGATGATGGACGGTGAGGCTACACCGTCTCAGATCGCCGCCGTGCTCGTGGCATTACGTATCAAAGGTGAGAGTGTGGCTGAGATTACCGGATTTGCCCGGGCGATGCGCGATCGGGCGGATCGTGTTCCCATCGCATCCGACGGCTTGATCGACACATGCGGCACCGGCGGTGATGAGACGGGAACATTCAACATCTCGACTGTAAGTGCCATTGTTGCGGCTGCGGTCGGGTGCAAGGTAGCCAAGCACGGCAATCGTTCCGTATCGAGTCGTTGTGGCAGCGTAGAGTTCCTGGAAGCGTTGGGCGTAAGAACCGACGCTACGCCTGACGAATCGAGTCGGTTGATCGAGCGAGTCGGGGTTGCATTTCTGTTCGCACCCCAATATCACCAAGCTACGTCTCAAGCCTCGGTGCCTCGACGCGAGATCGGTGTTCGTACCATCTTCAACATTGTGGGACCACTTACGAATCCCGCCCGTGCACGACGACAACTCGTCGGCGTTTTTGATCCCTCGTTAACCGAACCGATGGCTGAAGTGCTTCGTAACCTCGGGTCTCAGCACTGCCTCGTTGTTCACGGCGAAGACGGTTTGGATGAGATTTCACTGACCGGCTTAACCCGAGTGACCGAACTGAAAGATGGCAACATCAATACCCGCACGATGATGCCGGAAGATTTTGGATTATCCCGCGCGCCGTTGGCCGCAATGAAGGGCGGTGATCCCGCGACAAACGCCGAGATCGCGCTCGATATCCTTGCTGGAAAGACGGGGCCGCCGCGTGACGTTGTGTTGCTTAACTCCGCCGCCGCGGGGTACGTGGGCGGATTGAATAGTGACATTGCGTCCGGAATCGAATCTGCGGCGAATGCGATCGATTCGGGGAGGGCGATGGCGATTCTGGAAGCACTTCGCGATGGTGGAGGGCAATGCGATGGCTGACATCCTCGACACAATTGTCAAACGCAAGCGAGAAGAGGTCGCGATCTGCAAGCGCAATCGCCCCGTGTCGTCGCTCATTCCCGATGATCAGCCGCGAGATTTCGTATCTGCTTTGCAGAGTCCCGGCCTGTCAGTCATCGCAGAGATCAAACGTCGGTCGCCGTCTAAGGGGCCGCTTCGTCTCGATCTCGATCCGGCGGTTCTCGCACAGCAATATCAGCGGAACGGAGCCGCGTGCCTCTCCGTCTTGACCGACGATGAGTTCTTCGGTGGTAATCTATCCGACCTTCGCCAAGCGAGGGTAGCCACGACGATTCCCGTGCTTCGCAAGGATTTTACGATCGATGCGTATCAGATTTACGAAACGCGCTGGGCCGGCGGTGATGCGGTGTTGTTGATCGCACGCATCTTGAGCGACGCACAGTTGGCTGACTATCACAGCCTGGCTGTGGAACTTGGGTTGGCTTGTCTGGTAGAGACGCATTGTGAAGAAGAGGTACGTCGTGCAACACGGTGCGGCGCGAAGATGATCGGTGTTAACAATCGAAACTTGAAAACCTTCGAGGTCAACACCAAAACCGCTTCGCGCGTTCGGGCCTGTATTCCAGACGGATGCGTCAGCGTATCCGAGAGCGGCGTGCAGAATACGGACGATTTTCAGGCTGCGGCTCGTGCCGGGTTCGATGCCGTTCTCATCGGCGAGGCTTTGGTAACTGCGGAGGATCCCGGAGCCAAGCTAGCCTCAATGCTGTCCTTGCCCACGCGCAGCGAAGGTGGTGAAATGTGACCTGGATCAAGATATGCGGTATGACGTCACTTAAGGATGCCCAGGCAGCGGTAGTGGCTGGTGCGGATGCCGTTGGGTTCGTCTTCGCCGAGTCGCCGCGAAAGGTTGAGGCGTCCGACGTGCGTGAAATAGCACGCGCGATGCCCAACACGGTCGAACGAGTTGGCGTGTTCATGAACGCAGAGAGGGACGTGGTGATGCGAGTTGTGGAGGAGGCTTGTCTCACCATGGTGCAGTTCCACGGTGATGAATCGCCCGACTACTGCGAACAATTCAACATTCCGATCATCAAGCGTTTCGATGTATGTGACACGGACACAGCCAATAGCGTTGCCGAACGTGCTGCGTGCTATCGGGTTAGGGCATGCATGCTCGATCCCGGAAGCGGTAGTGGGGGGACGTTTCGCTGGGAACTCGGGCGAAACGTGTTGGCTCCGCTGGTGGTGGCGGGCGGACTTAATTCAGAGAACGTCGTTGAAGTGATGCGGCAGTTGCATCCGTTCGGCGTCGACGTGTCGTCCGGTGTAGAGCGATCACCGGGCGTGAAAGACCAGCGTCGGGTCGAGGCCTTTGTGAAAGCGGTGAGGAGGGAAGATGCAAACCGCACTACCCGATAATCGCGGATATTTTGGCGCGTTCGGCGGGCGTTACGTGCCTGAGACGTTGATGAGCGCGCTGTATGAGTTGGACGACGCCTATCAGCGATTCAAGCATGACGGGCCGTCTCAAGTCCGCCTTAAATCGTTGCTCGATACATTCGTCGGTCGCCCAACGCCGCTCTATTTTGCTGAGCGACTTACTGCGCATGTGGGCGGTGCGAGAATCCTGCTCAAGCGTGAAGACCTTGCACACACCGGTGCGCATAAGATCAACAACGCTGTCGGCCAGGTCTTGCTGGCTAACTTCATGGGCAAGAGCCGGATCATCGCCGAAACTGGGGCGGGTCAGCATGGCGTGGCGACGGCTACAGCTTGTGCATTACTCGGTTGCGAATGCCATGTCTACATGGGTAGCGAAGACACCAAGCGTCAGCGCATGAACGTCTTTCGGATGGAGCTTCTCGGAGCCTCGGTCATATCTGTTGACTCGGGAAGCAAGACACTCAAGGACGCCATCAATGAGGCCATCCGCGACTGGGTGACAAACGTTGGCACCACGCACTATGTCATCGGCTCCGTGGTCGGTCCGCATCCGTACCCGATGATGGTTCGCGATTTTCAATCTGTGATCGGCAGCGAAAGCGTGGTGCAATGTCTTGCGTGCTACGAACAATTGCCTGATGCGGTGGTGGCATGTGTCGGTGGTGGATCGAACGCCATCGGCATATTTCACGCATTTCTCGATGAGGAGGTCGAACTGTACGGCGTTGAAGCGGGTGGAAAAGGCCTGCATACACCTGATCACGCCGCCCCATTGGCTTCGGGCAGCGTCGGCGTTTTGCACGGGGCGCGAAGCTATCTCATGGCTGACGACGATGCGCAGGTACTATCAACACACTCCGTGTCAGCCGGGCTGGACTATCCCGGCGTCGGTCCGGAACACGCTTATCTCAAGGACTCCGGTCGCGTGCAGTACTTCGCGGCTGACGACCAAGAGGCGCTAGAAGCCCTATCGCTTCTGTCGAGAATTGAGGGGATTATTCCTGCGCTGGAAAGTGCTCATGCACTCGCTTATGCGATTCAACTCGCGAAGCGGCTTGGCAAAGAGCGTACCGTTCTGGTCAACCTGTCCGGGCGCGGCGACAAGGATTTAGACATCGTTCGGAATGCCGTATGACCATAAGCCAAACATTTGAACGCTTGCGTAGTCAAGACGAAATCGCCCTGATCCCGTACATGACAGCTGGGTTCCCAACGCTCAGAAAGTCGATCGACCATTTGGAGACGGTCGCTCGATCCGGTGGTGACATCATCGAGGTCGGAATCCCCTTCAGTGACCCCGTGGCGGACGGCCCTACGATTCAATACGCATCGCAGGTCGCGCTCGAGAACGGCGTCACGCTAGCCAAGACACTCGACGCCCTATCCCACGTCGACTTAGGCAAGCCGCTCGTGGCCATGTCCTATTTGAATCCGTTGACAGCCTACGGAATGGAAAGGCTGTTCGATGACCTACGTGCAGCGCGCGTGACAGGTCTCATTATCCCCGATCTGCCGGCTGAAGAAGCCGACGATTGGCAGGCGTCCGCGGAGGGGGCGGGTATCGACTTGGTTTTCCTGATCGCACCGACTTCGACGTCTCAGCGGATCAAGCACATCGCCGAGCGTAGCCAAGGTTTCCTCTACTACGTGAGTATTACAGGAATCACCGGGGCACGAAGCGCGTTGGCCAAGTCTCTGCCGGATCGCCTGGCTGAGATTCGCAAGGTCACCGACACGCCCATCGCGGTTGGATTCGGCATCTCGACTCCCGAGCAAGTTCGATCCCTGAGGTCTTACGCCGACGCCGCCGTGGTCGGTAGTCGTATCATCGACGCCGTCCGGCGCGAAGAAAACTTGTTCGACCTGATCAAAGATCTAAAGGCCGCAACCAGGAACACCCACACTGCTCGTCATGAAGACTGACACACCCAATGAGAATATCACGCGGATGTGCGATGCTATGATCTCCCCGGAGGGTGGAACCCAAAAGCTAACTTTAGGGCGGGTGGGGGAAGGATATTGTGTGCAATGGATGTGACACTTGTGATGTTTTGCGACGCAAGATCCGTCCCTCATCCTTCGGGGAGTACCTCGAAAGATGGGGGATCCATCTTGTAGGGCAGGTCGTTCTTTCGCCCTTCAAGGCGAAAGGTTGACCTGCCTTTTACCATCACGCATGGACTGGTCTTTGGGGTGCGATGTTAGGTTACGCGTCGAATCAGAGCACCACGGCGCAAGCCTGGTGACACGATAACAGGTTGGCGTGGGTGAACTTGTTGACGTGCGCCAGTCCGCAGGCTGGCGCCGTGCGGCTCTAATCGATTATCCTGGTTGGTTGCGCGTGCCAAATGGCTTCAGGCAGGTCAACCTTTCGCCAATTTGGGATTGGCGAAAGAACGACCTGCCCTACCGGCTCAAGGAATTCCATATCCCGAAACAAGTGACTCGCGTTAGCTTGGCCATACACGTTGTTTTGGCGGGCTGGCCCATGTCCTTCCTTTTGGACATGGGAGAGCCGATGATACGCTTAGTGCCAATGCTTAGGCATAAATGAAGGTGTGATGATAACCGGAAAATACGGCAGGCAGTGACCAGCCCTACCCCGCAATTTCAAACGGCCAAAACTTCGGCACGAGCAGAACTGTTGTTCCCCACATTAAGAAGTTTAGCGGTAGGCCGATACGCAGGTAATCAGTGAATCGATACCCGCCGGGGCCGTAGACCATGAGGTTGGTTTGATAGCCTATGGGTGTCGAGAAGCTGGCACTGGCTGCCATCATGATCGAGATAATGAACGGCATGTAACTAACGTCGAGTGAATGAGCGGTAGCCAGGGCGATGGGAAACATCAGCACGGCTGCGGCGTTGTTGGTGATGAGTTCGGTGAATAGCATGGTGATCAGATAGACCACAGCTAAGCTTACCAGTGGATTAGGGCCGGCCAAGCCTACCAGCGTGTTCGCTATGACGTCCGCTGCGCCACTGGCCTGTAGCGCTTGACCTATGCCGAACGCCGTCGCAATCACAATGAGTACCTGAAAGTCCACACTTCTTCTAGCTGTCGAGGTGTTGCAACATCTGGTGACAATCATCAGGCCGGCGGCTAGCATAGCCGCTTTGAGCATGCTTAACCATTGCATACTAGCTAGTACGACCATGAGGACGATAATGCCCAATGCGATCACTGCTCGTTCATGACGCGGCTGTTGGGAGTCTGCAATTTCACTGACGAGAAAGAAGTCGCGCGAGTTATGATGTTGCTCGCGGAAAGCGGGTGAGGTATCAAGAAGTAGTGTATCACCCGCGCGTAAAATAATATCGCCGACTTTCTTTTTAATGCGCACACCATTTCGCGCGACGGCTATCACCACGGCGTTATAGACCGTGCGAAATTGAGAATCCCGAATGGTAGCACCCACACCCGGACAACTATCCGATACCACCGCTTCAATCAAACAGCGTTTACTAGGTGGGGCGTCGAGCTTAAATACTTGATCCGTCGCGGGTTTGAGTCCTCGAATGCGTTGCAGCTCAACCACGGAATCAACGATACCCACAAACACCAATCGATCATCTGCAGCGAGTTGTGTTTGTGGTGAGACCGCGGGAAGAATCTGGCCCCCGCGCTCGATCTCGGCAAGATACATACCCGTCAAATGCCGCAGACCGGCCCGTTGAATGGTTTTACCGACCAACGGACTACCAGCTTCCACCATCATCTCAACCGTGTATTCACGCGGGTTTTCCAACTGACTAAGCACGGGTTTACGGTCTGGCAACATCCAACGGCTGCACAACAGTATATAGATAATACCTATGACTGCGCACGGCAGGCCGACCCAGGCCATCTCGAACATGCGCAAACCGGGATGATCGGTTTGCGTGACAAGTAAGCCATTAACCACAAGATTCGTACTGGTTCCAATGAGCGTACAAGTGCCGCCGAGAATGGATGCATAACTCATCGGCAGCAACAGTTTAGAGACCGACAGCCGAAACCGTCGTGCCCAATCGGTTACGGCTGGTACAAGCATAGCCACTACGGGTGTGTTGTTCATGAACGCGCTAAGTAGTGCCACCGGGGCCATGATTTGAGCTTGTGCTTTGGTGATGGAAGATGGTTGGCGTAGCAACGAGTGTACGATCCACCCTACACCTCCGGTTTGACGCAGTCCCGCGACCACGACGTACAGTACGCCCACCGTAACCATGCCTTCGTTGGACAACCCGGATAGTGCCTGCGATGGTGTGACAACGCGGGTAATGAGCAAAATCGTCAAACCGGCGAGTAGCACGACATCCGGCGCGATGCGTGTGCGCACCAACAGGCCCAGCACGATAGCAATGGTCGCCAGTGTCATCCATGCGTCGGTGGTCACAGTGGCGTTTCCTGTTTATACATCACACGCTTATCCATATTTGCCGTTAGGTGCAATGATCATGACACTACGAAAAAAGGCTATGGATGATCGTAGGTGAGGATGGAATGGATCGGATAGTTACCCAATTGATTGCGACCACCAAGAAACGCAAGTTCGATCAAAAATGCGCATCCGACAATATCGCCACCGAGTGATTCTACAAGTTGAACGCAAGCGCTCATCGTCCCGCCCGTGGCTAAGAGGTCATCGACGAGAAGTACACGGTCGCCGGGTTTGATGGCGTCAAGGTGGACTTCCAATTCGTCCTTGCCATATTCCAGTTCGTATTCCTGAGACCGGGTCTTGTGAGGTAACTTGCCGGGCTTTCGGATGGGCACAAAGCCGACCGAGAGATTACGAGCGACTGCGGTCGCAAAAATAAAGCCACGTGATTCAGCACCTATCACTACATTCACCCGACTATCACGAAATGGTTGCGTGAGATATTCCACCGCCAGCGAGAGTCCGGAAGGGTGTCGCAATAGGGGGGTAATGTCTTTGTAGACAATCCCAGGCTTGGGGAAGTCCGGCACATCGCGGATCAGGTTGCGAAGTTTGACCAGTTGGATTTTTTCCGATGTTTCAGTCACATTCGTTATCATCGGCGAATGCCTCGCTAAAAGCCTATATTCTCGCGCGGAGACACGACATTGTGTCGCACGCTGCTAAACCCTCTCAACGAAGCCCACCTCACACAGCAGATCAGGCTCCGATTAGACCAGGACTTTGAGGCATTATCTCAGATTAAGCAGTAAATGTGAACCGGCTTCATCTATACCCCATCGGATGACTTGGATTAATGAAAGTGGACAATTGAGACGAAAACCCACATGGACCGATATTTCACACCGTCGCAGCGTACTGAACGATTCCCGCTAGAAGACGCTGATCTGGTGGTGAGATCATTTTCTTTGATAATTCGTAGCTACGGATTGGCATTATGGCCATGATTTGCTATATTGCCGCGTCCAGTGGGTGTTACCGCGCGGTTAGCATCAACAGGAATGTTTGTAACTCATTATGTGTAGGGTGTTTAGGTCACGTATTCGCCTTCGGTCGCGGTTGACTAAGATGGCGGAGAAGGCGTTTAGACTCGCACCCAACCCCAGCGATTATTCGTAAAGGAGAGACTGTGTTCAAGCTTAGCTTCTACCGCACACTACTGCGGGTTGCCTGTATTGTTGGATTATTCACCCTAATGGCCGGCTCGGCTTTCGCCCAGGATGGCGGTGAAGCCACGACTGTGGATGCTGTATCAAGTGGTGTTTCTATTCCCTGGCTCTGGTATATCTCCCCGATTTGCGGCTTTGTCGCATTGATCATGGCCCGCAAGTATTACGGCGAAGTTGTGGACTCAGACGAGGGTGATGACAAGATGATCTTGATCGCCAGTTATGTCCGTGAAGGGGCCATGGCGTATTTGTTTCGGCAATACAGGGTGGTCACCGTCGTCTTTATGGTGCTTATGGCGCTGCTTATGTGGATGGCGTTTGGTCTCCACGTTCAACACGGTCTTGTGCCGTTTGCGTTTTTGACCGGCGGATTCTTTAGCGGTTTGTGCGGTTATATTGGTATGCGTACAGCCACTATGGCTGCTCACCGAACCACAGCCGGTGCTCGGAAAAGTCTCAACGAAGGCCTTCGTGTTGCCTTCCGCGCCGGTGCGGTCATGGGTCTGGTTGTGGTTGGCTTTGCCGTGATTGACATCACCTTCTGGTTCGCCGCCCTTAAATGGTTCACTGACATGCCGCTGCATGAAATCACCGTGGTCATGCTGACCTTCGGTATGGGAGCCAGTACACAAGCGCTCTTTGCCCGTGTGGGTGGTGGTATTTATACAAAAGCCGCGGACGTTGGTGCGGACCTTGTGGGTAAGGTCGAGGCGGGCATTCCTGAAGATGATCCTCGTAACCCGGCTTCTATCGCCGACAATGTTGGTGATAATGTGGGTGACGTGGCTGGTATGGGAGCCGACCTGTATGAGTCTTACGCTGGATCGATTTTAGCTACCGCGGCGCTGGGCGTAGCCGCTGCTCACGCGCTGGGTAATTCGGACATCGCGGCGGATGCAATTCGGCTCCTTTCCGTTCCTATGGTCATTGCCGGTGTTGGCATCATCGCCAGCATCTGGGCCGGTATCAATCTCGTCAAGACTGAAGATGGCGCATCCATGGCCCAACTGATGGGCGCGTTGAACAAAGGTCTCATCGTTTCCAGTTTGGTGATTCTAGTCGCCACCTATGTCATATGTTGGTTACTGTTGGGTGATGTGAATGGTGTATCAGCCAGCGGCATCGCGACTTCCGTCGTGGTCGGGCTTGTGTCCGGTTGGGCCATTGGCCAGTTTACAGAGCGTTATACCAGCTACGATTTTGAACCGACCAAGCGTATTGCTGCACAAGGTGAAACCGGCCCGGCAACCGTGATTATTGCCGGTATTGCGGAAGGTATGAAAAGTACCTGGGCGTCACTCTTTATCATTATCTTAGCCATCATGCTTTCGTTTTCCTTTGCCGGTGGTGGTAGTGAATTTATGCTCGGATTGTATGGGGTTGGTCTAGCGGCTGTGGGTATGCTTGCGACGTTAGGTTTCACATTAGCCACCGATGCTTACGGTCCCATTGCCGATAATGCGGGTGGTAACGCGGTGATGACCGATCAGGAAGACTACGTGCGCGAGCGTACTGACGCGTTGGATTCGCTGGGTAATACGACGGCTGCGACTGGAAAAGGATTTGCCATCGGCTCTGCCGCATTGACGGCACTGGCACTGATGGCTGCTTATGTTGAAGAAGTGCGTATTGGTCAGGTGCGCGAGGCTGTGGCCTATGTGCGAACCATAGATGAAGATGCTGTCAAAAAGGACGATGCCGCTGTAGGTGATGTGTACTATATGGGGTACGGCAAGTTTGCGACCAAGTTTCAAGCAGGGACGAAAGAGAATAGCTTCGATGGGTACATGCTGTTGAGCGGTCGAGCGCAGGATATGCTGGACAAAAAACTCGAGACGGACGGTAAAGCCAACGTCAAGCTTACCGGCTTGTCCAAGGCTGATCGTGATACCGATCACGTGCGAACCACGAGCATGACCGATGCCGACGGCAAGGTTTATGAAATTCAAGTGGTCTCTTCACGGAAGGCTTCCTTGCAACAGTATATGGATTATTACAACGTTACACTGATGAATCCGAAAGTGCTTTGCGGTATGTTCGCAGGCGTGCTACTGGCCTTTTTGTTCTGTGCCTTAACGATGCAGGCTGTAGGTCGTGCGGCTTATGCCATGATGCTGGAGTGTCGTAACCAATTTAAGAATGTGGCAGCCTATCTGGTGGCAGAAAAAGGAATGTCGGAGGCCGACGCGAGTAATTCTGAAAACTGGCCTAGAGTGCAAGTGGTGCACAATGGTCAAAAGATTCCTGATTATGCTCGCTGTGTAGACATTTCCACGCTAGGCGCTCAAAAGGAAATGATTTTCCCCTCACTTCTTGCGATTGTTGTTCCGGTTGTTGTGGGATTGGTCTTTGGTGTGGCCGGTGTGATGGGGCTATTGGCCGGTGGATTGACCAGTGGATTTGCCGTAGCTATCTTCATGGCTAACGCCGGTGGCGCGTGGGATAATGCCAAGAAATACGTCGAGAAGGGCAACTTCGGCGGTAAGGGTAGCGAAGCTCATAAAGCCACCATCGTGGGTGATACCGTTGGTGATCCATTCAAGGATACTTCCGGTCCGAGCCTGAACATTCTGATTAAGCTGATGAGTATGGTCAGCGTGGTGTTTGCCGGTTTGGTCGTTAAGTTTGCCCCAGCCATCTCAGACATGTTGGGTATCGGCTAGTGCTCAGTTGCTAATCATTTGTTGGGTGGCATGGGTAAGCGATAGCTTACCCGTGTCTTTCGAAACTTCAGGCACATGGGAAAATCCCGATGTGCATCGGAACCCATGCTGCCCACCGAACCACCTGCGACAAGGGACTTGTGCTTCAATACACCTTAAGCGCTGAGGGGATGAGCCTGCACTGCCCGGTTCACTTTTTAGGGCGAATGTGGAACCTATCATGGTGCGACATTAAACCGTACTTTTTCTCCGCAATTGCGATAAGGCTTTGTGGTTGAGCGGGTTAGGTTAATTCGGACTGCGCGCTTTCTGGCTACGAGGGGTAGGGGACGCCAAGCAGGGCCAACGCTCGGGTTTGCAGAGCGGTGGGTTGGGT
>JAJRWX010000009.1 GCA_024276605.1 Planctomycetota bacterium | reverse complement strand
TTCATCCAGGGTGGCATGGGCAACGTTTTTTTTGCCCGTGTCGGCCTCCGGAACTACACGGGTAAGTCCCGATGTATCCCGACTTTACGTCGGGATACATCGGGACTTACCCATGCCACCCGAATTCTTAGCTGTGACAAAACACTAGATCGTGTAACACACACGAGTATTGAGCTACCTGCTTATGTTTTCGTGACGCTATGAAGATGTGCAGCAATGAATAATATAAAATACGACACCTGACCCATAGACGCTCTAGAGACGAAACGGATCCTGATCTTCTTCTTCTTCTTCTTCTTCGTCATCATCGACGAGTTTCCACTGATCGGCATTGTTGGCCTCGTCAATCTCTCGCTCTAAGTGTTTGAACATTTTCTCCTGCAGCGGTGCGAAGCGGTGGTGCATAGCCTGCGTTGCTTCATGCGATTGTGCCAGGGTTGTTAACTGCAAGAGCTGCCACTTGGCAAGACATTCCGGTTCTTTAATGGTTGAAAAGGGATCGCATTCAAGGCTCGGAACGCCATCTGCGTGTTGGTGATAGAATTCACAATCTTTGCATTGAATCATGGTTTTACAGTTTCTCCATTTAGCCAAGATGACCGAGTGCCTCACTATTTCATGTCAAGTGCTTATCCTTACTAAGTGATCGTATCTTATTCTAGCGGATCTCGCGGATCAAAAACTGTTTTTTACGATATTTTTCAGAAGTTTAGTCTTGCAAAAAATGCCGATATGTGGAAGATTGGTAGCATATGAATTATCCCCTAACCGACCCGTCCCCCCATGGGTCGGTTTCCCCCAAGGCCCGGTCTACCCCGCCGGGCCTCCTTTTTAGACTTTTATTATTGCAACCAGGCTGAAAAGAAAGGAGGGCGTGCTGTTTACATCGTCGCTAATCCTGTCGTGGGATGGATGAGCTTACTCTAGGTGTTGGGATGAGTTCGGTGTTTCGTAGGTAGGGATTTCCGGTCAGACGTGATAGCTCGTGCTGGCTACGATTGAGTAAATCCCTAGGGGCGATACCTTGGTCTACCATGGCGATGAGGGCGAGGTTACTCATGCAACATGCCATCCCGAGTATGACGACATAGGCGAAGCCTCGAGACCAGCGTTGTACCAAGTTTAAGATAACGGCAAAGCCGAAAGCGAAGGCTACAAAGCAAGCGGTATATCGGCGAGGATACCCTGGGCAGTAGGAACAAGCGTAAATTGTGGCGTGTGCCAGTAAGCCAATCAGCAATGCGTATCCGATCGGCGTTAACCGCCGTTGTTTTAGACTTACGAGTAAACCGAGGATACACACTATGACCAACGGATAAAGCACGAATAATCCCGAGGGTGCTTTTAGCAATTCTGAATAGTAGTCAATATGTGCTAGTGATGGACCGTATCTCGTCACACCACCAACCAGTGCTCCCTCGATGGCCAGGTTAGTGATGATCTGTGGCAGCATACAGAGACCGGCTACTAAGCAGGCTGTGAGAGCTAATAAAAGATTATGAGTTAGTTGCGCATTGTTGGTTCTAGCTTGCCGCCAAAAATTTGGCAGCAAAGCGACGCAGGGAACAAGAATCCATACCACATTGTAGTATCGCATGGCGATCATCATGCCACATCCCAGACCCAGCAAACATGCCCGAGGTAGTGTCCACCCGCTTCGATAGATGGTATCCGTGGCCCACGCACATAAGCTCACAAAAGCAAAGCTAGAAGCATGTGACATGGTGGGTTCGACACTGACGAAGTAAACAGTGTTTGTGCCCAAATAGACAATAGCCGTGGTGATCGCCGAAATATTCTCCGAGAAATATCGCCTGAGTAGGTCGTACACAATCATCAGACCGATCAGCCCGGTGATGACATGACCGAAAGGGACGATGGCTGCATAGTAGTAAGAGTATCCGTTGCGAGGTAGATCAGTGGTTGCCCATGTGTTGTGTATGACGGTGCAAACGTCCGCGATGACGAGAAAAGGAAAGGCGACGATGGACCAGCCACAGGGCATAATATTTTTCAAATTTCCGCTTTTTGCATAGAGGGTGAGATAAGTGTTTCCCGCTTTGAAATCCTCTGCAGCGCGTATGTTATTGTCAAACAGTACATCACCATCGAAGTACCATGAATGGGCATGCGTGTAATACAGGTAACCATCCGACGTAATGAACGTATGGCCAAAACGCATGGTGGTATAGGCGTAAAGTAAAATGCTTGCTGAAATCACGGTTAGTAATATGACGTGAGCCGTAGAGACTCTAGTGTTCGTCGCCCAAAGACGGCGCGTTGGCGAAAGGATTAGCGAAGGGGGATTTATCGTGTTCACAGTTTCAGCTGCCAGTTTCTGTGGTACCTGCTGTCCTTGGGGCCGCAGCGAAAATGGCAGATGGCCCAGACGGCGCATGTTTTATCGGAAGTTAGATAGTGTGACTAAAATAAGGGTATGAGAAGAATTGAACCTGAAATGGTAAAGTTATTCCCACGTAGTCAATACAGGCGTTAAGTGGCATGGGTAAGTCTCGATGCACATCGGACTTACCCGTGTTGGTGCGGAGGCAGTCACGGGCAAAAAAATCCTTGCCCATACCATCCTTTATGAAACCGAAAAATGTGCCGTGACAAAGCCCTAGTGCAGATAACCCAATGACCTCAAGGTGTCTAAAGCTTTGGCATCCCACATACCCTCTTGGGCCGCTTTGCGGCTAACTGGTTGTACGGTCTTGATCTCTTCAATAAGCGCGTCGACTGATTCCGGGTCTTGCTTGGCTAAATCGAACAATTCCATGGGATCGTTTTTCAAATTGAATAACAAGGCTAGCGATTGCGGTATTTTTTGTTCATCTGTAAATCCTCTTTCCTGCTTCCACCCGGCATCTAGATGATAGAGTGGCTTAGCATGGATGAGTTTCATATCGCCTTGATACACGGCTGTGCAACGGCCTGATACTTGAGGTAGGACGTTGTAAGTATCGGGTTTGAGAGAGGACTCTGAGAAAAGTGTATGCTCATAATCATGATTAATCAGGCGTGCAATAAGGCTTTTACCACGTATCGGAAAAGATCGTTGAAACACACCTGGACCAACGCCTATATCGACGATGGTCTGGAAGAGGTCAATCAGATTGACTTTTTCGCTGTACACTCCATGAAGATTGCGAAGCTCGGAATTTTGTGGAAACCGGATGACCAAGGGTACCCGGACAAGGTTTTCGAAAGGTCTCGCACCGCCATGAAGATAGAAGGTCTCGCCATGTTCACTGAAGCTAAGGCCATGATCCGAGAGAGCGATGGTGACAAGATTATCCGTTAATCCTCGTCTGGTCAGATATTCCCAAATAGCACGGAAATTAGCATCATAAAAACGATTATCAAACAGTTGTTTAACGAGATATATCCACGGTAGATTTTTGTCCGTGTGAGGCAAAGTAACGCTTAGTCCAAGACGTTGGAACAAGAGCTTGATATTTGCATAAGCAGATCGTTCGCCAGGCTCGATGATCAGTTTGACCCCCTGCACCTGAGCATTGAGCATCACGGTTTTTAATAACCATTGAGACCATAATTTCGGATCAGGTCGCGCGATCGTACACATGTGGAGATTGACGAAAAGAAAATATGGTCGTGAATCGTCCTTCAAGAATACGTGACGATCAAATTCATCGCCATAACGTTTCTGAAAATACGCTGATTCTTGGTACATGTTGTATAACTTAGCCAAGTACAACTTGTTGACCGGGTCAAAGTCCGACTCCGCCTCAACATCGAAGTGTAAATCTCCACGATTGAATTGCTCGACAAGTAGAACCAGTTCCTCCGTGGTCATGTCGTCAAGCCCTGTCAGTGTGTGACGGTGGAATACTAAATCGTTGGTTGTGGAGATGTTCGTATGTGACGCATACCCGAACTTGAAGTCACCTATCACATTGAACTGCTGGAATCCTCGCATCATACTCACGTCGTCTTCGGGATTGAACTGGTTGTAAAAGTAGGGGTGGTCCGCATAGGCTATTGTATGATAACCGGCAAAAGAGAGGATCTCTGCGAGCGAGAGGAAGACAGAAGGAAAAGTGCTATATCCGGGATTATAAAGGTCGTTTCCTAGCTCACCGATGGTCATACCGGAAAACATCGATGCGTGTACCGGGATCGTCCAACAGCCGGGAGCTATCGCGTCCTCAAAGAAAACCGCATCATCCTTGAAGTCAGATAGGAAAGGTGTGTCGCCTCGCTTATTCCCGAAGGGACCAAACGAAAAATCATCTCGTCGTCTGGCGTCGTACACGACCAAAAGAACGCTGGGGCGCTTACGTTTGTGCGCCGGTGTGATTTTCTCTACCCACGGTGGATTTTTTTTCGGCTTGATGAATCGCTGATATGGTCCATCTGTGTAAGTCGGTGTCCACAAAAACGCTACTACGCCACTAGCTAAGATTGGTACAATGATATAGGCAATCTTGGGTATAGCCCTTTTCGATGGCTGTTTCCCCTTCGAGAACGATGCGCTGTTTGTCATGGTCTAATCGCTTGTTCGATGGCATCGAGCAGTTCTCGTTCACTACGGCGGTCGCGTCGGAGGGTGCGCCATAGCGTGTTTTGTTCTTCGGTGGTGGCGGCGTCTCGATCGATGGCTGTGTCGTTGGGTGTATCGTGGCCGGTATAATCTCTCTGGAGCATGCGATGGGCTTCGGTAACGCGCTGCTGTAACAGCACCTTGCAATAGACCGCTAGTTGCTGAGCATTAGTTTTTACCCAGATGTCTGCGTGACGGCGCGCATCTCCCGTGAGCCGGTGGATGCGGCGGCTGCGTGGCGGGGTTGATCCAGCGTCGACTATAACCCTAGCGCGAAGGCGACCTACCATATCGTCTCGCTCATAGATGGCGAAGCTGTGTGTTTGTAGTACATCCTCAGCCAGGTTTAATATCTGTTGCTGCTGTGTGGCAGAGACCTGCCTGACGCTATAATTCGATAAGTCCGGTGCAGTGGTTGCGCATCCGACAACGAGTAAGGGGATGGCGACGACCACATATCTGGATAAGCATCTCATACGAATTGCCAGGGTGTATTGTAATAGGCCAAGCGCTGCGAATGGCATATTATCGCGTATCCAACGATCGTAGCGGTGTGACTTCACCGTTGCGGTTCCTTAGTTTTCAGAATTGGTATAAGGTGGAGACTCCGCGGCGAGTTGAACGGATGCCAGGGCAGTGGCGACGCTATCTGCAAACTCAAACACTTTGTCTAGACCCGTAACCAGAAAGATACCCCATGCATTATTGCTGATTTCGCATAGGACCATTTTTTGTTTGGCGACCAATAACTGTTTGCGTAGTTTCAATAGTTTGGCAATGTTTGATGAGTTGATGTAATTGATGGCTACGAAGTTGAGGACTACGGCTATGTTATGGTTTTTATCCGCGCGATCGAGCAGCGCGTTGAGATCATCCGTGAATGCAGGATCGTCCTGCAATTCAACAACCAAAATCGCATCAGACCATTTTTCAATGGACACGTCGTCGTCTCCGTTACACAATCGTTCGCGCAACGCAGAATACGCCTTGGGGGTGCGTGTGTCAATGTTGAATGAATAATGGGGGAAGCCGAGAATGTTTATGGCAGCTACAAATAAATACTACTATCGCAGTCGAATCAGCATGTTGCGATCGATCCCGAGCTGGTTAATGGCGTCGTCCGTATCTGCCAGCCAGCGTTTGGCATCGGTGTAATAGCCAGCCGTGGGTTTAAGTCCTGGCATCTGCTTGGCCCAATAGGTGTTGAATGCGTGCATACACATTTCTCGAAGGTATTTGCTGTATACACTAGCTAGTGCAATTGGCAGGTGGCGATCTTCACCGTTAGTCGTGAAATCAATGTCAGCGATCTGTGAGGCTCGCGCTAAACGATAGGCACTTCGTTGTGGTGATTCTTCTACGATTTTCAATGTGTGTGTAGGCCAGGAAGTGCTGAGTGTGTCACGATAGCGTTGCCGACCGCCGAGCCGGTCAACACAAATGCGCACGTGTTCATGGCGCCCTTTACGCATTATCGTTGACATAAGCTTGAGAACTAGCCCCAATAAGGCTGTTGCTTTGTTGTGGGTACGACTGACAATTTGATTGAAAGCACCCTCTAGGAGCGGGGTGCTGTATACGCCCAATAGTTCAACCCCTTGTTGTTTACAGTTACGCTTGATCGCATTGGCACGGGTGGCAATATCACCTACACCTTCGCTGAGGGGAACGTTAAATGAGGCATCTGCATACCACGGGTAGGCAGCTAACTCCTCCACGATGTTCGGGGCCACGGCGCTGATATATTCACGAAAGGTCGTGGGTAGTTTGTCGGTGAGAGACAACATAACCAGGGCTGTACGTTCGAGTGGGGTAATCCCTGATGATTTAGTGTAAAGTTTCTTACTATCTGCAATAATTAGTTTTTGAGTCCGTTTTTTGGTGGCGGGTGAGCAGGAATCGCGGAGTAAATCCCACATGGATTCGTTGATCTTTTCGTCAGGGATTCTAAATACAGTTGCCGAGACGACGAGGGGGCCTAGCGTAGGTCCGTAACCTGCTTCATCAATACCTGCGATGATGGCCAAGATGTTACACCCGTATCAAAAGGAAATTGTTGTCATCGTCTCCGGCAATGTAGAAGAGCAGGTACGGTCACGCAAGTGCGCGATGAACAGTGCTGCTTAGCTGCCATAAGTGAAGTGAGGATGGTTGAGGCTCACTTGCCGCCCAGGCACATGGGGCGAAGTGCGCGTAACATTCTGCGCTCGATCTTACTCGCTTTGTCGCTAAGGTTGCATTCGAAGAGGTCGTGTTGCCGATCGGTTTGCCCGCGCGTCCTTTCGAGTAAATGGGATATACGACGCAAACACTCCTTCGTTTTCGGTCCGCGCACGCCGACGCCGGAATTGACAATGACCACATCGCTTTCGACCAAGCCATGATAGGCAGGCTGGAGTTGAATGCGGGTGGCTAATTCGTCTCCCAGAGGAGAATAGAGGAAGTGTCGCATTTGGGAGTCGCTCAAGTCGGCTCGTTCCTCGGAAGGGTCAACCTCATTGATCGAGTCGCTGGAGAATAGGCCGAAGATTTCCGAAGCGAACGCTGCGGTATCATCGAGCACACGCTGCAGTTCAATGGCTGCCCGCTGCGGGTCGCGGAATACGTCCTCGATCATAGAAGGTACCGGCATGACGAAGATGCGATGGTCATATGGATAAGCACAGCGTAGTGTGGCGTCCGCATCGGCGTCGATGAGCACGGTTCCGAAACGATCCCTTTTGTGTATAGCGGTTAACGTATCGGAAAGGATTTCAATGATACGCTCCGGGTCGTAGTCCAGCCAACTGGCTGTCTCGACACCGTATTTTGACGCCGGTTCTTGTAATTCGATACTAGGTGCTTTTTTCCCTACCAAGTGATCGACTAGGCGAATGTAGTGTGGTTTTTGTTTATACAGGCGGGTAATCATCAAGCGCGATAGGGCACTCTTGCCACTATGTCTGGGTCCACTGAGAAAAGTTACGCGAAGGCCCATCGACTGCTTCCTGTATGAGAGACATCGATATCACGCATGGTTTATCATACGTTTTTTCTTAATGGCGACTATCACCTGTGCTGGGGATTATACAAAAATTTCCGCCTAAAACACATCCTTCGTCGCGTATGACGAGTTGTTAGAGTATTTTCAACCCAAGTTCCATGTTCAATCGTGCGTCATCTCAGTTGAAACAGCCCCCTGGATCCTACAGTTGAGTAGCGCTTGCGCTAGCTTGCATCTGTGTTTTACGCAGAGATAGGATCAACTCGATTTCGCCGGTCATGCGGCTAACCTTAGCTGCAATGTCCACCGCAGAGACACCGGCATCGGCAAGTCGGTATATCTCCTCGTGCATATGGGGGGGCTGATCGGAGCTTGCCGGCCTGGGCTGTGCAGGCTTTGAAGGGCCATCCGGTTCGTTATCACCGACCGTAATATCCAAGGCGGATGGTTGTCGTGGTGTGTCGGCGAGTTTGGATAGTCGCTCGATACGTTCATCCGCGTCACGTATGATTGATTCGAGCTTGGCGAATTTCGTGTCGATACGACCATGAATTTGCCGGGCTAGTTCGTCCAGCTCGACCATGATCGCTTCCAGGTCTCGTTTCGCCGTGATTTCTTGGGTCATTTTTGCGTAGCGTTGCCGCGCGGGTGAGCCTGGCTCTCGAGACTCACGGACCCGCTTAGCTGTTGAGCGCATGATGATCGATATGCCTATGATACCAGCACCGAGTAACAACAATTTGATGGAGCTAAAGCCTTGATCCGATGAAGGGATTTGGGCTAGGATGAAAAGTGTATATGGCAAAACACCGACCTCCCTGTCGTGATGCTTGGACGTTTATCTGCCTGGTTCACGACGCTCTTGCTGCGACGTAGGTTATGACCAAGCCCTCATGGCTGCGGTCATCACTTCACTAATGGGCACATGATGTTGCTTGGCTGCGCTGCGACAATCTTCGTATTCAGGTGAAGCGTGAGCCGTGCCATCCAGTGCCGTGATTTTCATGCGTATCTCGCCGAAGGGTGTACTGACCGTTTCTTGTCTACGCATGAGCTTGGTTCGCCGCGCTTCCATGCGGCGAATACCTAGCGTTTTCGTTTCTGAGAACACAATCCGCTCCATCGCCGACACTCGATCCGCAGGGCAAAGAACCGTCAGGATTAAACCCGGTCGAGACTTCTTCATCTGTATCGGCATCGCGTAGACGTCTAGTGCACCCTTGTCGAGTAATCGTTCGATGCAATAACCCACGATTTCAGGTGTGGTATCGTCGAGGTTGGTTTCCAGTACGGTGATGAGGTCGGTTTCGGTTCCGGGGATTGTGGTATGGCAGGTCTCACATCCCAGCATGACGCGTAGGACGTTGGGACGCCTTTGGCCGTCGCGCGTGCCCGCGCCCAGGCCGATCGATTCGAGGCTCATCGACGGAAGCGGCCCGAAGTCCTCAGCCAGAGTCGTCAGTAAAGCAGCGGCGGTTGGCGTGGTAAGCTCGCCGGTTTCGTCTGTTGCGGCCAAGGGTACGCCTTTAAGAAGCTCGGCTGTGGCAGGTGCGGGAACGGGCATGACGCCGTGCTGGCATGTGACAGTCCCCGAGCCGACGGGGATTGCGGAGCTGACCACGCGATCCACACCCAACAGATGCAAAGCGAGCATCGTTCCGGTGACATCGACAATCGCGTCGATCGCGCCGACTTCATGAAAATGCACTTGCTCAATCGTACTACCGTGAACGGCTGCCTCCGCTTTGGCGAGGCGCTCAAACACGCGGATGGATTGATCTTTAACCGATGCCGGTAGCGCTGATTGGCTGATAATTTCCACAACGTGCTTGAGGTGGCGATGAGGCTGGTCGGTCGATTCATCTAGACGAACATCAAAGCGAGTCGCGGCGAAGCCTTGTTTGCATACTTTTTCGATAATAATTTCGTAGCCCGTGACGCCTAGTGAATACAGACCCTCTCTGAAAGACGAGGCCTCTGCGCCGGCATCAAGTAACGAGGCCACAATCATATCACCCCCCGCACCGTTAAAACAATCAAAGTATGCTGTTTTCATAGGCTTTCCTGTCTTGACGATAGCAGAAAAGAGTCCGGACGTCACATTTGTGATAGATTGATTGCGAAGTTTTCGAGAGGGAACTTAAAGTGGTGACTTGGTGATAACACCGGCAAAGAATTGGGCGGCGATCTCGTTACCCCTTGCGCTGAGGTGATTGCAATCATCGTAGTTGTCCAGGGTGGCGCGCAGCGTTTCGTCCAACGTGGCAATGTCTACAAGCTGAGCATTTCGGTTCGCAGCAGCCAAACGGATGCGTTCGTTTAGTTTTCGCAGGTATCCATTAGCGTTACGCGCTTGGCCGGGGATGATGATGTCGAACAAAAGGGAGTCACATTCAAGGATGGCATCGGGAATGAAGAAATAAGTGGCGACGAAAACTTCATAGCCTGCTTGCTGAGCAGAAGCGATGGCTGATTCGATGTTGGCCTGTGCCGTATCCAATTGGGTTATTAGTTCATCCTGGAAAGGGTATGAGTCATCGTCCGGCGATCGAAAGAGTAGGGGATCCATATCCTTCGTGAAGTCGGAAATATCATTACCACCCTGCCAATACAGCAGTACATGGGCGTTGGGGAAAACTACGGATTCAAGTAATTCGTGCAGGCGGATCCGTCCGTCCGTCGTGTTCTCGCCGCTTTTCCCTTGATTGGAAAAAGCGCTGGAGGGTTCATTTAACAAGTCAGGTAGAAACTCGGCATAGTTCATCTCAGAAGGTCCATCAGTGGTGGAATCACCGAATAAGACGATGCGCACATTCGGATCAACATTGGCCGGACCTACTGCGACTGATCCGCAACCCGCGATGGTCAATGTGCCTGTGATAGCCAATAACCGGATGGATGCTCTAATATAATGATTTTTCTTGTTCATAAGGGTTTGTGATGACAATCCGTCGTCAGTCGTAGCTGTGATAGTGTATCTTTTCAATCGTATCCTGGGAAGATGTCTAGTCCAAGTCCATAGGGTCAGACGCTCAAGGGAGCAGTATGGTAAAGGTAATGGGGATAATCAGCGTACTATGGCACGATCTTGGTGACCATTCCAAAACAAGGGCTGCTTACGCTCGTACATCGGATGTGGTTATTATACTAGCGTGGTAAGTATCCAGGTCGTTCGCAGGTTCGATTAGACACATCGGTTTGTGTTGCAACCAATCGTATCACGCGCTAATACACATATGTTGGACGAGTTCCCAGTGTTACGTCCGATAATATGAAATGTTGGTCCAAACGTTGACATGCGTCAGGGAAGCGGGCAAGAATGAGCGAGCTTTGCTAAGGGGGGCTGCCGATATAGCATCCAGCGGTTGGTTATAGGGTTCAATATGCGCCGGAAGTAGGGTTTTCGTTTGGCGGCGTAGTGGTCTGCACCGTGAATGGGTTGGTGTTGTAAGGGAAGTGCGCATGAATGTTGGGCGTAGATGTATTTGCATTTTATTCGTAGTGATGTGTTGGGTTAGTCCCGACGTACGCGGCGATTTGATCAACAATGTTGGCACGGGTTTGGCTTACACCAATTTCAACGTTCAGGGGCAGCGAAATATTCTGAGCGGTGGTGCTGACTTGCTCATTAACAACAACTTCTTCGGTAATCCGCTAGACTTCGGCATTGGTGATCTCACCCTGCAAGGCCCCATCTCGTTGGATGTTTCTACCGGTAGGCGGTTTCTACCTACGTTTGATGTATCACTCAGCACGGCCTTGGATGGGGATAGTCAAGTCGTTCCCTTGTTGTATTCGCTAACAACTGACGTTGGCGGGCAGTCGACTCAAATCAGTGGCTCAGTATTGATGGATGCCGGTTTGTCGGTTAATCGGTTCGGTTTTTACGATGTGAATTTCACATTCTCCTCGCGGCAGCAAGTCGATAGTGAGGGGCGATTTTCTAACGGTACGGAAACATTCGATTTCGATGCCGGGCCTATCAGCGTGTCGGGTAATATCTTTGCTGATGTCCTTGCCATTGTCACCGATCCATTGTTTGACGCGGCGGGTACGTTTAATCCATTCGAGAGTTTCAGCGGGGCGGCTGCACTAAAGGAAATTCTTGCTGGACAAGATAGTGTCACGATCTCGCGTTTAACCAATGGCGACCCACTCTTGAACGGTCCCATCGACGACATATCTGATGCAGGTCTCGATTTCAGCCGCCGCAGCTTGGATGGTGTCGTTTTTAGTGTCGTCCCCGAGCCGGGCGTGCTTGTGTTGCTATTGGCTGCCCTACCTATCTTGTGGATCAAATCAATCCGACGCCGCAGCGCTTAATTGTCACATGATCATCAACTGTGCGCTAGTGCTGTGTCACACCTTAAGTTTAGGGTTCGCGAAGTCCGCTCCCTCACGGTCGCGGCTCTGATCGGATAAACACAACCCTAAGATTTAGCTGTGACAAAGCACTAGTGCTCCTTATCCCGCTTGGGGATGCCTCTCCCTTGATTTTCGTAATCGTTGAATGTCGTGGTTTTGCGAAGCATGTGGTGGTAGTGTTGGGCGAAGCGGTGCGCTTCGTCACGGATAGACTGCAATAATCGCAGCGCCGGGCTGTTTCGCAGCAACCTAACCGGGGCGCTGCGGGCTTGGATATAAATCTCTTCCTCTCGCTTAGCCAGTGATATCACCATAGGTGGGCGCATGTTCATGAGGCTAAAGGCCTCCATCCCCGCGTGAAGCTGCCCCAATCCGCCGTCAATCAGGATGACATCGGGGAATAGTTCCTCTCCATCAGCCGCGTAACGGTAACGCCGCGTGATGACTTCTCGAATGGATGCATAGTCGTCTATCCCTTCGACGGATTTGATTTTGTATCTTCGGTATCCGTTTTTGAAAGGTTTACCATCGATAAAACATACGAGCGACCCAACGGTATCACTGCCGGCCAAGTGGGCGATGTCGATACCCTCAATACTGCGTGGCGGTGTTTCCATATCTAGTAGTGAAGCCAGCTTTTCCAACCCGACGCGCGGATCGACGTAAAACAGTTCGGGTTGAACGTCTTCGCGTACGTCGCCTGACAGCGATAGCGACTTGATGGCTTTGATACGATCACGAAGTACGGCGGCCTCTTCAAACAGCTGTTGTCGGGATGCCTCGTCCATGTCGCTTTTTAGTTGGCGCAAAAGTGTCTGTCGCTTGCTGGCTAAGAGTTTTTTCAAGCGGTCGATGTCTTTTCTGTATTCTTCTCGATTGATTAAATCAGCGCACGGGGCGGTACATTGATTGATGGCGTGCAGTAAGCATGGTCGAAAGAATCGCCGTGACTCATCGTCGGCTCGTATATCCATCTCGCAGGTACGAAATTTGAAAGCCTTTTGCAAGGCGTTGACCGCGTCTCTAATGGCGGGGGCTGAAATGAACGGTCCGTAGAGTTTGCTACCTTTGAGACGAGGTTTGCGGGTGACGAAGACCCCGGGAAAATCATCGCCCGTCGTGATTTCGATGTAGGGAAAGGTTTTGCCATCCTTGAGCATCGCGTTATGCGGCGGTTGAATGTCTTTAATCAACCTGTTTTCTTTGAGCAACGCATCGACTTCGCTGTCACATTCGATAATGTCGATGTCGCGTACCTGGTCTACCATACGACAGATGTCCGGTCCTCGGGTATTGAGTAGATCGGTGGAAGGTTGGAAGTAACTACCGGTTCGACTACGCAAATCCTTGGCTTTGCCAACATAGAGTACGCGCCCTTCGGCATTCTTCATGAGGTAGACACCGGGAGATTTAGGGAAACCGGCAATCTGTTGCTTAAGTGATGTGAGTATGTGCTCTTCCATAGCCGAGAATCCTTATAGTCAACGACCCAGTGTATATTAACCCCCAGGCGATAGCCCTGCGAGATGCCGTCGCGTGGATATGGCATGTTGCGTTACGGTGTATCGTTTTTTGTGGTTATCGTTCTTGATGAAATGGAGTTTGACTGTTCCACGAAAAAGGAGCTTACTGGGGTTGCTGAACGCGAAGTTGAGGGACTTGTTTACGCATTTCGACTCGTGTACAAGTGACAATCCTGATACCGTCGAGTTCACTCAAACTGGCCGACGGCTTGTTTCATGGTAGAGTGTTTTAGGTTTGGATGTAAATATGCTAACGTTGTAGTGTTTTCGCTTTTGTGGAATCACCACGAACGCGAGAAGGGTGGGGACACGCCGGTGTTCCAATACCGTCACAATAAGTGAGCTTGCTAAAAGGCGTAGCTCGGAATGTGCTGTGGAAGGATGTGAATGATGAAGAAATTAGCTCGTATTCATGGCTCGATGGTTTGCGTTCTCTTGGTCGGTATGGTGGTCACCAGTGCCGCGGCTGCGGGTATGACATATCCCAAAGCACGCAAGTCTAATCAGATAGACGATTATCATGGTGTTAAGGTAGCTGACCCCTATCGATGGCTTGAAGATACGGATTCGTCTGAGACACGGGCATGGATTGAAGCGGAAAACAAGGTGTCTTTTGGTTATCTTAACAGTATCAAACAGCGTCAGAAGATTCGTAACCGTATGAAGGCGCTGTGGGATTACGAAAAATATGGTGTGCCATTCAAGAAGGCCGGAGGATACTTTTTTAGCAAGAATGACGGACTACAAAATCATAGCGTCATCTATTATGCCCACGGCATCGAAGATGAACCGATCATGCTGATCGACCCCAATACATTTTCTAAAGATGGTACGGTGGCCCTCAGCGGAATATCTGTTTCAACGACCGGCAGCCATGTGGCTTACGGCCTGTCCGCGTCAGGTTCTGACTGGCAGGAGTGGCACGTACGAGATATTGCCACCGGCGAAGACCTTACCGATCATCTGAAATGGATCAAGTTTTCAGGCGTTACTTGGACGAAGCGAGGTCATGGTTTCTTTTATAGTCGGTATGATGAGCCAAAAAGTGATGGTAAATACCAGGATGTCAATTACTTTCAACAACTGTACTACCATCGGATGGGAAATGAACAATCAGCAGATCGGCTGGTGTTTGACAGACCGGATGATAAGGAAATTGGTATATCTGCCCAGGTGACGGACGATGGGCACTATCTCATCATCCCACTTACGCGTGGTACGCTTCGACAAAACATGATTACCTACCGCAATCTGCGCGAGGGAAGACGTATATTCTACAAACTGATTGATATTTTTGAGGCTCAATACAGTTTTATTGACAACGACGGCCCGGTTTTTTGGTTCTTAACAGACTTGGATGCTCCGCGAAAGCGTGTTGTGGCCATTAACACGGACATGCCGAAACGTGAGCATTGGACCGAGTTGATACCTGAATCGAAAGATACCCTTCTATCGGTCTCGGCTGTTGGCGGTAAGTTTATCGCCCATTATCTCAGAGACGCCCATAGTGTGGTTAAAGTATTCGAGACCGATGGAACTTATGTGCGTGATGTAACACTTCCAGGTATTGGCTCAGTGAGCGGGTTCACCGGACGCAATGACGACCCCGAGACGTTCTATAAGTTCACCAGTTTTACGGATCCGGGCATTGTGTACCGATACAATGCTGAGACCGGCGAGAATACGATCTTCAAGCAACCCAAGCTCAAGTTTAATCCTGATGACTATGTTACTGAACAGGTATTCTACAAAAGTAAAGACGGCACGCGCATACCGATGTTTTTGAATTACAAGAAGGGATTAAAGCGTGATGGTAACACGCCAACCTATTTGTACGGCTATGGTGGCTTTAACATCCCGATCACCCCACGATTCAAAGTAAGTAATCTCGTCTGGATGGAAATGGGTGGTATTTACGCTGTGGCGAATATACGCGGTGGTGGCGAATATGGTAAGAAGTGGCACGAGTCCGGCACCAAACTTACCAAACAAAATGTGTTTGACGACTTCATCGCTGCGGGCGAATGGCTGATCGAAAATAAATATACATCTTCGCCCAAACTTGCTATTGGCGGGGGAAGTAATGGTGGATTGCTGGTGGGTGCATGTATGACGCAACGTCCCGATCTATTCGGCGCAGCGCTTCCGGCGGTTGGTGTTATGGATATGTTAAGATTTCAAAAATTTACCATAGGGTGGGCCTGGACATCTGATTATGGCTCTTCAGATAATGCCGAAGAATTCAAAGCGCTACGTGCCTATTCGCCGTTACATAATTTGAAACCGGGAACGGCTTATCCGGCGACTTTGATAACCACGGGGGATCATGATGATCGCGTGGTACCGGCACACAGTTTCAAATTCGCAGCAGCATTGCAAGCCGCACACTCCGGTTCAGCGCCTGTGTTGATTCGAATCGAAACTAAGGCTGGCCATGGCGCTGGTAAACCAACGTCCATGCGCATTGATGAAGCCACAGATCGTTGGTCTTTCTTGGTTGGTGCGCTAAAGATGGATTTGGATCATTGGCGTCAATAGTCGTTCCAGAGTAATGAATTTAATCACCCGTTAACATTTTTGTGCTGATAAAGCCCAGCAGTCATGCCCGCGAAGGCGGGCATCCAGTCCTCCGTTGTGCCCGCGCCAGTTGTTGTTCCCGCACGGGCATAACGGTTTATCCGCTGGAGCCTATCGTGACCTTGGCTGATTCAACGCTCGCTGTCGGCTGCGATACGGTCATGACGAGTTCACGTGACTGCTTGGCCTTGGCCACAACCCGGTTCACCTTACGCTTTTGCACACAGAATCCGTAGCCGGCCCAAATCAAGAGTAGTCCAAGGAACTCACCGATATATAGCGCTTCAACTATTCCGGCCTTGGCCAAACTTCCACCGATACCTGGGAGTATGGCGCCGATCGCAATGAGTGTGTTCCCGCTCGCCAGATGCCCTGTTATACGATTTTTGGCGTAGCGCATGGCGCTGTAAGCGGCACCACCGATTAGGAACACCACGGCATAGAGATTTATGATGGGTGTGCAAAGACGCACGCTTTGCCATCCCAATGCAGCTCCGCCGGGTTTGTGTGACACCAATGCCTCGTAGTTGGTCGGTGACATGATAACCAGTACCGATACGATAAGAATCACCGGTAGGCTAATGGCAGAGAGTATGTGGGCGGTACGGCGTTTCATGAGCAGATAAACCGTACCTTGTGCCAGTGGATAGCCGCCGAAAATCGCCCCGGCGATATACCATGCCTTATTCAGTGCGGCGGAGTTTCCCCATAAGGTAATACTTGCTTCTAGTCCAGTACCCACGCCGTAGCAGAAGATGCCCGTTGCCCACCAAAGAAGGTGTGTACCCGAACCTTTCAAGCGGTAGCGATTTAACAATACGCCACAAAAAAAAGCTGACAGGATCGTCGTGACAATGGGAATATAATGAACGAGGCTAGGCTCGGTTACCGTGTTTTCCATGTTGGGTTCTCCGAATCAAAAAAATTAGATCATTAATATCGCAGCATACCGGTTACGATATTCGTTTTTTACGTTGAGTATGGCCTACCGTTTTAGTAACCCTCCTGGTGCCGATAAGGGCTTCTCGTTAGGAAGATGTTGATATCTTTGTCGCCGTTTGCGTGAAGTTCCATGCGCGCCGGGAGTTGACCTGTACCGGCGTTGTCTTCAAAAATGGGACGCGCTGCTTTGAGGTCGGTTCGCCGGTCTACCGTGCCGAAATGTGGATATCGCGGTTTCCCTGCGGCTTCATCTCCTAATATCAAATCTGCAATGATAGGAAATGAAAATGTCCACGGGCCGATGTTGTCACGGTTCGGTGCCCGCCTGTTGCTTGGCGTGTGACGCCGACCACTGACGGTCGAAAGGGGACGTCCGTCGAAATTGACGTAATTACTCACCAGCGCGGATAATGGGTTGGCTGGATTTTTTGGCTTTCGATTATATGGAATGCCTTCATTGACAGCGCCCGCAGAGCGGAACCAATAAGTCATTTTCCATTGATTATCAGCGGCGTTCGCTGGAAAGCCGGTGATGGCTGAGGGGCATACCCAACTTCCCTGGGGGACGAATTCTTTCAACACGTTACCCACGGTGGTTTTGACTTCATGATCAAACGGATCGGCGTCCGGATCGTTGATATTGATGTCTTCCATGAAAGGCGCCCGGTCCCGATTATTCAGAGAATAGTGAATGACACCCGTCCATATATTGCGCAAGTTATTACGACAAATGACCTGCTTAGTTTGTTCACGTGCTTTTCCTAATACGGGAAGCAGGATGGATACCAGCAGTGAAATGATGGCGATAACCACCAACAATTCGATGAGTGTAAATCCGCGAGGATCATAGCGTTTCTTGTTCATTTGAGTTGATCTCCCGGCCTGCGGTGTCGCGCCGCATGGCAGCCGAATTATCCGTCTCCTTCGAAACGATTGATAAACACGGCGGCGTCTTGCATGTCGACGTCGTCGTCACGATTAAAGTCAAATACATCTAAACACTTTGTGGTATTGAGCAGTGGAGCCACTGTCGGTCCGGCTAGACATTCAGACAGTGAAACGTAATCTTGAAGGTTGATGATATTGTCACCATCGAAATCTCCACTGGCCGGCGACTGGAGTATGATCGCTAGTTTCGGTGCTACCGCACCAGGAATGGGTGGAAAGCCACCGACGAATTCCGTAGCTTCTTTGAGCCAAAACGTCGGGCTTCCTGTTTCTTGTTCACCAATTTCAAATAAGGACGTCAGCGAAACAATCACCCGACCACCGGCTAACTGCTCTTGGAAATATTGCCGGACCCGGCCACCGGCCAGGTTAAGATTTATATTGAAAACAACCTCAAAGGCGTCCGTCTGAGAGCCGTCGGGGTTATAGTTGATCGGTTGACCGATTGCCCAAGGTGTGGGCGTGAATGGACAGCTGGCGTCCGGATCACCACATACATCCGTAGCGAATGATGGATTCCAGGCTCCGTTAACGTTGTCTTCGACGTGTAATACCTCATTCGTTCCCAATCGATACGTCATGGGATATGGATCGCGCGGCCTGAAATTGCAGATGTCTACGCCGGTTTGGCAAGTTGACATCACGAAGTTGTCCTCTTCGGTCCAGCTATCGTATAGAAATATGTCAAAGCCGGTGCCATACAATTCAAACGGACGACCGGGGTCTGAGTCCGGCTGCTCTACGCCATCGATCAATCCGTTGTTGTTGACGTCATATGTAAACCATTCGTCAACGGTGAGATCGATTGGCCAAACTGCGGGAGCGATAAATAATCCGCAGTCACCCGGAGGGCAATCTTCATGCGTAAGGGTCACCGTAATGGCAGCAATATGGTAACTACTTGGGGCCTGGCCCATGGGGATGAGCAGGCTCGTATCCCAGGCGGCAGTGATGATGCCGTCCCGGTCATTGAACCCATTGAACGTCACACTGCCGGTGGATCCGAACAATTTCCCGGTATCTCTTTCTCCGGGCGTAAAGTTGAAAGGATACTGCCAGATGTCGTCGCTGGGTTTGTCAAATACAAACTCGGTAGCACCAGCCATACTTGAGAGCATGGCGATTGAACATATCAAAGCGCATAGTGTTTTCACGCTACACCCCCTTACGTCTGCGGTGTCGCGCTAGGACTAACGCGCCCCCAGTTAGCAACAGCAGTGAAGCGGGTTCCGGTACGATGGATATATTGTCCAAACTGAAGTTGACGACTTGATCCACGCCGGCCAACACATCCGGTGTGCTAACACCGACCTGGAGATTTCCGATACCGTCAAAAATGCTGGAAAAATCACCTGTTTCGTAGATAATCGCGGGATTACTGGCGTTAATGGCAACTGTAATGGGCACCCACGTGTCTGAAGGGATAGGGATAAAGCTAAGTCCAATAGCACCGACTGGCGGATTGGCCGGGGTGACACGTGAGAAAAATCCCAGGGGTACGCCGGCATCGTGGCGAATGAAAAAGCTAAGCTCCGTTACACCGTCGCTGATCCAGTCACCCACAAACGCACCGCCACTGGCACTGTCAACCGGATTGACCGCCTGTTCGCCACGGAACAAAATAGCTGGATCGCCCGTCGTCAATCCAACGAAGTTGAAACTGCTGCTGACGTATGAGCTGCCATTAAAGCTGCCCGCTGGACTCCAACTTAATGGGGCGGATGTATTGTC
Organism: Planctomycetota bacterium; assembly: GCA_024276605.1. Taxonomy (GTDB): domain Bacteria; phylum Planctomycetota; class Phycisphaerae; order UBA1845; family UBA1845; genus JAJRPG01. The sequence goes on along the minus strand of JAJRWX010000009.1, from coordinate 194,205 downwards.
CGTCCAGTTGGCACTGCCCGTTGAGAAGTCTTCCGTAAAAGGCACAATGGCCGCTGTCGTCACACTGGCTGATAAGCTAGTAACAAGTAAGGATACGACGGTAAGCAAAGTAAACGTATTCGGGTTTCGGCGATTCATATCATTTCTCCAATCAACCAACCTGGATGAATTAGATCAAGGCTGGTAGTTTTAGGTTTCAAGGCATACCCAGAGCGTAGCAGTGCAGAATCTTTTTTTAGAAAAGATTCGACAATGGCACTACGAACCTCACATTGTGGGTTGCCAATAAATGTTGCGCATTTACTCGAAGTCAACTTGCAGCAAATCAGTTCCAGATCGGATCAGACTGCAACACGCAGACACAGATAAAAAGCTATTCAATTGATCGGGTCAGTTAGGCAGGCATGAGCGCAGGGGGGGCGCGCGCAGGTAAGCATAGGCGGAACCAGTGCTGACACAGGTGGAAGTGATAGTCGATCCATCCACGCCAAGCGGGAAGCACGGCTAAGTTGAATTGTTCACCGCATCGTTGCGAGAATTGACGCCACAACGAACGCAGCGTCCCTCGTAACGCGCGGGGCATGTCTGTCATCAGCGTCGCGAACATGATGACGCCAATCGGCGTAGCCTGGGATAGGGAGATTGCCGGGGAGAGGCGCTCTAGAACGCCTACATGCACCACCGCGACGATCATGGTCGAAGCGACGGCAGATCGCCATCCGGGATTTCTGCGAAGCCAGGATACATCCGCGACTTTCAATACAAAAAAGATCGCAGAAAGCCCCAGGCCTATAAGACTCCACCAGGATTCCACGACGGCCTGGTTGTTTGATGATTGGAGTGCCCGAAGCGTAACGGCGTGAATCGGGGCCGTGTGTAGAATCAGCATCACCGCCCAAAAGAGCCGTTTAAGGCAGTACAGCCACGAAAATGCTGTTCTACCGGATATGCGTCGTAATATGCTGATAGACGACATGGTCGCCAAGATACCCCGCTAATTTAGCACTTTTCTTCTTGTAAGTAAGGCCCGCACCACTGCCAACGGACCATAAGCAGGCCCTGCCTTCGCGTCAAGCAGCCAATTACCTACGATCTTTATACCCTCGTAAAAGGCGATCAGCCACACCCTATACTCAAGAATAAAGGCTGCAATTATTGTGCCAGAAGCAATAGCCATAGCTACTGAATGCACATTTTGCCATCGCAGAATAGCTCACCGGGTGGATGATATTATGAATCATCTTGCTGGAAAATCCTATATCCGAGATAAGGATAAGGTTGAGTACGTAGCGGCCTGCATCTACACTTCACGGTGTGCCTACTCTATCGTTATATGTAAACTAGTGTTGCATGGTCCGAAAGATGTGTATCGCTATTCTTATTGTTGGGATTTTAGGGAGATTATTACGTGCGTAAGGAATCATATCAGTTTCTAAAATTACTACAGGAAACACCTTCCCCATCAGGTTTTGAACAAGCGATCCAGCGCGTGGTTCGTAAACGCATGAAACCTATCGCGGACAACATCGACACGGATGTACATGGCAATGTGATTGTGACGTTAAATCCTAAGGGTTCCCCCCGTGTCATGTTGGCAGGGCATTGCGATCAGATCGGCTTAATGGTCAACCACATCGATGATCAAGGGTTCATCTTTTTTACCGCCATTGGCGGCATAGATCCCTCCGTTGTGCCGGGTTCCCGTGTGGTGATACATACGCAACACGGTCCGGTAGACGGTGTGATTGGAAGAAAACCTATCCACTTGCTTAAACCTGAGGAACGTGGTGCGAAAATAGAATTAAGAGAGATGTGGATCGACTTAGGTACCAAGTCTCGCAAAGAGACCGAAGCCGTGGTGCGTGTGGGCGATGCGGTCACCTTCCGGTTGGACATGATTTCACTGGCAAATGATCTGGTGACATCCCCGGCGTTTGATAATAAGAGCGGCACTTTTGTGGTGATGGAAGCCCTTCGACTATGTGCCGCCGGGAACCTCAAATGTTGCTTAAGTGCCGTCAGTACCGTACAGGAGGAGGTTGGCCTGCGCGGAGCAAAAACGGCGTGTTATGGCATTGATCCCCAGGTGGGTATCGCCGTAGATGTGACACATGCGACGGACTATCCGGATATTGACAAACGTGTCAACGGAAACGTCGAGATCGGCTCCGGGCCGGCTATTTCTCGGGGCGCTAATATCAATCCGCCGTTAGAAGCGTTGTTTATCAAAACAGCGAAGGCGAAGAAGATCCCATTTCAATTGGAAGCTGCGCCACGAGGTACGGGAACCGATGCGAATGTCATGCAGTTGACACGATCCGGTGTGGCTACGGCACTCATTAGTATCCCCAATCGATACATGCACACCCAAGTCGAAGTGGTTAGCCTGAATGATTTAGAGAACTGTGCGAAGCTTATCGCAGGTGCCGTAGCCAAAATCGATCGCAAGACCAAGTTCATTCCTACATGAAAGATGTCAACGTGGAACGAGAAGGATCACCCCAGCCAAGCAACGCCGATACTTTGGGCCGCGTGCCGCTAAGTCGGTTCGTTGATGTGGCTGCGTTGCAACGGCTTCAGGATCGTTTCGCTGCGCTGGGGCAGGTGACGGTATGTATATGTACGGTGGATGGCGAACCGATTACAAATCCTAAATGGGGTAGCCCGTATTCCGACATGATCGGCACCTCATCACAAGGACAAGAGGAATTCCACCTTGCCTTAAAACGTCGCGCACTTCAGACCCACACTGACAAGGCAGTGTCATGTCATCACGGTATGAGTCTCTATGCGTCAACCATACACCATGAGACGCAGGTGCTTGGTCTGATTGTAGTTGGCACACGCCTACCCCTTCGTCCGCCCGAGCAAGAGGTCCGTGAGATTGCGCGTATCTATAGCTTGGATGCGGATGCGCTGCTTCATTCGACGATGACCATCGCGCCTTACAGTGGTGGTACACCCGAGGCGACTCGAAAATTTGCGGATGTGTTAGCGGGTATTATAGCGACGTTATATGGCCAAGCGGCGCGCATTGAACGACAGTTGGCCGACCTGCAAGTGGTTCATGATCTGACAAATTTGTTGGCAGGGACGCTGGATTTGCAGGAGGTGCTTGATCGAACGGTGCGTCGTGTGGTCGAGGTCATGCCCGTCAAAGCTTGTGGTATTCGGTTGCTTGATGAGGCTACAGGTGAGCTGGTGGTTAAGGCGGTATGTAATCTATCCGACGAATATCTAGCCAAAGGCCCGGTAAGGTTGGGTGAAAACGAGATCGACGTAGCGGCCTTCGCAGGGGAAACGGTATATATCGAAGATGCCCCCAATGATCCACGTAGTCGCTATCCGCAAAATTCGTTGCGCGAAGGTATCGTTAGCGGTTTGTGCGTGCCCGTTGCCTATCGAGGGCAAAGTTACGGCGTACTTCGCGTTTATACGGGGCAACGATATGCGTTTTCTCCAACGGAAACCAACCTACTTCGCTCGATAGGTTCACAAGCCGGGGCAGCCATAGCCAATAGTCGCTTACTCGAAGAACACATACTCGCTATGCGTGTGGAGAGGCAATTAACCAACGCAGCGGAAATTCAACGGGGTATGCTCCCGCGAATTCCTCGTAGCCATCCACATTTGCAGTTTGGATGTGTGTATGAACCTTCGTTTCATTTAGGCGGCGATTTATATGATTTTATCTACCTCCCCGATGGCTTCATAGGTATCTGCGTAGCTGACGTTGTGGGTAAGGGGATCCCCGCGGCTTTAATGATGGCTTCCGTTCGATCCGCTTTGCGCGTGCAAGCGCAGAGTGGTACGGATATCAAGACGACCATGTCCGTCGTGAATCGTCATTTGTGCAATGAAACACCAGCGCGAGAATTTGCTACGTTGATATATGGATTTTTTGAACCCAACGGGAGACATTTCACCTATAGCTGTGCAGGTCATCCTCCCGCTTTATTGTTACGCGGAGATCACATGATCGAGTTGGGCGAGGGGGGCACGGTCATTGGTATTGACAGCTCAGCCGAGTTTGAATTCTCAACGCAGCCCATCAACAAAGGAGATTTGTTGGTACTTTATTATGATGGTGTATTTGAAGCAAATAATTTCGAAGGTGAAGAATATGGACAGGAGCGTTTGAAGGCGTCTATATGGAAGCATCGGTCCTTATCCGCATCAGCGTTGGCGAAAGAGATTCTTTGGGATGTACGCCGCTTTGCAGGGCTTGCTGAGCAGTCGGACGATATTACCGTTGTGGTGGTTCGGGTGGTGTAAACGACGTAGGTGACGAAATATTGGCACTTGCTATACGAGCAGTGTCTTGACGAATAATGGGTAGCAATTGTCTAACCATTTCGCGTGCAATCAATTCGTTTCCGTGGTTATTGACATGCAAATGATCCCAGAAAAGTTCTTCTTCTACATCCTCAAGTGCGCGACTCATGTCTGAGAAGTAAATGCCTTCGTTCTCTCGCCCGCCCAATACTTGACTAGCAGCCAATGCCAGGCGTGGATAGACATCCTTGCAATGCATCTGCGATATGTCACGGTCAAGAATAGCTAATTCTGTCTGCTGGAGATGGTTCTTATAAAGGAGTATGGGTTGTAGAAATACGGCCAACTTCGATCTGTTACCATTACAGACCGTCGCCATACGTGAAAGATTTTGCCCATAGGTCTTGGCTATATGATCTCTCCAAGGTTCCGTGCCGTAACCATACTGGTGACGCAGCAGGGCTAAGTGATTGTCTTCTATAAAAAACAAATCACCCATAAGCACGCGCACCGCGCGGCTTTTTTGGATAAGGGTTGCAAACATGTGAAGCGTGGTGATGCGACGCTCAACATACTTTTGTCCCACTTCAGTTAAAAAATAGTTGTATGGATATCCCGGTCGTGGATCGTACGTATAGGGGACAGTGGCATCGTTCGCCCCATCATATACGACGATCAAATCCGGATGGTAGTCGATGGCTCGGTGCGTGATCGCCGCCAACTCCTGGCCAGATACAGCCGATACCATGCCCCAATTGTATACACGTACATCACGCACACCCGTTTCAGTAAGCATCAATTCCAATTGACCGGGTATGGTTTTTTCCAGCGGTGAACCTACAAATACCGTGGAACCGCCCAACATGATAATGCGATATTACCCCTGTTTGTCTTGGTCGGGTAGAGGGCCGCGATAACCTAGATCGTTCAGATGAATAGAGGCCTGTGCAACAGTGCCACCCATTCGTTTTGCCAAAATAGAATTACGTTCTTGTAGCCCGGCCTTACCTGTAAAACCAATATACGGATGTGGTTCCCGAAACTTCATGCCGAATGGGTGGATCAACGTAGCGTATTGTGCGCTATATTCACCAAGCACGAGAGCACAGGCGAAGATAAGGCTCAGGTAACGGTTCGTCGTCCGATTCCCCTTGTAGATCACAAATGTCACTGTGATGGCAAGAGCAGCTAAGAGTACGCACAATAAAATATAACGCTTACGATATGCAAATAGCGCATTGGCCCAGTCTACGCGATGTTGGATCAGTAGAACTAGCGTAAAAAGTATCGCAAGCAGCGCCACGGTATTTAAGTACGCAGAACAACCTCGCGTACATAGCCAATGGTAGACCTTGCAACGCGTCATATCAGCTCGCTGATGATCAAGCGTAGTCATCATCCAACGAGTTATCGGACAACACAACCCTTAACTTATGTAAGCTTACAGCGACTCATCGAGCATTGATCTAAGGCGTAGGCGCACCTGTAAAGTGCAGTGACACGCGGGTAGTCTGGCGGGAAATGGTCGTCGTTTGCACGGAAAGCGTAGCGGTGTGAAGTGCTTTCCCAATGCTTGCGATGGCACGAACGGCATCGGCTGGAACAAATGACCGACTATTCGTGTGATCCATTTCCTGATTAGCTGCGACCTGTACTTCTATTATCGCACTGCCACGCAGTATGCGAAATGTATAAGGCGCTGTTACACCAACCTGGCTTAAGCGATCTTGAAAGTCTTGGTAAGGTTGTTTCAAATTCAGTACTTCGTCGTCGACGGCTAAAATACGATCATTTTTTAAGATAACCTTAGCCGCGGTACTTCCCGGACGGACGCCCATCACCCAAATCGCCCCATCCTCGCCGCGATCATCAACTTCGATACCCAATACATTAGGCCAACCCTGCTTGGACACGGGGATATTCCACCAACTTGGACTCAGTAGCGATGGTGCACCGGCGTCCAGTGCATCTAGCCAACAGTCCAACTCGTACGAGGCTAACTCAAGTTGTGCTACAGCTAGCGAACGTTGGCCGGGCTTGACGGGAAGGGCATTAGCCATACTGGGGACCGATGACAAACGGGGCGCTAAACCGAGTTGGGCATCCAAAATACTTTCGATATGATTCGACGATAACGCCACAATGAGCCAATCTTCGTAAGTTGCCCATGCGGGATCCGCATTTCGCAATAGTGACAAAAATGAAAATCGAGATTGGCTGGCATATTCACTCAGCGGGATATACACAATGGGTGATCCCAAATGAGTTTTCAATTTGAATAAAGGGGAACGCCGTTGGTCAACAGGGTCTAAAAGGGCAGCCAGTTTAAGGACATTTGCAATGGTGCGGGTAACTTCGGCACGGGCTTTGCGCGCGTTCTTAGTCCGCATCATTAACGCTATCTGTGGTATGGTCCCTTCGACCGTTAACGTCTGCCCCCAAACGACCATGACATCCTCGCCAAGATTATCAAACAGTGTACGACTCGGTGTTTCTTCGCCAGCCACGCCGGAAAGCAGTGACAAATAGCGTTGCACCCATTGATTACCTTTACTTTCCTGCATGGAGTCAAAAAATGAGTCGAAATCAACCGTCGTCGCAGCGGCAAAAAGCGTCGAATGTGGCAATCGCCGAAAAGCCATTAACGCCTGCGCAGAAAGCGATGGCGTATTAGTTTTAGCGATCGGCGTGGTGTGTAATACCACGTCCAATTGATCGTCACCTTCATAAAGCGACAACATGCTATAACCCGAGCTTGGCCAAATGGATGAAGACAGCGTTGGCTTACCTTGGGATATGGGCTTTGATGACAGAAATACGGTGGCTAGAGGGTGATCTTTCAGATCAACAAGCATCTCGCGAAAAGCTGGTAGTGCCGCCAAGTTTTGCCGTTTCGCACGGATCATCAAACGCTGTGTGTCACGAAGCAGTGATCGCGAAGCGCTTCGTCGCGCTAAAACAATATACTGGCCGTGTATACATACAAACAACCCGTCATTAAGGTTGATAAACGTCGCTTCACCAAGCGTACTATCGCGCCGGCGCTTCTCCGGTGGAAACCAGCGGTCTAGTACGGATGGATCCTTCAAGCGTATTAAAAAATGCGCTTGGCTTATGTCATCCCAAGAAGGAGCAATGAGGGCTACATCCGTGTTCATCAGTTCGTCCACGTCGATGGAACTGTTGACACGCACATATTTTCGTAGGCTGTCACGCAGGTCTAAAGTCGTATCCGGGGAGGTCATCTGCCCTGTAATAGCCGGTAACAATCGAACAGCACGCGTACGGGCTAGCGCTTTGTCCAACTTAATTGGCTGATGAATACTTACAAACAGACCGGCGGATTCTGGGACAAATCGGGCCATGTCCATCAGGCGACGCTGCACAACCGACGTGGGACGTGTCTGCGCCGTTACAGGTGTGGCTAACCCTAACGAACAGGCAGCCATCATGAATAGACATACTCTCATGTGATTCAGTCTCATTGAACTGGGTAGTATTTCCACCATGCGAATCGCAACTCTGGTAAGAATATCGGCTCAGTGCGTGTTCTACGAGGATAATATGACGGAAATGTGCCGCAGGAGAAAAATAGATTCCGCGTGCCTTAAAAAACGTCAGTTGTCAGGCTGTTCTGACGCCGATTCGTCTTGCTCAGGTTCGTCAGACGTATCAGCCGGTTCATGCTCGTTCATTTGTTCGAGTACATCGAGCTTTTGCAAAATCGTCAAGTCAACTTTTTCCCACAGTGATTCGACATTCTGCCTTTTGGTGTCAAAATTGCTTTGCGATTGCTGAAAAAGATGTTGAAGATCACCTGTCGGCGTTTCACCCTCGGATATGTCTTCGTCATCATCCAGAAATGGCTCGGGAATCTCAATATCCTCACTCATGGACTGAATCTGCCCCGTCTCCGACTTGCCGGCCACCCGTCCCTTATTCGTATCAAATACCCCAAAAAATCCCAACAGTACGACCGCCGCCGCCGCCAGCGGACCCAGCACATAAAACCATCGACGGCCCCGATACATCCACGAAGATTCCCGCTTGTCCATGCAAGCTAGTAATCTATTCGTGAAATCGGCATCCAATGTCACAGGCTCTTGGTCAGACGAGACAATATGACCGCTGACCTCCAGCAGGGCTAACGCCCGACGACACTCGGCACATTTCACACAGTGCGCCCCAAGCTCCGTCCGTTGAGACGGTGACAGTTCACCATCCAAGTAGGCGTCGAACAATTTTTGCGCCGCTTCGCAACGCATGACAATTTCCTATGGCTTAAATAGACAATCTTTCGACTTACCTAAGGCACCAACGCCCCAGTGTTCAATAGCTTTTACCCGGCTAGGCTTAAAAGATTGCGAAATTGTTGCAAATCTTTTTCGCTGGTTGATTCCAGTATATTCCGAAGCCGCAAACGCGCCCGATGGAGATGGCTTTTCACCGTGGCTACAGGTAGCTCCAGGATGCGTGCGATCTCCTGACAACTCATACTTTGCCGATAAAACAACAACACGCAAGCACGTTGCTGCGGTGTTAATTGATCCACAGCCTGCCATACGGCGCTGCGTAATTGTGCAGCTTCAGCAGATTCCACATGGTCGGATGGTGATTCGTGACTTTGCAGTGGCATCGAAGCAAAATCCATATCAGTCTGGATGGTCTGCTTGCGTCGCAATCGGTTAAGGCAAATTCGATAACCAATGGTAAACAGCCACGTACTGAAGCGATACTCAACGCGAAAAGAATCGAGCGAGGCGAAGGCTTTCAGAAAGGCATCCTGGCAGACTTCTTCAGCGTCGTGATGGTTGTGAATCATTCGCCAGATAAACGCGAACAAACGATCCCTGTGCTGATCCACTAATTCGCGTAGTGCCAGTCTATCCCCTGCGCGTGCGCGGGCAATCAGCTTACGCTCCAACTCCCGGATATGTTCATGAGCGACTGATTTCACCATATACCTTCCTCCCTCTATTATATATCCCATTGAGCGGATAAGTTGCCCCATAGTTTAGCACCTATAAAATCGGCTCGGTAGCTCCTGAGCATCAGAAGGTTGTTCATTGCGAGTGCCGGAACTTATATTTTACAGCCTCGATGTAATATGGCTAAGAAACCAAGTATAAAACAGCCCGATTCTACGGTGTGCCGGAACAAAAAGGCCGGCTTTCGCTATGAGATTCTTGAAAAAATCGAGTGCGGCATGGTTTTATTGGGGACTGAAATAAAAAGTTTACGTGATCAGGGTGCTTCGCTCGACGAGTCCTACGCCCAAATTCGCGGCGGCGAACTCTGGCTCGTGGATGCTCACATACCTGCCTATAAATTTGGGCATACCACTAACCACGAACCAAGGCGACGACGTAAGTTGCTTTTGCATAAACAACAGATGAGAAAACTCAAACCCAAAGTCGAGCAGCGAGGCCAAACGCTGGTACCCATGCGCATATACTATACCGAGCGCGGCATCGCTAAAATTACCATTGCCCTAGCCAGCGGAAAAAAACACGCAGACAAGCGCCAGGACGCGCGCAAGAAGCAACACCAGCGTGATATGGACCGGGCTACGCGAGGCAGATAAAACGATGGGTGGCAGAGAAGGGTGGCATGGGCAAGGTTTTTTTTGCCCGTGGTGGCCTCCGAAACAACACGGGCAAGTCCCGAAAATCAAGGTGTGACAAAACACTATATAAGCGAGGGAATCCAAAATGTCTTACGAGCATATGAAAATCGAAACCAAACTCATCCACGCCGGCGAACCTCAGCCCAGGCTCAACGGGGCAGTTGTCATGCCCATCCATCAGTCCTCTACGTATGAATATCGCGGCGAAACCAATTATCACGACCTTCGGTATATCCGACTTAACAATACCCCCACCCATGATGTTCTTCATGCCAAAATCGCGGCACTGGAAAATGGTGAAGCAGCGCTGGTCGCCTCTAGCGGGATGGCGGCAATCTCCGCTACGCTGCTGACCACGCTTTCTGCTGGGGATCATCTACTGGTTCAGGATTGCGTGTACGGCGGTACCAACGATTTCATCATCCACGACTTGTCAGCCTGTGGCATGGAATACACTTTCATTGACGTCCAAGCGCCCGACACTTGGATATCTCACCTTCGACCTAAAACCAAAGCTATCTACGTTGAGTCGATCACCAATCCCATGATGCAGGTGGCCGACCTCAAAGCCGTCGTCGCTTTCGCTCAACAGCACAAGATTGTAAGCATGATCGACAACACTTTTACCTCGCCGATCAACTTTCGACCGTTGGAGATGGGTTTCGATTATGTGCTTCACAGTTGCACCAAGTACATGAATGGCCATCACGATATTGTGGCGGGTTGTGTCGTGGGAAAATCTACCGGCATAGATAAAATCCGCCGTAAGTTAAACCACTTAGGCGGTGCGCTCGATCCGCACGCCTGCTTCCTGTTGCATCGTGGCCTGAAAACTTTAGCGCTACGCGTCAGGCAGCAAAATACGAGCGCAGTTGAGGTGGCTAAGTTTCTGGAAAACCATCGCCAGGTGGAGCGCGTGCATTACCCGGGCCTGGAAAACCACCCACACTATCAACGGGCCAGAGAATTATTTTCCGGATGCAGTGGTATGCTAAGTTTTGAACCCAAGGGGGAAGGTGAAGCCGCAGCGAAAATAGCGGACAGCGTTAAGCTATTTATCCACGCACCCAGCCAAGGCGGGGTAGACTCACTCATCGTCCGCCCGGCTGTAAGCTCCCACGCGGGTCTTAGCGACGAAGAAAAAAAACGCTCCGGCATTACCGAAGCTCTCGTCCGTCTATCCATTGGCATAGAAGCAACAGAAGACCTCATCGCGGATTTGGACCAGGCGCTGAACAAGATATAAACCAAAGGCTCGCGACTATTGTTGGGTGTCCTATCTCGTTTTCGAGTTGGGAAAGACGATGATTCGTAATAGGTGCATGGGCATGGCACTTGGTGTGTATCATCGACTCCCCCATGTCCAAAAAACAGGACATGGGACACGCCGCTGGGCTAGGAAACTATATTTGAAACAGCCTTTAACATGTCTTAGCATTAGCCCGTATCCATTCAGCTAGGTCTTTCTCATCTATGCTTCCCTCAGCGAGCTTCATAAATGTTGCGTATTTTTCATCAAGGGCTACATCCAAGTCTATGCCGTTAAGCTTCAAGAATGTCATGCAAACGACATAAGCTACTCGCTTGTTTCCATCAACGAAGGCATGATTTTTTATAATACCGTATCCATAGGCTGCCGCTAATTCAGCCAAATCGGGAGTAACTTCAGCATAGGCTATACGGTTTTTGGGTCTCGCCAGTGCGGATTCAAGAAGTCCTTGATCGCGTATACCTTCATCGCCGCCATGCTCGGCTATTTGTCGTTTATGGATGGCTATTACCACATCCATGCGTACCCAGACTGGATCACTCATCGAAGTTACTCAGACAATTTTTTTAGTACATCGCGATCGTCGCGCATGATTTGTTCCGCGGCATCCATTTGAGCACCGAATTGGGGATCATAAGGCGTTAGTTCGATGCCGTTGGGCGTCTCAATGACGTACAAAATGTCACCCTTACTGATGCGGAGATGTTGAAGAATCTCCTTGGGTAGCACCAGTCCTGTTGAGTTGCCGACAGTCGTTACCTTCAATGTGGTCATCAAATAGCCTCCTATACTTCTGATATTATAACATATGTTATAACATTCGTCAATTGTGTTCGTAATAAGGAGCTTAATTGTCGTGGAAACGGGGTTTGTGACTCTGACGAGTGGTCCTCTCGTTTCGAGGTGGTGGACACGATGGTCGCGGGCGAATTGGTTGCACCGTCTTTAACTATCACGCTACGACCTTCTTTGGGTTGCGATGTCTGGTCGTGCGACGAGTATGGTCAGAGCACCTGACGCCAGCCTGGTGACACGCTGACGGATTGGCACAGGTGGGGCTGGTTGATATGCGGTGGTCCGCAGGCTGGCGCCGTGCGGCTCTGATTTGGCATTCCTGGTAGTCACGTGTGCCGATGGGAAAGGCTGGTCAAACTTTCGCCAATTGGCATTGGCGAAAGTACGACCTGCTCTACACGGCTGCGTAAGTGAGCGGGCATAGATACGAGCGCAAATCATCGACGCCCCCAGGTCCAAAAAGAAGGACCTGGGCCACCCAGTCGGGCGCTGGCGCTACCGAATCGGATTTTGCTAAATTCCAGTTCCGTCTGCTGCCCGTGCAACGTGATAGGCGGATAAATTGACGTTACAACTCGACTGACTAGACTTTCCCTCTCCCCGTTGGCTTGTGGCGGGCGGGGTTGTGGTTGGCGGCAATATGCTGGTGTAGGTGTGGTGGAGGATTTTGCGATGAAAAAGTCTTCGATAGTGCGATTGTGTAAGGCGGTCGTATCCGGGGCGATTGTGTTTCAGGCTACGGGATGTGATACATCTGGTTTTTTTGAAGTCGTGAACACCATCTTTTTGGGTATTACCGCGGCTGGTAGCGTGGCTATTTTGCAGAATATCTAGGCGGCGGGCACTTAGGATGCTGTTGGCGATAGGCCCTATTTGTCCGCAGGCTTGCGCCGTGTGGCTCTGATTGTGTGTCCGCAGGCTTGCGCCGTGCGGCTCTGATTGTGGTTTCGCAGGCTCGCAGTTGCGAATAAGAGGGGCCTGGCTGGGTGGTGGTATACGGGCGTTTCGTTGACCGTGAATTCACAGTCCCTATACTGATTGTCGAGTGAGTGGGGCAGTGGGCGTCTGTGTTTGCGGCTAAAGGCTCCTACCTAGTGGGGACTGTTGGATGAAACTACTTTCCAAATCGTGGGAGGTCTTAATGCTATTGGCGTCATTTCAGGTACCTAGCCGTCGTCGGCTTAGTCGGCAGGTGTTGGTCGTTGGTGCGATGCTATCCGTCGGATTGGCTTGGACCGTGCCGGCACGCGCGCAGGATACTGACAAAACAACTGTGGCTGTGCCCGCTGGGGCTACGGTCGAGTCGCTCTTTACCGATTTTCTGCATTACGCACGCATGGGAAGGTTCAGTACTGCGGATGCCTATGCCAAAGCGCTATTAGCCCACCCAGAGCTTGATCCCGTTAAGGTGATGAAAATCGCTAACCGCGATAAGGATAGTCTCAACACTCTACTTATCATTATAGCCAACTCGTCGATCGGCGAGAGTGCCACACGCGTGCTGGATCTGATTCAACAGGGTGAGCATGTCGGGCGTAAACAAAGCGATCGCATTCGTGAGAACATCGCGCTTCTAGGTGGCAACCCACAGCAGGAATTCTTCGCCCAGCAACGGCTGATCGAATCCGGCGAGTATGCGGTACCGTTGATGATCGAAACGTTGCTCGATAAGGAGCAGCAAGCGCTTTGGCCTCGTGTTATTGTGTCGTTGACCAAGTTAGGTAAAGGTGCCGTGCGCCCGTTGGTGATGGCCTTACGTATGCGCAATAACGATGTCCGAATCCATGTGATCCGGGCATTAGGCGAAATTGGTTATCCCCAGGCTGTGCCGTATTTAAGTCGGCTCATCGTCAACAAGGATATGCCGGGCGAGAGTAAGCAGGCTGCGGGTGCGGCGATTTCTCGCATTGAAGCTATTTCAGGTCGAACGATTTCCGGCGGCGCGAAGGATCAGTTCTTAGGGTTGGCTGAGTGGTTTTATCACGAAGACCCGGCTGTTCGTGCTGATCCAAGACTCCGTGAAGCGAATATCTGGTATTGGGATCATGCGGAGCAAATGCTCCATGCGGTCGTCGTATCCCGTCCGATTTTCGGTCAGGTGATGGCCATGCGATGTTGTGAGGAAGTGCTTCACTTGGAGAACGATCATGCACCGGCGATTGCGTTATGGCTAGCGGCGAATATTCGTCGAGAAGGTCGGTTGGGTATGGATGTGGAAAGTGGTGACCCCGGCGAAGTTGGTGATCCCGATCCGACGCGACCAAGCGCTTTTCCTCGTGCGCTGTATTTTTCCCAGGCGGCGGGGCCTCGATATGCCCATATGGTATTAGCTCGTGCAATTAAAGAAAGTGACACAGCGGTGGCTCTAGGGGCGATCGAAGCGCTGCGTATTACCGCGGGGCGGAGTTCGCTGGTGGGCAGTGAGGATATTAAACAACCCCTGGTGCAGGCACTGCGTTTTCCGGATTTGCTGGTTCGTATCCGGGCGGCTTTAGCTTTGGGGGCTGCGCTACCGACAGCGCCATTTGCAGATGCGGAGTTTGTGACGCCGATGTTGGCGCAGGCGGTTACGCTAAGTGGTCGCAGTCAAATGATAGTGCTCGATACAGACCAGCAAAATCGTAATCGCGTGGCGGAAATTCTACGAAGCAGCGGAAGGGCGGTGATTGCGGATTCGAGTTATTATCCGGCTATGGAACGCGCTCGGGTCGAGACGCAATCCATCGCAGCCATGCTGGTATCGACGGATGTTGGTGAGCCTGGTGTGGCCCGGGTGATCGATCAGTTCCGTGCAGAATTTCAGTATGCTAAGACGCCGGTCGTGCTACTTACGAAACCGACGCACGATTTGATGGCTGAGGATTTAGCCGATCGTTTCCCCTATGTAACTATGGTAAGTAGCGATGCGGATGATACAGCGATTGAGCATGCGCTGATGCGACTTCAATCGAAAACGGGTCGTGCTACGATTGATGATGCGCTTGCGCTGTCGCTGGCGAAGCAGTCGGTCGATACCTTGCGCCGCTTAGCTGAGGATGGTCGAACGGTATTTGATGTTTCGGTAGCCCAGCCCGCATTGCTGGCCGCATTGGAAGCGACCGATGAATCATTGCAAATATCAGCTGCTTCCGTATTGGCGCTATTATCATTTTCATCCGCGCAACATGGTATTGCTGCGGTAGCTTTGGATGACGGTCGTAGCACCTCATTGCGTGTAGCTGCTTTTCGCTCTCTAGCGGAGTCAGCCAAGGGGCATGGAAACATGTTAGAGCCATCTCAGATTGATGCCTTGGTGGAAACGGCTGCTAAAGATGGTGATCTCGTGATTCGCACGGCTGCTAGTGAAGCGCTCGGTGCGATGAACCTGAGCAATAACCAAGCCAGCGAGATTCTTCGTAGCTATTACGGCGGATAAATCTTTACGGTGATGACTAGCGAAGCGTTTCGTAAATAGTCGTTCCTGAATAATGAAAAACAAGCTGGCCATGCAGATCGGCGGGTGGAACCCGCCCTACCTGTCTGCGGGTAGAACCGGCCTTATCTGACTGTCGTATTAGGATCGGTCGTCCTCATTGGTATCTGATCAAAAGCATGAAACCGAAAAAGACGGAAGAACAACTGCTCATGGACCAGCGCCGCATCAAACGTGATGCGGTTGCGGACATGGGCCTTGATCCTTACGGCGGGCGTTATGCGCATGTGGTTTCGACGCAGGATGTACGCTCGACCGGCGCGTCTCTCGATCTGGCGCCGGGTGATAAGAGTGATGCCAGTGTTCGTGTCGCCGGTAGAATCATGCTGCTCCGTGTGATGGGAAAACTTGCGTTTTTCAGATTGCATGACGGTGAAGGTCACATACAAATCGGTCTTAGTCGAGCGGATTTGGGTGATGATCAATGGTTGCTGGTGAAGAAGCTGCTACTGGGAGATATCATCGGGGTCGAGGGCATTATTGGTAAGACCAGGACGGACGAACTGACCGTTTGGGCGAGGCAAGTAACCGTGCTGAGCAAAGCATTGCGGGCGCCGCCCGAAAAATGGCATGGTCTTAGCGATGTAGACTTGCGCTATCGAAGACGCTATGTCGATTTGTTTGCCAATCCACAGGTGCGTGATGTTTTTCGGCTACGAAGTTCGATGATTCATGCGGTGCGGCAATATCTAGTCGGCGAATGCTATGTAGAAGTGGAAACACCCGTACTTCAGCCCATGTACGGTGGGGCAGCGGCCAGACCTTTTACCACGCACCATAACACGCTTGATATGGACTTATTTTTGCGCATCAGCCCGGAGTTATACCTCAAGAGACTGTTGGTCGGCGGTATGGATCGCGTGTTTGAAATCAGTCGAAATTTTCGTAACGAGGGCATCAGCACGAAGCACAATCCCGAATTTACCATGGTCGAACTATATGAAGCTTATGCTGATTATCATGTCATGATGGAGCGTGTGGAAGGCATGGTTGCCGCGGCTTTTGCGGCGTCGACAAAAACGGCGCTACCGATGCAAGTTGCCCGGCTAGAAGATGAGTTGCGGCGGTTGCAAGAGGAAAAAGGAGAGGCTGCGGCTCAGGAGTTCGCCGAGGAGCATCATCTAGAGGCTTATCGAGAAGCACGTGATGCGATTAAGCAGGGTCGGCTGATGGGTGTATATAACGGCGTGGCTTTGGATTTTACACCACCCTGGCCTCGCCTCAAGTATGCGGACTTGCTCCAAACGCACGCTGGTGTGTCGATCACTGATCGGGCTGCGGTTCATGCCAAAGCAAAGGCACTTGGTATTGATCCTGCCAACAAAGCGGATGCGGTTATCATCAATGATCTATTTGAAGCTACGGTCGAGCGACACTTGATTCAGCCTACCTTTGTGTATGATTATCCTGCGGCTATTTGCCCGCTCACGCGACGTGACCCCAATGACGCTTTAATCGCTTTGCGTTTCGAAGCTTTTGCCGCGACCATGGAATTGGGTAATGCCTACAGCGAGCTGAATGATCCTGATATTCAGCGTGAGAATTTGTTGCACAAGATAACCGGCGAGGGTGATGAGACCATGGCTGTCATGGACGAGGATTTCGTGATGGCGTTGGAATATGGTATGCCGCCTGCGGGTGGGCTTGGCGTGGGGATTGATCGATTGGTGATGTTGCTCACGGATAGTCCGAGCATTCGCGATGTCATTTTGTTCCCCCTGCAACGACCTCAAGCTTCGGGGGGTAGTTGATATATATGTATAAGTGGTTTCTCGCCTGGCGATATTTGCATACCAAACTCATCGCGTTTTTCGGTATTGCCAGTGTGATGCTGTGCGTGGCCATGGTGCTTGTGGTGATGAGCGTCATGGGCGGCTTTCTCGATACGATTCGAGAGCGTTCACGTGGACTGCACAGTGAAATCGTGTTGGAAAGTGGTACGCTGCAGGGGTTTCCTTTTTACGAGGAATTTCAGAAGTATCTGGAGACTCACCACGAGGACGTAGTCTCGGTGACCACGCCGGTCATTTATACTTACGGGATTTTTCGTGTACCTGCGACCACATACACAAGGCCTGCCCGCGTGGTGGGGATGCGTCTGAAGGAGTATACGCAGGTAAACGACTTTAAGCATGGTCTGCATTACGAACATTATTTTCCTGGAACCACCCATCTGGGTATGCAGCGCATGCCGCTCGGTGGCGTCGATGCCCAGCAAAAGCTGGTATTACCTGCTGATCTGGAAGCGGCTAATGCCCGTTGGCGGGCAGAGGAATCTGATGCTAAACAATTAGCGGATTATGCGGCGCATCCTTATGAGATTGTGATGTACCCGCCTTCCGTCGTGTTACCTATCCAAGGTGAGCGCGTTTATGCTTTCGGTGATGAGGGGCCTGGATATGTAGGGCCGGAAAAAAGCGGGGTGATTATTGGCTGTGATTTGCTCAACGAGCGCCGACCGGATGGTAATTTTAATCGCCATCTCGCACGTGGTGCTGACATTGCTTTGACACTTATGCCTATGTCGCCGACCGGCAATGTGACGGGGGAACCGCCCGTGCGCTTGCCGCTGCGTTACGTGGACGATTCGCGCACGGGTATCTTTGAGATTGACGACCTGTGTATATATGTGGATTTGGACATGTTGCAACACAAGTTAGCCATGGACCCTCAACCATTGGCTGATGGTGGGATGACCAGCGCGCGCGTGAATCAATTACTAGTCGGGTTACGCGCGGGTAACGATCTGGAGGTGAGTAAGGCGGTTGTGGCAGCGGCGTGGGAGAAGTTTTTGTTGTCGTTGGGGGATCAGCTCAGCATGGCCGACGAACGGGCGCTGTCGTTTGTCGATGTGATGACCTGGGAGGATTTGCAACGTCCGTTTATCGCCGCGGTGGAGAAGGAAAAAGTTCTTGTGACGCTGCTGTTTTCATTGATTAGTCTGGTAGCCATCGTCTTGGTGGGATGTGTTTTTTATATGATCGTGGAAAAGAAAACACGAGATATTGGGATACTTAAGGCTATTGGTGCCTCTGCCCAGGGTGTGGCTGGGCTGTTTGTTGTGTATGCCACAGCCGTTGGTGTGTGTGGTGCGATCTTGGGCATACTGCTGGGGTCGGTATTTGTATGGAATATCAATGATATACAAGCTTTTTTAGCGTCGCTGAATCCACAGTTGCGCGTTTGGAGTCCTGAGGTTTATTCTTTTGATAAAATTCCGGAAATCGTCAAGACCTGGGATGCGGTCGGTATAGCTGTGGTAGCTGTGCTGGCCTCGGTGGTTGGTTCGTTTATCCCCGCTGCGATTGCTGGTCGTATTTGGCCGGTGGACGCCTTGCGTTACGAGTAAATCCTATGTTGCGAGCGGATGATCTGCATAAAACTTATGTGATGGGCAAGGCCACCATAAACGTGTTGTCTGGGGCGTCTATCTCTGCTGAGAAGGGTGAGTTTCTTGTCATTTTGGGATCGAGTGGTTCAGGCAAGAGTACCTTGCTGCACCTGCTAGGTGCATTGGATATTCCTGATCGCGGTGATGTTTCGTTTCAAGGGCAGAGCGTGTTTCATCGCTCTCGACAATCTCGTGAAGATTATCGGAACCGTGAAGTCGGCTTTGTGTTTCAGTTTTATCATTTGTTGCCGGAATTGACGGTGCTGGAAAACGTGATTATTCCACGACTTATTGGTACGCCTGCTTTGAAATGGCTTTCACATAGGCGAGAAGCGAAAAAAGAGGCGCAGATGATGTTGGAACGTGTAGGCCTGTCGCATCGCGTTAAACACCGCCCGAACGAGCTTTCCGGGGGGGAAAGGCAGCGCGTAGCCATGGCTCGGGCACTGATCAATAAGCCCACGCTCTTGCTAGCGGACGAACCTACCGGTAACTTAGACGAGAAGATCGGCGCTGAGATTCTGAGTTTACTGAATGAATTCAACGACGCCGGGCAGACAGTTATCATGGTCACGCACGACGTTAGAGTCGCGGCATGTGCCCATCGACAGGTCAGGTTGACAGGTGGCAAGATTGAATCCGTCGTGCCTACTAGGCCCTCGCCTGCACTGGCTTGATTCGTTAAACTAGAGGTGTTGTTATGAGCATGGCCATTTCTGATGTAGAGACAAAAGGGATGCAAGATAATCCATTTGCGCCACGCGCTGATATGAAAATTTGGTTGGACGGACAATTGGTTTCGCCTGCTGAGGCGACCATTAGCGTCTTCGACCATGCGATCTTGTATGGTGACGGTGTGTTCGAGGGCATACGTATTTATAACGGTAAGATTTTCAAAGAGGCGGCGCATATTAAACGAATTTTTGAATCGGCTAAATCGATTCGCCTTGAGATACCCATGACGTCCGATGAAGTGTCCCAAGCGATGCACGAGGCCATGCAGGCTAACGGTATCACGCAGGATGGCTATATTCGACTGGTCGTCACGCGCGGCGTGGGGTCTTTGGGGATTTCCGTGAAGCACACTGCGCGACCATCTGTGTTTATTATTGCGGACAAGATTTCGCTGTATCCACCGGAAGTTTATCAGCGCGGCTTGCGGTGCATTATATCCAGTATTACTCGCAATGCGCCCAATAGCACCAGCCCGAGGGTCAAGTCGCTCAACTATCTCAATAACATCATGGCGAAGTTACAGGCTAACGACTGCGGCGCGGATGAAGCGATCATGTTGACTGCGCAAGGTCATGTGTCTGAGTGCACCGGCGATAACATCTTTCTAGTGCGCGACGGAAAAGTATATACACCGCCTACTTCCGAGGGCATTTTGGAAGGCATCACGCGCAACTTGGTCATGGAATTAGCACGCAAACGTGGTTTGGAAGTGCAAGAAAAGGCACTGATTCGTCACGACCTGTTCGTGGCGGACGAGTGTTTCGCAACGGGGACTGCTGCTGAGGTCATTCCGATTGTAGAAATCGATCATCGACTCGTTGGTGACGGACAACCTGGGACGATTACCAAGCAGTTGATTCAAGATTTTGTCAATTATCGCAACGCGTAGTAGATAGCTGTAACTATTGCCTAGTGGTGCGACACGCCTCAATTGATGGATCCCATGCTGGTTGAGGGTATCCTGCCTGGGTGGAGCATTCGGCGTTCTTTTCGATTCTGGATGCACATGTCCGCGTTGTGCTAGGCCTTGCCACTTATCATGCCATGTGTGCCGAGTATCTTCATTTTTTGTACGTTGCCATTGCCTTAACCCAACCCCTCAGCCCGATTCGCCGATAAATCTGCGTTATCGGGAGAACCAGGTGCGATGAGTGCGGGTATTTTCATTTTTTGGATGGCGATAAGCACAGCCGGAGCCTTGCTGTTTTTCAAGTTTGTCGCAGATAGCCTAGTGGGTATCACGCAACGTTTGGACAGGATACGAAAGAAGCTGGATGTGTGACTGCGCACTGGGACGAGGCTATTGAGGGGCGGCATCTAAGATCAATTTACCGCTGTAAATCAAGTGCGGCTGAGGTCTTGAAGCACGTGCTTGGAGGCTCGTTTATTGACGCGCCACCGTCTCGACATAGGATTTGTACAGTCGGAGGACTGCGGCTAGGCGATGGGTAGAGCCGATGAGGAGGATAGTGGTGCGTTGTGGCTGATTAAGGCGGACGCGATGTGCCACCATCAAACGGTGTGAAGGATAGCTGATGTCATTACCCCCAGAACGATTTTCTCAACTACGATGGCTTCATAATGTGGTGTGCATTGTGGCTTTGATTGGCTCAGCCTGCGCCATCGGGGCCGGGGTCATTGGGTTTGATACGTCCTCATCGACTTGGCTATTCGTGGTTGGCGTGGCCATGCTATTGGTAGTGTTGACTTTGGCTACGCTTATGCCACTGTTGCTCAAGATCGAAGCCACTCTCACACGGCACCTACACCAACTTCAGTCGCTTGAAGAAGGCCTTGGCAAACAGAATAAGATCCTCGATTCCATCGCGGAGAACACACGAATTTCGGACGCAGCTAAGGGGCTTGCGCATAGGGATCAGGAATTAGATGCCCTTAGTGGTGCGATTCGGGCTGAGATTCGGGCGCGCAAATGGGAAGCTGCGCTCAATCTGGTAGATGAGATGGAGAAGCGTTTCGGTTATCGCCATGAGGCGGAAGCACTTCGTGAGGAGTTGGATGAGGCCCGGGCAACAGCCGTCGAATTGAAGCTGGATCAAATGGTTGAGCGCATTGAAAAACTATTTCATGCTCACGATTGGGATCAAGCTACTATTGAGATAGACCGGATGGCTGCAGCGCTACCTGGAAATACCAAAACTCAGGTATTGCAGGATCGACTCGTTTCTTTGAAGGATAAGCGAAAAGATGAGCTTCGGCATGAATGGGATGAGGCGGTGCGACGCAGTGACACGGACCACGCCATAGAAGTTCTCCGCGAGCTGGATTCCTATCTATCTTCAAGTGAGGCCCAGGAATTACAGGCCTCGGCACGAGATGTATTCAAGGAAAAATTACTACAACTTGGCGTACAATTCCGTTTTGCGGTTACTGAAAAACGTTGGCAGGATGCGCTAAACATCGGGTTAAATCTCGTAAAAGATTTTCCCAATGCCCGCATGGCCAATGAGGTCCGCGAAGCGCTCGATACGCTTCGAGACCGCGCCCGGCAGCAAGCCGACCACCAGCCAGCCTAGATCAAGCTCTTTTTTTATATCATCAATACCGACTTCAATTATCGGACGTAAATCGCACTTGGCCCTAGCCGGTTAAAGATTGTGGTTTATGGAGGGCATTATCTACGCTATTTCGCTCGTATTGCCTGTCGGCGTTGTTCAGTAGGAGTCATTAGGTTCCGATAGTCCAGTGGTTTCCGGCTATTTCTCCGACCCGGTGATGCCGTTACTTGAATGGGTAATGTTTCTTTCGCGTGAAGAGTTATGTCTAATCAGCAAGAGACATCCTACGACACGATTAATCATGTGTCTTGGGTTCGGCGCGTGGGTGATGTTGTAACAAGTCTTCAGGTGAAATCAACAACACTGGTGGTGTTTTTGTGCATCACGGTTGTCGGTGCTTCTTCGTCGTTTTTGGTACGCGCTAGTGCTGTAGCGTTGCGTCAACAACAGGATGAATCTCTGATTGGTTTATCTTCTTTATTGGCGGATGCGGCTGCACCATTGATAGCGTCAACCAAGGACGTGCAGGCGTTGGCGCAGCGGGCTGCTGATGGATCGCCACTTGTGTATGTGGTTTTTCATGATACACAAGGCCGTGTGTTGGGTTCGGCTTTCCATGGCATGGCTGCCGATCATGCTACAGTTATCAAGGCGCGGCACATTGAGGACATGGCGCTAGGCAGGCCCATATTATGGCAGCAAAAGAATGATCATCTTGTCTTTCGTGAAGTCGTTTATCCAATCAATACAAGCCTTGATTCTAACGAATTTGGCACTGGCACGAAAACATTGATTGGGTATGTGCGTACGGCTATTCCACCCAATACCTATCGTCTAACGTTGGCTAGTAGTATGGATGTGCTGACCGGTGTGGGGATTATCGCCTTGGTTTTTTCAATTCCTCTAGGATTTTTATTGGTTCGCCGGATAGCCTGGCCGTTACAGACACTGGCCACCACGATGCTGCAATTCTCGCAAGGCGAACTTCATGTGCGCAGTCCGGAGGGGCGTCGGGATGAGATTGGCCAATTAGCTCGGGCTTTTAATCGTATGGCTGATCAGCATCAACATGCGCACGAAGGTGTGCTTCGATTGAATGCAGAACTGGAACAACGTGTGCTAGAAAGGACCGAGCAGTTGCGCGATCTGGCCTCCCGTGATCCCTTAACCGGATTGTACAACCGTCGCCATCTGGGTGAAGCCTTACGACAAGCATTTGAGGAAGCGCAGCGTTATGATCGCAACCTGGCGTGTATCATGATCGATCTGGATGATTTCAAGGATGTAAACGATCTTCAAGGGCATCGTGTGGGTGATCAGGTGCTTGTGCTAGCTGCGGAGACTATTAAGAGTCAATTGCGATCGTCCGACTTACCAGCCAGGCCGGGCGGAGACGAGTTTGTGATTCTTCTTCCACAGACTTCCGCTTACCGGGCTGCGACACTTGCGCGGCGGATAATTAGTGCCTTCTGTGCCCGTGTCGAAGCTGAGATTCCAGAGGTGTCCATCGGTATGAGTGCGGGCATATCCGACGTCGAAACGCTCAAACCGGCGGTACCTGAAATACTGATTGATGAAGCTGACCGGGCGTTGTACCAGGCTAAGGCTGATGGTAAACAACGCGTTTGTACGCCGGATCACCTGCCTGATCCCCTTTCGACGTGAATTACACTCTCCCGTTGGATTTCAAATCCCCGTGGATAATTGTCGTTTTTTCCCGAATTATAGGTTGGACACCGCTTTGTAATCGCCGTCGACTCGATCAACGGGTACAGTTTAGGTGTGGCGGTGTTGGTTTTGGGTAGAACAACACCCATGTTGCAGGAGTGATGTGAATGCTTGTTGCCGCTGGACAATTTATAGGTAGCAAAATGGTGACCGCGATATTCGTCGTGGCCGGCGCCGGGGCGGTTATCTGGTTTTGGAAACATCCGGAACATCTGGAGACGATTTGGTTAACTATCAAGTATGTGCTGGTGTGGATGGGTTGCGTGCTGGCACTTCCCTGGGCAACCTTTTTTGTGACGCGATGGGCGGTTGCGCAGGACTCCAATGCTGCGGTGGGGGTAATGCTGGGTGGTTATTCGATGGCCGATTTCTTGGTGGCCTGGTGGTTGATTGGGTCTATGGCAGGTTTAGGATCGTTGTCGTGGGCGGTATTGTTGCTTGGTATACTATCGGCAGCAGTCTACAATCTAAAGGTCTGCGAGTATCTGGCGGAGCGGGCTGAAAATGGTGTGTAACATTGCATGTGCGCGAGAGAGGCGGCGCTGATGTCCATGTTAAATCAAGGTGATCGCATTCAAAACTACCTGCTGGAGGCGTGCGTAGGCAGGGGAAGTTTCGGCGAAGTGTGGCGCGGACGTCATCATATGTTCGGTGATGTAGTGGCCATTAAGGTGCCGACTGATCCGCAGTATGTGCGCAATCTACAACGTGAAGGCGTCGCGATTCATGGATTGAAGCATCCAAACATTGTCAGGGCAATTGATCTGGATCCCTACGGGGATCCTCCGTATTTCATTATGGAGTATGTTAACGGCCCGTCACTGCGTCAGGTCATTGATCACTACAAAAAAGATTTTCCTATTTCCTCGGCAATGGCCATTATGCAAGGCGTCTTGCAAGGGCTGACCGCTGCTCATGGCGACGGGTTGGTTCATCGTGATATTAAACCGGCGAATATTTTGTTGAATGTCGCCATTGAGTCACTGGCTGCTATAAGTGAGTCATCCGTCAAAGTGACGGACTTTGGATTAGGTCAGGTCTGTGGGGTGACGACGCAATCCATGATGCAAAGCGGTAGTTTGCATGCCGGCGATGGGGCCAACGTAGCCGGGACGCTGGCGTATATGTCGCCGGAACAAAAGGAAGGTCGCGAGGTCGATGCCCGCAGCGATCTTTACAGTTGTGGTATTGTCCTGTTTGAAATGCTTACTGGTGTGCGACCGGTTGGTGGTGAGAAACCCAGTACGCTGCGTCCGGAAGTCCCTGCGCATTTGGATGATGTGTTTAGTCGTTGTTATGCGCGGCGCGATGCCCGGTTTGTTAGTGCGACGGATATGCTGGCTGCGATTACGGATCGGCCTGTGGTAGATGAGGTTGTCCCTCGTCCTACTCCCCCTCCAGTGCCACCTCCGTTACCGGTCGGTGTATCATCCGGCGCGAAACCG
Source organism: Planctomycetota bacterium (assembly GCA_024276605.1). Lineage (GTDB taxonomy): Bacteria > Planctomycetota > Phycisphaerae > UBA1845 > UBA1845 > JAJRPG01. The sequence goes on along the minus strand of JAJRWX010000009.1, from coordinate 168,952 downwards.
AGGTGTCCGCATTGTAGTCGAGTCGTCAAGACTGATGACCAATTTTGCATTCATTGCGGGCAACAGTTAGCCGCAGCGGTGCCGCAATGCCATGCGTGTCGGCAGATTGTGCGGGTAAACGATCGATTCTGCATTCACTGCGGTGTTGATCTGAGCGTGCTGATAGAGTGATTGAGGACTGGCATTATGCCCGGCGAGCCCTTTATTTTTATTGTCGTGCTTATCCTTGGATTGGCGGCGTTCTTTTTTAGTATTTTGTATATCTTAGCTCGCGTAGTAGGCTTTGTTTTCAGCGGCCTGGGTCGCATGTTGGGAGGATCGGGCCGGCGAACGCCGATAGGCCATGGGGCATCAGCCGGGCTTATCTGTCCGCGTGAAGGATGTCGAAAAGTTGAAAATCGCCCGGCACGTTTTTGTAGCCAATGCGGCGCACGGTTAATGTAGATTGATGTTATGACCAGGTTTTTAGGTGAAATCGTCTGATGAGCGCGAATGCTGAACAAGCGATGCAACTGGAGGCTGATTTTCTTGCGGGTGTGGAGTATAATCTCCACGCTGCGGAGGGTGGGCTGTTGCGTGGCTCGATCTGGCAGACGGCTCGGCTCGATGATGAAGATCGGTTGCGGGCGCTACTGGCAGAGAATCGAACCTATGATCGTCAACGCCTCAAGACCCTACCGGCGAATCGACGCTTGGCGCTGCATGGTTACGAAAAGCGATTTTTCTTCGGACGCCGCCGGACGGGTGTGGCGATTGCGTCTGTGATGTCGCCACTGGCTGCGCTGGTACGTACACCGGAAGAAGCCGGCCCAGCGATTGGTTTGGGTGAACTGCACGACCATGTGAATAAGCTCATGGGTGATGTCACCATGTCCCATGTGATCGGCGTTTGCAGTACGACAGGTTTTACCCCACAGGCGCGCGAGGCTAAGTTTAATATACCGAAAGTTTCGGTGGTATTGATCGAGCCTGACGGACAGGGGGGGTGGCGTGTTCATGCCGCAGGTGATGCCGTGGACGAGCGGCTTGTGAAACTATTCGATCCGGAAAAGGAAAGCGATAAGGTCGATCGGGCACGTGCCTTGATTGCATCCTACAGTGCCGACCTGTTGACGGGGAGCCTTGCCGCGTCAGCCGTTGCCAAAGAGGCCAACTTGCCGGAACATCTTGTACGAAAGAGCTTTCGCCAACTGGCAAGCAGTGATGCGGAGTTGAGACTGGTTGATCGGGACGGTCAACTCCTGATGTATCGCGGGGCTTCTGGAGAGCGTGCGGAGAAGAAATCAATGAATATGATGGACAAAATTAAACAGCTCTTTTCCGGCGAGGGTGATGAAACGGAGAAGATTAATCTTCTGGCTGAGCGGCGGGCCACACTTTCCCAGCGGCGTGATCGTTTTTATGATGACATTGCCAAGCTGGAAAAGAAGGAAGCCGAACTTATCGAAGAGGGCAAGAACGCCAAGTCGGAGGTGCCTCGTCGCCGCATTGCTGCCCAGGTGGCACAGCTTCGTAAAGACATCGCTCGACATAACACGACGGGCGCCATGCTTAACCAGCAGATCAACATTATCAGCACGGACATCCATAATCTGACGTTGATTAAGCAAGGCGAGTTAGCCCAGCTTCCTGATACGGAGGAGTTGACCTCTCATGCGGTCGAAGCTGAGGAGATGTTGGAATCGCTCAAAGCGGATGCTGATATGGTGGGTGGCTTGGAGGCTGGTATTGAGCAAACGCTGATAAGTGAAGAGGAGATGGCTATTCTCAAAGAATTCGAGAAAGATGATACGGGATCAGAGACGATTGCGATTCCGCCTTCAGTGATTACGCCACCGCAGTCTTCTACACGGGTGGCGAGTGACTCGCCACCGATCACGACCGATTCGGAGCCTGATGCGCCGGACTCTCCCGATGCGCGTAAAGTTGATCCTGAACCTTCGTAATACGATTAGAGTTGATAGGGAAACGATGAGCGGTATTTTCGCCAAACTTTTTTCCGGTAAAAACAGCGTACCGCAATCGTTGTTTGATTGGCTAACGAAGCGCAAGAAAACGTTGTCGCAAATGACACGTTCGGAACTTCGTCGTCAGGAGTTACTGTTGGAAAAGGATCGCGGCAGATTGCTAGCTAAAGTGACGAAGTTAGCTAAGGAAAAGCAGGAGATTTTCGATAGAGGCGCGCAGGAAAAGACGCCGGAAGTGCGACGTATGTTAGCCCAGGAATTTGAATTGAGGACTTCTGAGCAACTCATGCTCGCGCGACAACTCAACATCCGCAGTAAAGAGATGATGACCGTTTCCCGGCTTCGTATGCTGCGAGAAAATGCGGATCGTATGGGGCAAACTGGAAAGTTGGGGCTGATTACACCGGGTGATCTGCTTCGGTTGGGTAAGCTTATCGAAGCCGATTCGATCAAGTCGGAGGTCTATCAGGAGCGTCTCGATGATATTCTGTCGTTGGGCGCAGAAGTTGATGAAGGGGCTGCGGGTTTGAATAATGCAGGGCAGACGGTGATGAACGTGTGGGACAAGATGGATACCGGCGCGATCACCGATACCGCGGAAGCATTTGAAGAAGCGGATCGCAGTGTACGTGATCGCCAAGCGGCACCGGAAGCGTGAGTATGGCATGGTTTGGCTCGATAGGCCCAGAGAGGAACCGATTATTTTGAGCGGCTATTCAAGGCGATTGCGACGAAGTGTTCACGACCGTTGGATGGCGGGTATCTGTGGCGGGATTGGTGAGTATTTCGATTTGGACCCGACTGTGGTACGCATTATTTACGTGCTACTGTCTGTTCTCTCAGCAGGCTTTCCCGGAACCTTGATTTACATACTTCTGTGGGTGCTGATTCCCGAACGGGAATATTATTAGGTTTTACTAAAGCGTATCCTGTATTTGTGGCGTTGTGCGATAAGCTTTTCGATCTACAACAGTCTGGAATGAATCGATGGGATTATTCAAATCAGCTCAAGAGAGACGTATCGAACGCGACATCAAGATTCGCCAGGGGATTCGGCGGATTGAGAAATCCATTCGCGAACAGGGCAAGTTTCAGGATGAGTTCATCAAGAACGCCCAGCAAGCGCGGAAAATCGGCGATACGCAGCAGTACAATTTCATTCGCAATTCGCTAAAGAAGACGGCGACGATTCGGAAAATGCTAGAGCGTCAATTACTCACGGTGAAAAATGCGCTCGTGATCAAGCGCCAAGCTGAGGCTTCGGCTGATTTCTCCCAGGCGATGGGCATGATGGCTGCGGAGATTGGCAAATTGTTTGGCGAGACGGACCTGGTCAAAACGCAGACGGACTGGGAAAAAGCGATGGTGCAGTCGCAGTCCATGGAAGAGCGTATGAATATGTTCCTGGATAGTGTTGAGGATATCGCCTCTCAGGATGCAGAGATGAGTGCGTCGGATGAGGTCATCAGCAATGAAGATGTGGATCGATTGATCGATGCCGAAGCTGAGGCGGCGCATCAAAAGGAGTTGGACAAGTTAGCCGGGCTTCGGGCGGAGCTTAACGCGCTCAAGGACGAGTCCAGCGAGAAGCAAAAATAGCGGCTAAGGTAGGCATCTATTCACTACCGGATAGGGGGAAATGTTATGAAGCTACTGCATTGCTTAACGTGGGTTGTCGTAGGCGCTAGTGTGGCTATGGCCCAACCCGTACTGATCGAACCACCGGACTTTTCTGACACGTTTCCAAATGGTTCACCGGACCCCGCAGCTACTCATTCCGGCCAGGGATGTTTTTGGCTGGCCAGCGGGGAGGTGGTGGCGGGAGATGTGGACTGGATCCAACTATTGATCCCCTTCGACACCGATGAGGTGATCGTGGATGTGGATATTACGTCGGGTAGCGGGAGCAGTCGTCTATTAGCATCTTCTTCCAGTGGGTCGAGCGGTTCTAATAACGACGATGGCAACTCCGCCATTGATCTTAATTGCGGCGGGGGCGGCCTAACAACCGATTCTGTGGTACGTCTAGGGACCACGCCTACTGGTGCGATCTTTGGCATTGGTATTACCGGTGGCAGTGATGCCGGTTTCAATGGAAGCCATAGCGAAACATTCAACTACGACGTGCATGTGTATGCCATCGGAACGCCGCCGGGATGCACACAAGATGCGGATTGCGACGACGGCATTAGTTGCACGGTGGACGTTTGCGATTTGACGAGTGGTGAATGTAGCGTGACACCGGATGACACGGTGTGTGATGACGGCGTGGGGTGTACGGATGATGTTTGTGATGTGACCAATGGATGTCAGTCGGTGGCCAACGATGCGCGATGTGATGACCTGATTGACTGTACGACGGATGTGTGCGATGCGATAAACGATTGCACGTATGTTCCCGATGATACGGTGTGTGATGATGGCGTTGGATGTACTGTGGATACCTGTGATGTTGATAGTGATTGTCTGAATGTACCTGATGACGCCGCGTGCGATGATGCGGTTGGCTGTACGTTGGATAGTTGCGACCCCATCAATGATTGCCAGAACCTAGCGGACGATGCGATATGCGATAACGGTCTATTCTGCGACGGGGAAGAATTTTGCGATGTCGTAAATGATTGTCAGGATGGACCTAATCCCTGTTTTCCAGGCGATATTTGTGATGAGGTGAATGGTTGCCTACCTACGGTCGGTCTGCCCGTGGAAATCGATATTCTTCCGGGTCGTTGTCCGAATCGCCTCCATCGTTTTAAGCGCGGTTTCTTTCGTGTGGCATTAACGGGTACATTTGATCTTTCACCAGCAGACGTGGATAGGTCTTCACTGTTGCTGACCAGAGCGGATGGTGTGGGTCAGTCGCTGGCGCCGTTTGTTGGATCACGCGGGCCGCGGTTTATAGAGGATGATGTGATTAGTTTTTCGGGTTTTCAACCATGTGTTTGTCACCGCGCGATGACGGACGGCATGTTGGACTTAGTGATTCCTTTTTCATTGGTTGAGGCCCGTGCAGCGTTTATGATTGATGCCTTGCAGCCGAGGCGAACCATTGAATTAGTGCTTACAGGTAGTACTTTTTCCGGAGATAGCTTCGCGGCTTCTGATTGTGTCTTTATGGTTCCTCCGGCGAAAGTAGGACAAAGAAGGCCTCGCTAAATTTCGATCACGCATCAGTTGATGCATGGTCAGCGCTGCGATCGAGCGGGAGCTTGCCATCGAATTTACCTTGTAGCGAGTAAGCCGCTTTCTGACGGGCGCGGCTCGGTTTGGTCTAATCCGTCACCTCAGTAGTGACGGAGCATTAGGTTGTTAGTTAATATTGAAAAAATTGGTTATGGCTGTTTCATTTGCAACATTTGATCGACTCAAACGCAAGGGAATTACCTCGTATAAAAGTGGTGATTTTCTAGCGGCTAAGACATATTTGGTTGATGCCGCCGAATGTATGATTGAACTGGCGGAGTCGGCTAAGACGCCTGAAACGCAGCGTCAACATGAAGAGCTAGCGGCAGAGCTGATTGACTTGGCTAAAGATTGTGATGCGAAACAGGGGGCGGTGCGCAGGGGGCGGGTAAAGCAATCGGAGAATGAGGAGGACTCCGGCGCTGATGCTTCGGATTGGTTGGTGAGTGAAAAGCCTGACATCAGTTTCGATGACATAGCCGGGTTGGAGGATGTCAAAGACGAAATCCGTGTGAAAATGATCTACCCCTTTGGTCATCCTGAATTAGCTAAACGTTATGGCATTGCCACGGGTGGCGGTGTGTTGCTTTACGGCCCGCCGGGTACGGGAAAAACAATGATTGCCAGGGCGATAGCCCATGAAATCGACGCTTCGTTTTACGTGGTCAGTGCGGCGCAGATGCTGAGTAAATGGGTTGGTGAAGCGGAACAGAATATTCGTAAACTATTTGAGGCCGCTAAAGCACAGACAAGATCGATCATTTTTTTGGATGAAGCTGAAGCGCTGGTGCCTAAGCGAAAGAGTGATTCGTCTTCCGTGATGCAGCGGGTTGTTCCGCAGATTCTGCAGGAGTTGGAAGGATTCGATCGTAGCGGTGATCACGCGCTACTTTTTGTTGGTGCGACCAATAAACCCTGGATGCTGGATGAAGCGGTGCTACGTCCTGGGCGTTTGGATGCGAAAATTTACGTGGGCTTGCCTGACGCGCCGGCGCGATTTCGGTTGCTTGAGATTTATCTCGGTGATAGGCCGTTGGCAGACGATGTTGAGTTTGGTGATCTTTGCGATCGGCTTGAGGGGTATAGTGGTGCAGACATTAAAAACATCGCCCTACAGGCGGCACAACGACCGTTCATGGAGGCTGTCGGCGGTAAAGAGCCGCGTCCTATTAACCTCGCGGACCTAAGCGCGGTGATCGATCAGACGAAGCCTTCCGTGCATTCGTCGGACCTCGTGCGCTATGATACGTTTGCTCAGGAAGGAAAGTAAGGATTTCTTCGGTCTGCTCAACTATCATTGTATAGGATAAGCGTACTCAATGGTAACGTCTCGATGGAAGTTATGATGATCTCCGGCAAGTTCGACCCACAACAATTCCTGCAACAGGTAGATCATGTTGCGCTTAGCGTAGCCGCTGAAGAAGTTTTTGGTTTTTTACGCCGTTCGTTTGATCTTCCACCGTCCTGGGCGGCGCTATTGACGCGAGAAACCGGAGACCTTGTGTTGGTTGGGCCTGGTGGTCAGATCGAGGCTACGGATATAGATAGCCTGATGTTCGTGCGCGTGACGCCGCTCGACGTGAGTGTTATCGAAGAAGTAACCTCAAAAGATGGTTTCCAATGCCGTGCTTCCGTCAGCATCAAGGTGGGTGTGATCCCCGAGCGTAGTGAGTTGGAATCTTTTCAGAAGACGCTGCTAGGCAGTCATCGGGTCATCAAGGTAGACAACATCGTTCGACATGTACAGATGGCGATGAAGCAGTCACTGATTGATGTGGCAGCCGGTCAAGAAGCGGCTGCGCTAGTGGAGGGGCGTAGTACAGCGTTGGTGTTACAAGGTATACAAGATGCGCTTAAGCAACCGTGCTTTCTGGCGGGATTGCAATTGATGGGTGAGCCGCAGGTGAAGTGGGAATCCCAGTCGCATCGTCAACTGCAACAGGTGCGTCAGCACGGTGCACTGGTGCAGGCGCAGCAGGAAATCAACCGAAAGCTAGGTGAAGCGCGACGTGATGCACAAGAGGCAAGGATCGAACAGTTAGCAGAAACGTTGTCTCGCATCCATCACATCGCGGCGAAGTCGCCGGATACGGCGTTGCCCGAACTGCTTCGCGCATTTTCTCAACAACAGCGTGGTGATATTTATGAAGCGGTTTTCGCCACCCAAACGCATGAAGCGCGTACGCGATGGATTGCGGTAGCTGCCGGGCAGGAGATATTGTTTTTTGATCCTCATGCGACGGATACTGCACCAAGACGCGTTTCGATCGCCGGTGAAGCCGGCGCGGTCCGATCTATCCAAGTGATGGATAATAACTCCGGTGTTTCACTTCTGCTTGGTGCCGCAACGGGGGTATATCGTTTGCCGGTGGATGCCATCGAGCCGGATGCGACGTGGCTGGTGCCTGAAGCTCCAGCGGTACGTGGCGGTTTCAACGCTGTTGTCGGTACGGACGATCGTATCATCGCTAGTCATTCGGAACTGGGGATTTGGTCATGGTCGCGGCAAGATGCGGCGGATGCCGTTGAACTTTTTTCATCCTTAACCAGCCAAGCTAAAGCCGTGCGTAGTGTCGTTCGTATGGCATCTATGATGTACTGCGCTGTTGATGCACAAATTGTAAGCTGGTCCAACCGATCCGTGGATGGCAAGCCGGGCGAGATTTTTACCGGTAGTACATCTACGATCACTGCGATTTGTCCGAGTGGCCGAGGGTTGTACGCCGGAAATGCTGAGGGCGATATATTGCATTGGCCGGTCGGTGTGACTGATAAACCGCAGACGATCCACCGTGGTATGCAGCGACCGGCGGAGTCGCTTTGGCTTACTTCTGCGCATAGTGTCGATCGATTGGTGTTTACTGATACGTCATTAGCTGTCTATGCGCTGGTGGTGGGTGATAGTTTTGTCTGCCGCTATGAAGCAGGTGGTCAGACGCTTCGGCGTGTGGATGTAGCTGGTGATGTAATTGTGGCGACAACGGAGTTGCGTGATCGTTTGATATGCTGGTCTCCCTCAGACCCATCTCGACCAAAGGCGACCATAGCGGTTGGTGCCCTTTGTAGCCGAAGTATTCAGGACGTTTGTTTAGTGCCTGAGTGTCCGCCGGTTTCGGTGTAGTGATCCTTCTCAAATCGACTTGGACCAGGTCCATGACACTTTCGTCGAGATAGGTGCATCCAATCAGAGCCGCACGGCGCAAGCCTGCGGACACCGGCGTATAATTGCTAACGTCGCGGTTATTACATCACGAAAACAAGCGTATCGTGAGTTTTGTCACGTAGTACGACTAGTCACCAGGCTTGCGCCAGGTGCTCTGATTGATTCGCAATACCAAAACTGCACGGCGTGAGCTGGTGGACTCCGTACGAAAGTATCCATGCGGCTTCCACCGTGAACTATGACCATGATCGACGCTATTTTCGTCACGTATCCTATTGGACTGTCCGCTTCACGTGTGATCGCAACTCCCTTATCATGCAAGCATGTTCTATAAATTTTTGTCACTTCTTAACGAGTTGCGCGTGTTATGTCAGTATGTACTACTGCGATCAGTCGTAGTTCTCTTGATAGCGTCTGCTCAAGCTCAATCACCCACGCTGGCTAGTCAGGATGTAGTCTCGCCTAAGGTTCGTCATAGTGCAGATGGAGATCATCACACATGGCCACGGCGCATTGTGACTATTGCACCTAATGCTGCGGAGATTGTTTGTTTGCTGGGTGCGTGTGATCGGATTGTCGGCGTAGGGAAGTTTTGTATTTTTCCGCCGGAGCTATCTTCACGCCCACAAGTCGGCGGCCTGATGGATCCGGACCTCGAACGTATCGTCATGTTACGTCCCGACCTGCTTGTGTTGCGTGGCCGGAATGAATCGCTGGAGAGATTGTGTCGTACGTTGCATATTGATACGTATTACGATGAAACTGATTCACTGGAAGGTATCGAAAAGTGTATGCGTGATTTGGGTGCGAAGCTTAATGTAGAAGAGAAAGCGACGCAGCTTATTGAAAAATTTCAAAAAGACCTCAACCTCGTGCGCGAGCGCATGGCGGGTGTTGCTAGGCCTCGGGTCTTACTGACCGTGATGCGCCAGCCCGATCGACTGCGAGATATTCTCACGGTTGGTCGGGGGACTTTTTTGAATCAACTACTCGAATTAGCCGGTGGTGAGAATATTTTCGGTGACGTGGATGCGCCATATCCACAGGTAAGTATGGAGACTATTCTGTCGCGTCGTCCGGAGGTGATTATTGAACTGTTACCGGAGATCGATGTGGACGAGCCTCGCCGTCGGGCCTTATTGTCGCAGTGGCATAAGTTTGAGACGTTGCCGGCTGTTGGCGGGCAGCGGATTTATTTTGTCGATGACGATTATGCGCTAATCCCTTCGACGAGGTGTGTACTCATAGCAGACAAACTAGCACGTATGCTTCATCCAGGGCTATTTTCAGATGAAAAGTGACCAGCCTTTATTATCGGCACGCGACGTTTCGTTTGGCTTTCCCTCTCAATCGACGTTTTTGGGGCCGGTGAGTCTGGACGTTTGTGCGGGGCAGTGCTGGGGCTTGGTGGGGCCTAACGGTGCAGGCAAAAGTACGATGCTGCGCTTATTAGCCGGCCTGCTTCAACCACGTATCGGCGATGTTCTTTGGCAAGAGGTACCGTTATCTCAGGTGCCCAGGTTGCAGCTTGCCAAGTTAATTGCATTTTTGCCGCAACACCCACCGGTTGATGTGGATATGTTGGTTGAAGATGTGGTGTTGTTGGGGCGATTCCCACATCGAACGCTGGGGCTGTTCGAGTCAAAACAGGATCGCTTGGTGGCAACCTCTGCGATGCAATCTACGAAAATCACCTCGTTTTCTCAGCGACGACTTTCCACGCTTTCCGGTGGAGAAGCTCAGCGCGTGCATCTGGCTGCGGCGTTTGCGCAGGCACCGGCAGTATTGCTGCTTGATGAACCGACGACGGGTTTGGATTTGAATCATCAGATAGCTATCTTCGATATGATACGACAAAAAGTAGATGATGGTCAGCTATCCGCCGTCGTGGTTACGCATGACGTCAACCTTGCGGCACGATACTGCGACCGTATCCTCCTTCTTCATGACGGGAAAGTAGCGGCATGTGATACGCCCCTTCGCGTGGTGACGCCTGACGTGCTTTCGCAAGTGTATGGTGTTGAGCTGGCTGTGGCTTCGACGGGAGATGGAAGTGCCGCTTGGGTGGTGCCAACGATTCGACATGCTGGAACGACGTCATGACATCACTTAGCCGTGGAAAATTTGTCATTCGACTCACATTGTGTGTTGTTTTTCTTGTTGTGCTGGTGATCGTGAGTCCGGGCATCGGAACGGAGTCTGCTTCGTTTGGCTGGTCGGATGCGTGGCGGGCGCAGTTGGGTCTGCCGATCGATGCTACGACGCTGGTAGATCGACCTTTTGTTGATACGGATGGTGATGGCCGGGTTTCCGAGGACGAGCTAGCCGGCTTTGTCGCACTGGCTAAGCACATCGGTTTTGGGCTTAGGTTTCCGCGCACTTTGCTAGCATTGCAAGTTGGAATCACCCTAGCGATGTGCGGGGCGACCTTTCAAATACTCTTTCGCAATTCATTAGCCACGCCTTATACGTTGGGTATTGCGAACGGCGGATCGCTGGGGGCATTGCTAGCTATACGGTTGGGCTGGACGGTTATGGTGTGTGGGGTTTCTTCGATTGCGATATCGGCTTTTGGCGGCGCATTGCTGATTGTCGTTGCAGTATTTGTATTCGTGCGTGGTTCGCGCCGCCTGACGTCCAATGAGTTACTCCTGGCCGGTGTGACTATGGGATTATTTTGTTCTGCGATGATGATGTTTATTACTTCCGTGTCGGATGAGCGCGTTACGTTTGCGACCGTTCGATGGATGATGGGTTCCTTAGACCCTATATCTGCATTGGAACAATTATCGCTGCTTCCGATGTTGGTGCCCGCATGGATAGGTTTGATGGTCATGTCGCGCGCCATGAACCAGTATCGGTTAGGTGAAGAGTTAGCTCAGACCCGTGGTGTCAACGTGGTGGTGTTACAGGGGGTGAGTGTGGTGCTTTGTACGTTGGCCACGGCGGGTGTTGTGGGTTATTGCGGGCCGATTGGCTTCGTGGGATTGGTTGTTCCTCATATGGCTGTGCTATTGGTGGGCAGCGATTGTCGCATCTTGTTGCCGGTAGCCGGTCTGCTGGGCGGTGGATTTCTTATTGTTTGCGATTGGGGTGCACAGTTGACCATGCGACTTGCCGGCTGGATCACGGACCGGGATGTTGGCAGTGCGACGCTGCCTATTGGCGTTATTACAGCTATTGTCGGTGTTCCCCTTTTCCTCATACTGCTGCGTACCAAACTAGGCCGATTGCGTGCATGAGGGGTTGTTACCTTTGATACGGAATTGGATTGTCGATTTTCGTCGAGCTTATAGTATTGGTAGTAAATAATGGCTAACCTATGTCGAATATCATGGTCTGGGAGGGTAGCGTTCGGATTATTCGACTATTCTTGTCTTGATGAGCAGAATGTGGAGCACAAATAATGAACATGAGACGAACTGTATGTAGCACCTTATTGTTGTTGGTATGTGTGGGTTCTTCCGGTTGCGTGATCGTGAGTGGCGGATGGGGCGGGTGTCGGTCTACCGTATGGGTAGAGGCTGAACAAAACGTTACTGTTGGCATAGACGGGCTGCAGACCTTGGACGTACAGACCCACAATGGTAGGGTCACGTATGCCGGTGCGAATAACTCTACACAAGTGACCGCACAGGTCCACTTGAAGGGTGGGGCCAGGTCTATGGAAGAAGCGCAGAACGCACTCGATGCGATCGAGGTTTTTGTCGAGCCGGGTAAGCAAGGTCGACAGCTTTTGGGTTGGCGATGGAATCCTAAAAAGAGACATTCATGGCGAGGTCAGGTTAGTTTTGAAATGACCGGTCCCGCGGAGTTGAATCTTGAGGTCGAGACGCACAATGGTCGCATAGAAGTTTCCGGCGTACAGGGATCGGTCACCACGGTGACCCACAACGGGCGGATCATTGTATCAGCTGCACAAGGTAAGCTTTACGCCAAAACGCACAACGGTCGAATTGAGGCTGATTATGATGGTGAGGATGTGACGTTGGTGACGCACAACGGATCGATCAGCGCCCGGTTGAATAAATGTCAAGAGATACAAGGGAAGATGGTGACGCACAACGGTAGCGTGAAAGTGACTTTGGGTGACCGAGCGTCTACGTTTGTTGATGCTCAAACCTACAATGGACGAATCTCCTGTGATTTACCTATCGACGTGAAAAATCGTTCGCGGCGACATCTATCCGGTACCCTGGGTAATGGCGGCGGCAGACTCAATCTGACTACCCACAACGGCGGGATCAACATCCAATGAGGCGATAGCTAGCGTCGTTACTAAATAAGATTCCCCACTTCCTTACAAGAAGCCCGTTGGTCTTATGGCCTACGGGCTTTTGATTTATTTCCATAGAGCTGCGGGCTTAGCTTGTGTGCAGTTAGCTTTAGAAGTAGGCTTGAGGTGAACAGCATGGCCTTATCTTGGCAGTGTTGGTGGAAGGGAGTAAGCTTCTGGCACGCAGCGTGCCTGCATTTTATGTGGGCATGATGGCCACGGATTCACTGTACAGACGGAAAAACACATATGAAGGTTGGTATACCTACCGAAACGTTTCCCGGCGAAAGACGCGTTGCGCTGGTTCCTGATACCGCAGCTTTGTTGAAAAAAGCCGGTCATGAGGTGCAAATAGAGCGTGGCGCGGGTGTTAGAGCCGGGTATTCTGATAGTGCCTACGAGGAGAAAGGCGTCACATTGGCCGTGGACCGGGCGGCGCTTTTCTCATGGTCTGACGCTGTATTTCAAGTCAGAGGCCTGGGGTCGAATCTCGAGGCCGGTCAGGCTGATATTGATTTGATGAAACCTGGGCAAGTGGTCATTGCCGGTTTAGATCCGTTGTCTGAGCCTAAGGCGGTGGAAAAACTGGCTGCTGCAAAGGTAACGGTGTTTGCGATGGAGTTGATGCCGCGTATTACCCGTGCCCAGAGCATGGACATTCTATCCTCCATGGCCACGATCGCCGGATACAAGGCGGTGTTGATGGCCGCGGATGCTGCCAATCGCATGTTCCCTATGTTTATGACGGCTGCGGGAACCATTACCCCGGCCCGTGTGTTTATTATGGGTGTGGGGGTGGCCGGGTTGCAGGCGATTTCGATGGGGCGGCGACTGGGTGCGATAGTCAAAGCCTACGATGTGAGGCCTGCGGTGAAAGAGCAGGTGGAAAGTCTTGGGGCGAAATTCGTCGAGATGGACTTGGACGCCGGCGACGCGGAAACCAAAGGCGGTTATGCCAAGGAGATGAGCGACGAGTTCCTTCGTAAACAACGGGAGTTGATGACTGAAACGTTGGCGGAAAGCCACGTAGTCATTACGACGGCCGCTATACCTGGTAAAAAATCTCCGATTCTTGTGACGGCGGATATGGTCACCCATATGATGCCCGGGGCCATTATTGTCGACCTCGCATCCGAACGGGGTGGCAACTGCGAACTAACCAAGCCCGGGGAGACGGTCGTCGAGCATGGTGTCACGATCATGGGGCCGTTAAATCTGGCTAGCACCATTCCGTTTCACGCTAGTCAGATGTTCTCGAAAAATCTAACCACTTTTCTGGCTGAGCTAACTAAAGATAGCGCGTTGGCGTTGGATATGGAAAACGAAGTGCTACGAGAAACGCTTGTGGCACACGACGGAGAAGTAGTACATCCGCGTATTCGTGATTTGTTGGGTATGGCGCCAATGGAACCTGTCGCAGAGTCTACTTCTACCTCGTAAATTAATCACTTATTAAAGGGAATGCTCATGGAATTGATGCCTCTCATTACGATTTTGATGCTCGCTATTTTCGTGGGCTTTGAAATTATTACCAAGGTGCCACCTACCTTGCACACGCCGTTGATGTCCGGGTCGAATGCGATCTCCGGTATTGCCATTGTCGGTGCGTTAGTGGTGTCCGGTGCCGGTGAAGGTACGTTGCCCACTATGTTGGGTTTTTTCGCAGTCGTACTTGCCACAGTTAACGCTGTAGGCGGGTTTCTCGTGTCGCATCGTATGTTGGCCATGTTTCGTAAGAAGGGCTAATCCGTGGAACCATCAACGGTTAAAACTATAGAGGGTGCCTTAGATCCTGCAACGGTTACGATGATTCGCAACGTTGCCTATCTGGTTGCCTCGATTCTGTTTATTCGTGGGCTTAAAGGTTTGACGCATCCGCGTACCGCAGTTCGTGGCAACCTCATGGGTGCATGCGGTATGTTGCTGGCTGTCGTGGCTACGCTTTGGGCGGGAGGTATCGTCTCATGGCCTTGGCTTATTGCGGGCTTGGTTGTCGGGTCAATCGTCGGTACCGTCCTCGCCGTTAAAGTACCCATGACCGGTATGCCGCAGATGGTGGCTATTTTTAACGGTTTTGGCGGCGCGGCATCTTTTCTCGTCGCTGGTGGTGAATTGTTTATTACGCTAGCCAAGGTTTCCGCGGCGGATGCCGGTGCGGCATCGATCGGGCATGAGGCTATCCATGCCCAGTTCACTGTGGCTATTTCGCTATCAGGCTTGATCGGGGCCGTCACGCTGACAGGAAGTCTGATTGCATTTGTCAAACTTGCTGAATACAAGATCACATGGGGTGGCAAAAAAATCTGGTTGAGCAACTCACTGCTGCTGCCTGGACGACATGTCATTAGCATATTAGTAACCCTGGCGACCATTGGTCTATGTGTAGCGGTAGTAGCAGACCCTACCACGTCCCTATGGTATTGGTTACTCGTTGTGGCCGCTGCGGTGTTGGGCATATTGATTACCATACCTATTGGCGGCGCGGATATGCCGGTGGTTATTGCGCTGCTTAACTCCTATTCCGGTTTGGCCGCTTGTGCGACCGGTTTTGTGATTAACAACACCGTGCTGATTATTGCCGGCTCTTTGGTGGGTGCATCGGGTCTGATTCTCACAGCCATTATGTGCAAGGCGATGAATCGATCGCTGGCCAATGTCATTTTTGCCACGATGGGACCGACGGCGGATGGGCCATCTGCAGATGATGTTTATGCCGGCAAGATCAAGTCCACCTCGGCGGATGAAATTGCTATGATGCTTGATGGTGCCCAACGTGTCGTCATTGTTCCCGGTTATGGCATGGCTGTTTCTCAGGCGCAACATGCGGTGCGCGATTTAGCGAATCTGCTTGAGTCACGAGGTGCGACCGTAGAATTTGGCATTCACCCGGTAGCCGGTCGAATGCCGGGTCATATGAATGTGTTATTAGCTGAAGCTGACATCGACTATGATAAGTTGTTGGAGATGGACGTCATTAACCCCACGTTGGATACGGTGGATGTGGCTTTGGTGATTGGTGCCAACGATGTGGTCAATCCCGTAGCCCGAACCGATCCAACATCAGCTATTGCTGGTATGCCCATCATTGATATAGATAAGTGTCGAACGGTTGTGGTGATCAAACGAAGTTTAAGCCCGGGTTTTGCGGGCATTCCGAACCCTTTGTTTGCGCAAGATAACACGTTGATGTTCTTTTCGGATGGCAAGAAAGCATTCGTGGAAATCACCGCTGCGGTGAAAGAGTCGTAGTTGTAGATTAAATATAAAGTAGAAAAAACGATCGCATCCTTCCGACGAGGATGCGATCGTTTTGCATATATGTCAGAATGAACCGATTAACCTAGTCTGCATGGTTGAACTCATGGCCTATATCATTGGATGAGTTCAACGGGTCGTTTCCCGCCAAGTGCCTGAAAAATTTGTTCCAATTGAACGCTATACTGGTCTATCGTGCCTTGGGCATGGAAATGCTCACCGTTCCCGATGGCAGCGATGTTGGCCATGAGCGCTTGATCAGAATTCGCACCAACGCTGACGGCAAAGACCTGGATACCCATAGAGGCGGCAAGCTGGGCTTGGGCTATCGCATGAGCTGCGCCTCCGGATTGGGAGTAGTTTCCAGAAGCGTCAACGTTCGCCTTTCCGTCGGTCAATAGAATCATGACTTTCTTTGAGATGGTTCGTGCGCGATTACTCGTTAATTCCGCAATCGCTTCGTTGATGCCGGCCCCCATATTAGTCAGGGTGTTGTAGTAACCGGCTTGCATGGCATTGATACGGTCACCTACAACTGGAAAATTATTGGTAAGGTCGACCTCATGGTTGGATGTCGTCGCGTAAATTTCCAGGGACAATTGATCGTTGGTTTGAAGAGAATCAAGCAACCAAACCATGTGCCCCGCCGCATCCTTTACCGCCTGGAGTGGTTGTGCCGGTGTGCCAGCCAGCGCTGAAGTTTGGTTGTTGCCGGGCTTTCTTTCCAGCAGATAGTTGACCAGGGTCTTGGGGCCGAACTTGTATTGGAAATCACCATTGGCGACAGCCATCCGTGTGTTATTTTTACGAACGTAATTATAAATGTAATCATTCCATGAGCCGGATTCAAAAGGATATTGTACGAGATAGGTAATCTCGCCACTGCCAGGCCAATTATTGCCATTGCCCGCATTACGCTCGGCTGGTGGTATGGACTCCCAGAGTCCCCCAGGGATGCCGCTATCCCATCTGGCAAGTCCCAACGCGACAGCTACGCGGTTAGTCCATGCATATTGGCCCTGCGAATCCCTATTCCCGTCGTACGCGGGGCTGTTCAATGCCGCGATTTCCTCCGGTGAGTAGCCGATATTCGCTAACCATGTATCCAAATTTGCATCATTCCAGGTTGCGTTTCGGGGTAGGTCTATTAATCCCGGGTCAGATACAGGATCGTAACTCGGTGCATTGACGTCGTTGCCCCAGTAATACATCCATCCCCACGTTGGCCCGGCCTGACCGTTACCTGCTGCGGCTTGGCCATCGGTGAATACATTGCCCGCACTGCTCGGACCGATTGCTGGTGGTGCGATAGGATTTGCGGGATCGCCAATAGGCGGCGCACTCTTGCCATCGCCTATGCCATTAACCCCATTGGTGACTGACATACTCGCCCATACGTCAAAGATGTTGATGTCGGTTATGCCGATGTGTCGCAATTCACTGTCATCGTTCTGCGAGCCTGAGAGGTCAGCCACTATGGCGATATCACGCGGCACCATTCTTGCAATCGCGCTGGCGGATATCTGTGCATTTGTAAAACCGAGCGCACTGGCAAAATACAAACCTAGTGGACCGTTGGACGAACCATCGGTCATTCTTACGGTAATACGAACGGAATCCGGGATCGTGTTATTGACAGTGAAATCATATTTTCCTGTGGCTGGGTTGTAGGTCGCCCGGCCAAACTCCACATCCGAAGCGTCTAGTTGCATGGTACGACCGAGAACTTTGTTTTTTGTGACGTAAGTGTCGGCTGCACTGCGCGCCGTAGTAATCATGTCATTTCCGGAATAGTCAGCCAAGGCAGCTGCTGTGGCCAGGGCTGTGACGTCTGCGACTGTTTGAAGATCCGACCTGGCATTGTACATGACACCGACGTCTACAGTCAGTGCAGCAAATCCGATAATGACAGGAAGTAACACCATCACTTGAATTGCGATGACACCTTTTTTTCTCGATGGAACCTCGCGGTTGGAACGAAACATGATTATCCCCTCGCCGGCCAGGGAATTGATGTTGGCCAGTGCAGCGCGGCTAACTCGTCGACACGCACGACAGCAGATAGCTACTGGTTGCATCTTACATGCAAACACCGCTGCATCTGATACCGTACGATATGATTTGTGCGGTGAGCAACATGAATAATCAAAAAGCTTATACGTCCTAAAATCAAGGCCATATCAGAGTTGAGACGCCGCGTGTAAATACTTTTGACCGGTAGTTGGTTCCGAATACTACAAATCGTATACTTCATATTGGATGGATTCTAAGAAAACTTCTAGCCATCCATTGAAGTTTGATTAAACGCAGTCGCATGGCTGCATATGGTGAATGGACATGGAATCTACTTCTCATACTCATAATTTTCCGTTGACGGATATGCAGGTCCAAGCATTGCTTGGTCGAATGGACCAAGAGCGTGAAACGGCCAAACCCTCCAAACGTCGAATGGAGCGATCCTTGATGCGCGATTGGGGTGTTATCACCGTGTATGACGAAACCGATACACCCGAGTTTTTCGATGTACCTATCTGCAATATCTCCCCTACGGGTATTTGTTTTCTGCATGTTAATCATCTGAACCACGGTCAAAGATTAACGATTCAACTCCCTCGTTATGTAACATCCGGTGCCGTTGAACGTGATATTATTATCATGCGCACCCGAGAGATATCTGCGTCTATTGTCGAGATCGGGGCCGAATTAATTCCCGATTACTTTGACTGATACTGGAACACATCTATCATTCGCGCGCAGGTGTTTCGTCATTTCTGTGCAGGGGTAATCCAATTCCGATGTACATCGGGAGCCCGGTGTGCGTACAGCATGTAACTGGGTTCCCACCTGCGTGGAGAACGACGGCTTACGCAGCAACGGCGAAGATGCAAGCAACGTCGGCCTTGTCAATTCGATGCCAAAATTCCCAGCCACTCCTGCTATGTAGCCACTGACCCGCAATTTCTGGCGTGGGGTAGCCGGACTGTATATAATACCACCATAAAGCTTTGAATACGCACATCGCCCGTCGAGCAGCCCGCCTCACCCGGGTTAGGCGGTGTGTTATTAGAACTGGTGAAGTACAGGAGATATCCCGTGGGTAATGACTTTCTTCCCGTTAAGGGGTACGACCACATTGAATTTTATGTTGGCAATGCCAAACAGGCTGCCCATTTTTACGACAAAACATTTGGCTTTAAGCCGGTGGCTAAAATGGGATTGGAAACGGGCAATCGCCAAAAGGCTAGCTATGTGATGCAGCAGGGAAATGTGCAATTCGTGCTGAGTTCCGCTTATGGACCGGACCACGAAATCGCGCGACACTGTACGTTACACGGCGACGGCGTCAAAGCGATTGCGCTGGAAGTCAACGACGTCGAGAGCGCACTCCGCGAAGCCAAAAATCGCGGTGCGACGGTGCTCGTACCGGCGACGCCGCTAGAAGACGAGTATGGCACTATGGTCAGCGGTGATATCAAATATGCCGGTGATACGGTTTTTCGATTTGTGGAGCGTAAGAATTATCGAGGACCGTTTGCGCCTGGATATCAACCGATCGACGCACACGGCAGCGAACCCGTTGGCTTTGCCGCGATAGATCATGTGGTGACCAATGTCTACCTCGGCGAGATGAACTATTGGGCTAACTGGTATGAACAGGTGCTTGGTTTTACCAATCTTGCGCACTTCACGGATAAGGATATTAGCACTGAATACTCTGCCTTGATGAGTAAAGTGATGGAAAGCGGCAAAGGTAAGTGTAAGTTCCCGATCAACGAACCGGCTGAGGGTAAAAAGAAAAGTCAGATCGAGGAGTATCTCGACTACTATTATGGCCAGGGTGTGCAACATATCGCGCTCAATACGGCGAATATATACGATACGGTTGTCGAGCTACGCCATCGTGATATCGATTTTCTACGTATTCCAGACACCTATTACGAATATATGAAAAATCGCGTCGGCGACGTTGGAGAAGATTGGGACAAGCTGCAAGAACTAGGCATCCTGCTGGACAAGGACGATGACGGCTATCTCTTGCAGATATTTACGGCACCGGTTCAAGATAGGCCTACGCTATTTTTTGAAGTCATCCAGCGACATGGTAGTAAAGGATTTGGCATAGGTAATTTCAAAGCACTATTTGTCAGCATCGAGGAAGAACAGGCACTACGCGGCAACTTGTAGCGCATCATGTGCGATGGGATGCGTCTATCCGAACGCGTACTATAAACTCAACAAATTGGGGGCGAGCCTCTTGGTTCGCAAAACCCATGTCAGATGGGAGTATAATATAAATGATCCATTATCACCGACTCGGCCATATTCCGCCGAAGCATCATGTTACGCATAGAGAAAACGACAAGCTGCTTATGGAGCAGTGCATGACCCGTGTGGGTTTTGACAGCACTTACAGCATTTTATATTTCCGTGTGCCGCCGACGGATGAATGCGCCGTGCGTTCGATGGAGTTGCCGGGTTTTTGTCCGGTCAAGCCTGTTGAGCACCAGGCGTTGCATCGCCGCCACATTCGCACGCAGGACATCAAGCCGGATGGTGACTTTCTCACCTCGCGCCGGACCTTGCTAATGAACGAAGATGTACATGTAGGCGTAGCCAAGATCAATCAACCTGCCGGTCATCATTGGTTCAGCAACGGACAGGCTGATGAATGCTGGTTCGCCTATGACAAAGGCGGCTTGCTCGAAACGGTGTACGGGCCATTGCCATTCAAGAAGCACGATTACGTGATTATTCCTAAAGGCACGCCCTATCGACTTCATGCCGAAAATGACGCGGGCACTTTTCTGGTGTTTGAATCTTCCAGTTATATTGACGTCCCCAAACAGTTTCGCAATGAAGCCGGTCAAATCACGATGGACGGACCCTATTGCCATCGTGATTTCAGAATGCCGCAGGAACTATTGCAATACGACGAAAGCAAACACGGCCAGGGTCCGTTTCCGTTGATCGTTAAATTTGCCAATCAGGTAGCCGTCCATGAATACAAGCATTTCCCCTGGGATTTAGCCGGGTGGGATGGATATTCCTATCCAGTAGCTTTTAACATTCACGACTATCAACCGCGCACGGGTGCCATTCACCTGCCACCAACCATCCACATCACTTTCGCCGGTCGAGGTTTCATCATATGCAGTTTTGTGCCGCGCAAGGTGGATTATTACGAGGCGAACGGACATCAGGCGATTCCGTGTCCCTATGGCCATGCTAGTGTGGATTGCGATGAGATTCTTTATTACGTCGAAGGAAACTTTACTTCTCGAAAGGGTATTGAGGGCCAATCGATCAGCCTGCACCCAATGGGCGTGCCGCACGGTCCGCATCCGGGAACGTATGAAAAAAGCGTAGGTGCCGATCGCACAAACGAACTAGCGGTTATGTGTGATACCTTCAAACCGTTAATCCTGACCAACTTCGCGGCTACAATTGAACAGGAAGATTATCATTACACCTGGGTTAAAAGAGAAAACGAATCCATGGAGACGAGTAAGTAGGATCATGCCGCAAGATTAGATCGGTCGTTCTACATTAGCGTACTGTTGCTTGCGATGAGGGCAATTGCGTGTCCGCGATTGAAAAAGCTGAAGAAGACGTCCAGCGCGGTGATCATTGGCTCATGACTTCCGGCGGAACAATGCGTAACGCCACTGTTGTTTACTCGATGTACTTTCCCCATTAGCTTATAGCAGATAGCTGTCGACGAAATACCGTCGATCCCACGCTAGCAACCAGTAAAGTGAGTACGATCAATCCCCATGTTGACGTAGTCGGAATGGCGACCTCGCAGGTATCGATCATGCCGTTAAGATTTTGATCGAGTGTTGCGTCGGCGGTAATCTCGCATACATCGGGGATCAAATTCGTGTTACAGTCAGCCAGCGTCGCATTGGCAATGTCGGTGACGTCTTCTATGCCATTACCATCACAATCACCGGCTGTGGCAGCTAGGGCGTCCAAAATGCCGTAACCACGCACAAACTCCGGGTCGAATGATCCCGTCGCTACGTAATCGCTAGCGGTGTGCATCAGATACCACCGCATTTGTTCAACCGTCCAGTTGGGATGCGCCTGCACCAAACATGCCACGACGCCGGCGGCTAGCGGTGTTGATAACGAAGTGCCGTTTAGGCCGGAGTATGTCGTATCGCTACTCGCAGAAACCGTTCGGGTGTTAACGCCCCAGGCTAAGACCTCCGGCTTGGTTCGACCATCTGCAGTAGGCCCGTCGGAACTAAAGCTTGCGATGGTTCCCGTATCGTCCACCGCACCGACGGTAATCACTTGCATGGCATCCGCCGGTGCAATCAAACGCGATGTCGCCGGGTCCGTATCATGTCCACCGTTACCTGCGGCATTAAGACAATGCATACCGTTTACCGTCGCGATATTCACGGCTATGGTGGTGACTGCCGTTAAACCGTCAAGATCGCTCTGCGTATACCAGTCGATATAGCCTAGTGACGCTGACACAAGGTCGGCACCATTTAATTCTGCAAATTCCAGGCCGGCTACGTAATTGTCTTCTTCCGCAGGATATTCGGCTGTCGTATCTTCGGTCTTGCAAAGAATAAACTCTGCATCATACGCACCGCCGACTAGCAGGTTGGGTTTATAGGCACCAAGCGTTCCTAAAATCCAGGTGCCATGATTATGTTGACTACTTGCATCACCCACCTCGATGCTTGTATCGGCGTCTTTATTAATGAAGTCGTATTCGGCTATCACATTGAGCACATGGCCAGGCTCGTTGAAGGCTTCGTGCGATCGTTGAAATCCCGTATCCAAAATAGCGACACGAACACCGGCTCCGGTGAAACCCGCGGTATGTAGGTCAGTCAATTTGATCTGCGCAAGTTGCGCCTCGGCTTCGCCGTAGAATCCTAGCGCTGCCTGCAATTTCAAATGGGTATCGGCGAGCTTATTCGGGTTTGCAGGATTAGGTGGAAGAATGCGCCGGCCTCGACGAACCGGTTGGATATGGGTGACTGACGGCAATGCTGCGATCGTGCGAATCTGTTGTTGTGTCGCCAATACGCTTACGCCATTTAGCCAACGGCTCACGACACGCACTTCAGCGCCTGTCGAACGTACCGCATCGATATAATTTGGTGGAACGGGTACATCATGCGTGTCGAACAAATCCGGTTTTGTGCGACGGAGCGTACGCCTTTGAATCGCACGGTTGGTGAATAAACCCTGTGCATTTCGTATGGCGACATTTCGGGCAAGCGGCGATGGCAGGCTCTTGGTCGATTCAAAAAAGACCCACGCCTTCATTCGAGCGCCACTGGCTCGTTGTCGAAATAATGCGTTTAGTGATTGGTGAATTTTCAGTTCTGGTCCGGGCGCATTGTTACGCGAGAGATTAGAATTCTTCGATGTAGGAACAAACTGACCTGCCGCATCAAAGCAGGAGACAAAAACAGTACCTATTATCACGAGTGCGATAAGAAACGGTCGTCGAGCGATCATCATTTACTATCCTAAACTAGCCAATACAGGCATTTTTGTTCACCAACTTCAACAATGATGGTGGTGTGTTTTGACGAGCACGATGTGTGCCAATATCGCAACTGCTCGCAACAATTGACCACGCAACTCGATTAATCGCTTATTTAGACCGCCAATCATACGGTATTATAGCAGCAAAAGAAGCATGCCACAGATGTAAGTGAGACTGATAAGTACGGAGTCGAAACCGAAGCGACGCAAGACGGTACGGCGGCTTTTGTAGGTTAACCCACCTACGGCGATGACGGTGAGTAGTATAGCTGTTAGTCCGGTAATCATATGATCATTGGTTGACACACTTTCTTGCGCCAAGAGAACCGGTTGACCATTGACTAAGGAGACAACTTTTAGCACGGGTATCACGAATATATTAAACATGTTCGAGCCGAAAATGTTGCCTAGGGCAAGATCGATATTGCCGAGTTTAATAGCCGCGATACTGGTGGCGATTTCCGGTAGTGAGGTAGCCAGTGCTAAAAAACATGCCCCCACGAAGGTGGCGCCGAGCGGACGGCCAATGATCCCGATCTCGTGAGTACTAAGTACATCACCCAAACACGCCAACCACCAAGAAGCCAATACAATGACGCAAGCAAGTAAAGCTAATGTAAGATACATGGCGCCCGGCACGCGCTGAACAGCTTTGTCCTCCGCCGTTTCAAGCGCAGCGGTTTGCGACTTCTCAAAACGGTACACCAGTCTCATACATCCAAGGTAAGCTACGAGAATGAGCAGTGCCCAGGCTATCTCGAATAACTGGGCAACTTGTCCCGATGAGTTGATTAGACTACGTACAACGAGACCAAACAGTGCCAAACCGATCAGCGCCAAGCCGAATGAACTGGTTAAGGTGTGTGACGGACTGACTTTTCGTAATACCGAACCACCACCGATGACGGCATTCATTAATACAATGATGGTAATATTGAATGCGCAACTGCCGAAAATGCCACCCAGCGCTAGATCGACATTGCCGATGGTGGTTGCCGTTGATCCGGAAACCAATTCGGGAAGACTGGTAACGGTCGCCAACAGAATTAACCCAATCCATCCACCTCCTATGTTTAGGAGGAGAGCTAATCGATCAGCTAACTTTGCGAATTTAGCGCCAGCCAGGATCACGACCAGGCCGACGACGAACAACTCCAGAAACAGTGACCAGGTAGGCAGCGTGTCAGAAAAAATCATCTTCGATAGCAAGTTAGTGCGGTCCTTTCTATTGGCGCAGGCATGCCAGCTATCAGTTCAATCGGCACATGATAGGTTATACCGCGACACGATCGATAGTATTGTCTGCGAAGTTCGGACGGTCGGCCATGCGAAAATACGGTATTATTTCTAGGGGGCTTGTGATTCGCTGATTGGTGGAATCAACCCTATTGAGCCTGGAAGAATCGAGCGTCCGTTCCATCGGGGCCAACCTGCAAGCGAACGGGTCTTGCGCACCGTGGGCAGTAACCTGCATAAGCATCACCCGCCGCATTGCGATAAATACGCGTATAGACGTTGCAGCACTCAAAATGCATACCAATCCAGGGGCGCCCCGTTGCTTGGGACGACGTGGGAGAAACTTGTTCCGAGTCGTGTTCGTTTTCTGGTCGCACAGATAGATCATCCCATCATCATAGAAAAACGTATCTGTTATCTATCGGCTGGCTGTGAATCAGTCATCAATTTGCTCCTGAGCATAGGCATTTACAGAGTCTGCGCTCAATTTCGCTCGCGAAAGGACGGCTTGGAGGTCAGCCTTAATTCGTTCTCTCTGTTCCGTGTTGGTCAATTCGGGGATATTGATTCGAACGCTGAAAGCAGCCGCTTGGCACGTTGCCAAGGCGAGTACGCCGGCGACACCAAGGTCACTGACCAAGTAACGATTGGTGTACTCCTTAAATGTGTCAAGCGTAGCGAGCACGGTTGAGGAAAGAGCAGCCAATTGCAGCGGCACGCCGACAGCTTCCAGCACGGCTTGCTGGTACTCCCCACGTTTGTCTTCATTATCTTTGGTTGCTTTGGCCGCAGTAGTCATCTTGGTATAAGCTGCGGCATCTTGATCCATGAGGCTACGGCATAGTTGATCCGCGCGCTGCAGTTGTTGGGCAATGGGTTCAATCTTGTCGCGAGCCTCGGTCGATGTTTTTTTATTGACGGAATAGGCTACGACCATTCGTGCCATGGCACATGATAACGCGCCGGCAGCGGCGGCGACTGCACCACCACCGGGTGTTGGGGAACGATTAGCTGTCGCATCAAGAAAGTCATCCAGTTTCATACCGACAAGTTCATCCATGATTATTGTACCTGTTCTACAAGTTTAGAGGTCAATTGTTGTAACGCGATAGCCGACGCCAGTTTGACTAATGCGTCTTTGCCATAGTCGTCCAACATTTTTTGAAGATCATCGAAGGAGTCAATATCATACCACGGGGGTAAATCAGCCAAAGTGATCTTGGTTAATCTTGCTTGCCTTCGCGTTTGCTCCGCTACCGCAGATGTACTCCAGTCTATCATATCAAACAG
Source organism: Planctomycetota bacterium (assembly GCA_024276605.1). Classification (GTDB taxonomy): domain Bacteria; phylum Planctomycetota; class Phycisphaerae; order UBA1845; family UBA1845; genus JAJRPG01. The sequence goes on along the minus strand of JAJRWX010000009.1, from coordinate 143,061 downwards.
TGTTGGACAGGGTCTACGCAGGGACAACAGACAATACCCACCATCGTGGGTGGGGGCCATAACTGCGTCAAGTGTTTCCAGTAGCGATAGAGATCGAGAGAGATAATCCAACGGCAGGGTTGGCGAGTCTGCACCCAGCAGCACGACGGCGTCCGTCCCACCGGAGAATGTTCGATCTACTACACGCGCAAGACGCTGTCCCAGGTCTCCGTTTCCCTGAGGCCAATAGTCGTCGATGCCTGTCAATTGTAGTTTACGAAATGAATGTAATTGTGAATCCGGCGCACCTACCAGTATGACGTTGGTCGTATATGGTTGTGACTGTGTAGAATTCAGCATACAGGAGGTAGTGCGTTCACACACCGCGCGCAATGATGCTTTGTGCCATTGTGCTGCTTGCTCCGGCGATAGGGGTGGCACAAGTCTGGTTTTGACTTGCCCGGCTTGGGGGTATTTGGCTAAAATAAGAATGCTTGCTTGTGGCACGTGTGCAGGATCGCGGTGAAACCTATCGAGGTCAAGAGGATATCAAGTCCAACATGACCACTTACGTCTTTGACCCTTCGATGGCACCTACAACCGCCTCAAGGGCATCGCGGCGTGTGACAATACCCAGCATTTGTCCGCCTCGATCGGTGACCACGGCGATGTGTCGCTTGTTTTGCTGCATATCGGCCATGACTTTAGCGACAGTGTCGTGGGCATAGACTTTCAACGCTGGCTGAATGCACTCGTCAATGCGCACCCAATCTGTGCGGCGAAGCAATTCATCCACTGAAACAAATCCAATCACATGTCTTGGCCGTGTGTCGTATACCGCGAGTCGGGTGTAGCCATATCGGCGGACTATACGAATAAATGCACGACGACCGGTGTCCGCTGAGAGGCTGATGACCCGATTCCGCGGGAGCATGACGGTATGAATTCGTATCTCAGGCAGTTGTATCACTTTTCGGATCAAGGATGATCGCGCATCGCCATGTCGCTCTCCGGCTAGGGCATCTTGAAGCATATTGACGATGTGACGTTTGGGGGCTAACGCAAGCACACGTGAACTAGCTTGCTGACTTTGAAAAGTGCGCTCCGCCAGGCCTGCTAGTTTGGTGAACAATGACACCACGCCGATGGCGTGAAAGACCCGGTCAGCCTGCTTGAGCATCCAGCTCCCCGAGAGCATGAGCCGGTCGGCGTGGAGTCGAAAGATGCTTTTGGGGACGACTTCCCCAAAAACGAACACGATGGGTGTCAAGATAATGACAGTATATATCTCGGTATCTACATCGGAAAGTGTCAGCCCCTTAGCCAGTGTATAGGCGACGGTCAGTGACGTGATATAATTCATGATATTCGTACCGATAAGCGTAACGCATAATGTACGAGGTTCATCCTCCAGCAAATCAACCAGGCGTTTGGCACGCACGTCGTCTCGGCTGGCAGCCAGGTGAAGGCGGACGCGACTGAGGCAATACATGCCTGTTTCCGAACCTGAGAAAAACGCGGAAAAGGCCAGCCCCAATAACGCCACCACCAATAACATGCACCAGATCATGGCGATTCAACTCCTTGGTCGGGTGCTGTATTCACGCGATGTAACAAGATGCGGGTAATACGACGATTTCGCATGTCTTCTACGGTAAGTTTCAGGTTGCCAATCGTAATGGAGTCATACAAGTGTGGAAGTCGACCAAGCTTAGCAAGCATGATGCCACCCACGGTGTCGATATGACGCTGCATGTCTCCTATGTCAAAGCGATCAGCGAGTACGCGGGCACTGAGGTCTCCGGCTATGCGATAGGTGTCCGGATCTATCATTTCAGTGGCAGGTTGATTATCACCTTCATCTGTTTCCGGCACGTCACCCACCAACCAGGCGACGACGTCCTCTACGGCGACCACCCCTGCCGTTCCCCCGTACTCATCCACAACCACGGCAAATTGAATGTGTTGTTGGCGAAAATGTTGCAATACCTGAATTAAATTGGCCTGTTCCGGAACGTAATGCATAGGGCGCATGGTTCTCGATATAGCATGGTCCGGATGTAGAAAATAATCACGGGCATATATAACACCTCGGATGTCATCCAAATCTTTGCCCGATACGGGGAAGCGGCGTCGATGGCTATTGCGAAGTACTTGGGCGATTGTTTCCGGCGTTGCATCGATAGATACGGATACAAGATCAACACGGGGCGTCATGATTTCTCGCACACGCACCTCATTAGCGGCGACAACCGCTTGTAGCATAGCCTGCTCCTTCGTGTTGATGACGCCATCTTTAGCGGATTGTTCCACGAGCAATCGAAGTTCATCAGTTGTGACCGGACCGGATGTTTTGGACGAAGGTTCGAGCAGGCGTATTAACGGTTGGACCAGGCAGCATCTTAGCAGCCAACGAAGTGGTGAAAGAGCCGTCTGTAGCACAGCGATAACCGTGCCCGAAAAAGGAGCCAATGACTGGGCATGGGTCAGGGCGATAGCTTTGGGAATAATTTCGCCAAAGGCAATCACGGCGAGGAGTATGCCGACCCCGCATACCGCAGCCGCCCATGGTTTGGTTTGACCAAGATGCTTGCCTAGAATGTACGACGTTGAAAAGATAGCAATGTTGATGGCGGTATTGGCTATGAGCACAGTCATTAGCACACGGTTGGGTGTACGCATGAGCTTGTGAACCAAACGCCGTAGACTGACGTTGGATCGTCCGCAGTCATGTAGTGCTCGATCGCTAAGGGAAAAAAGTGCGGTTTCTGAACCGGAGACGATGCCCGAGGCGATCAACAATAATACAAGCCAAAGCCAAATCATCGAAGATCAATTCCGAGCGGTAGCACAATCATACTCTCTATGTAGTAAGTCGCTGATAAAAATCTACTGTCATGACACGGGATTAACATGGGGCATTGTTTATGGTTGGTAATCGCCGGCTGCGGCTCGGGCTTGCGATTTGGTTATCTTCTCCTGCGTATCAGTGTCGCCCTGGCTTTCGGCTAAGCTAAGGCCGACGCGAAAGATGTCTGCGGCTTCAATAAAGCGTCGATCGCGACGGTATGCTTCACCTAGGTGGTAATACGCCGTATAACTATCCGGGTTCAACCGTAAAGCACGCGTGAGTTCAGCGGCTGCTTCATCGTATCGATCTAGTTGCACATAAATCCAACCCAAAGTATCTAGCGTTTCAGCTACATCTCTATACCGTACTGCGGATTTTGCGTAAGTCAGTGCTTCGGTGTGCTTTCCAAGGGCGTCTGAGAGCAGATAGGCGAGATTATTCAGCACGATCCAGTTGGTATCGTCATACGCTAAAGATTGTTCATAAGCCTGACGTGCTTTATCCATTTGGCCTGATCCCAGATATAGCTCGCCACGCTCCGTATACAGATCAGCACGCTGGAGATCGGTGTCTGCAGAGGCAAGCAGCTTGTCGATTAGAATGTCAGCCTTCTGTACTTGCCCGGCCAGTAAGTGCAATCGGACGAGAATACGATCGTTAGCACGGGCCATCGAGGTGTCAATCGTCACCTGTGTAAATTGTTTTTGAGCCACTTCCAACGAGCCGAACCCGCGTTGTGCGAGACTCACCAGAGTGCGTATGTGCTGACTGGACGTCGTTAGGCTCCGATCAACCGCTTGTCTAAATACCTTCACCGCCTTGTTTGTTTGTCCGGCCAAGGCGAGCAGTTCTGCATATCTCCCTAGAAGCAAAGCTGACGTGTTCTCGGAATTGGAAAACTGTTCATAATAGGCCACACCATCGACAGACCGGTCATATACTGCGAAGGCATCCAGTACTGCGATGACGCTTGTGGGTGAATACTTAGACAACTCAGCGGCATGTTTTAGATCAGCCAACACCTTGCCGGGATCGTTAAGACCGGCTGAGATGTCGGCCCGTAGTGCAAACCAACGAGGGTCAGGTGCATCTGCAGATTGGTTGATCCGTGAGGTCACTACGCGATCCGCATCCGCAAATCGGTCTTGTGCTATGTAGCCCCGGGTCAAAGCCTCTAAAGCTATATCAGACTGCGGCGCGTCTCGCAAGATAGATTCCAGTTCACGAATCTGTGCATTCCGTCGACCTGCTTGGCGGTGCAATTTTGCTAAAAGTAAACGCGGGGCCAGCGATAGTGCGCGAGGATCAATTTGTTTGATTTGCTCAAGGTCGTTGAGGGAAGCCGGTAATCGACCAAGTGATAAGTTATGTTGTGCACGTCTGTACAAGGCATAAGTATGATTTGGGTTAGCCTGCAAAAAGATAGAAAGATGTTCGATGGCCGGAGCGATTTGTCCTCGGTGAGATAGTATTTCACTATGCCACAGTTCGGCACGCACATCAGTTGGGTATTGTTTTCTAAAGGCTGTTAACCCTTCATCGGCCTTGTCGAGATCATCAAGTTCACGCGATAATAAACAAGCAATCCTGGCGAGCTTGACGGAGGCTAATTGTACATCGGTACTATCTTCTTTCGAGGCGATCGCACGATCATACCAAACTAAAGCTTCAGCCGGATTGAGCGCGGTGCGCTGGTAGAACTCACCCAGACTATGACACACTTCGAAGGTGGGTGCGATCTCGGCTGCTTGAAGTAACGTTGTTTCAACATCGTCGTGACGGCCTAGACTAAGTTGATGTGCGGCCAGTAGTACGAGCGCTTCAGCTTTTTCTTGGGGCGTCGGTTGAGATTGGGCGAAGTGTTGCAGCGCTTTCTCTGCAAGTTCGTTTCGATGCGTGCGTCGATAGTATTTACCAACCGCGACGATGAGTACGCGTTCGTTAGGCTTCAATGCCATCAGGCGACGGTACATATCATCTGCTTTTTCAAGATTATTTTTAGCTTCATATAGTTCCGCTAAACGAGATAGCGTTTTCAAGTTATTTTCATCATCCGCTAGTTTTGCTTCGTATCGGGCAATGGCGCTGTCGGGGTCTGCACGCTCTTGCTGTAATTCCAATTCATTGCGTACCCATTGATCCGATGGGATTAAACGTCGGCAAGCGGCTAAGTGCATTTCAAAGGCTGACTCATCACCGACGTCTTTAGCCAGCATGGCCAGTCCTTTACGGGCGAGTGCTTCGTTGGGATTGACGCGAAGTGCACGTTGATACAAAGATGAGGCTTCGTCCGTGTCTCCTAAACGATGTAAGCAATGAGCCAGGCTCGCTAGAGATCGCGCATGTGTAGGTTGGGCATCGACCGCCGCCCGTAGCGCCAGTTTTGCTAGAGACCATTCATCGCGATACATATAGTACAAGCCAAGGATAAACTGCCCGCGCGCACCGTCTACATTATACTTAGCCGCTGCGTCTCGTGCTTGTTCCATGGCAAGATCATTATGGGATTGGGCAGCGACGCGGAGTTTACTCAGCAATATGGCCCGGTGTTGTTCACTGGTTGTCTGTTGGGCAGCGGGCGTATCCTTAGCGAGGAGATGTTTTTCAGCATCGTCAAGTTGTGCCAATGCTTTTTCAGGTTCTTTATTGCGGATATAGAAATCCGCTAGCGAAGCGGCCCGCTCATAGGCATCCTCCTGTTCGCTAATCAGTGAGAGCATGCCTTCTTTGCGCTGCGTCGGCGATAGGTCCGGCTGTACAACCAGCGCCAATCTTTTTAGATATCCGTCATCCGGTTTGGTTTGTAGCGCTGCGTCAACGACCGATCGAGCGCGATCAACCTTGTCTTGCGCAAGAAGAAGTTGAATAGCCGTCGCGACGAGTCTAGGCTCTGCCGGATCGGTTTGCAGCGCTTCGAGGAGCACCTGCGTAGCTTGCGTGATGTCGTCTTGGCTAACATATTCACGCACTTGCAACAGTATACGGAGTGCTTCTGACTGAACGAGCTGACCGGCGCGCTGATACTGGCCTCGGCGTTCCTGCAGGGCAGCCTGAATCTGCCGGGCCTCGCTGTTGCCTGGATCGTTACGACGTACGATTTCCAAAGCGCGGTCAAGCTCGGTGTTATCAATTTCGTCGTTAAGCATCAACGCCTGCGCATACGTGATCCACATACTCAGTGGTGCAGTGGCCCCGGCCCTGGTGCGACCGTCTAATAGAGTTTCCTTCGCTGCGCCTGGTTCGTTGAGTTTGAGGTGCAGACGTGCCAATAGCAATTTACTTTCCCAGTCAACGGTATCCATAGCCATGAATCCGGCATCGGCCTGGCGTAAATCATCTAGGGCTGCTCTGTCATGCCCGGTAACGAACTTAATGCGTGCTGATTGTGTCAAGACACGTGGGTGCCCCGGAAACTCTCCGTTAGCGTCGTCCACATATTGCTTGGCACGGGTAATAAGTTGTTCCTTTTGTTGTGGATCGATCGCAACATCAATAGCCTGCGCTTTCGCCAGGGCGGCTTGTGAGGCAAGAATCATCAATTGAAAAGCAAGTTGTTTGTCCCGGGCAGCACGAATACCTTTACGAGAGAACCCGGCATCCAAGCGGCGTTCGCACGTATTGATCGCATCATCATAATGTTGCGAAGCACGATGAAGTGTAGCCAGCAGAACATAGGTCTCAAAATCATCGCCATCAGCTTCGATACTCAGCTCATATGCAGCCACCGCTTTGGCTTTGCGTGCGTTGTTTTCTTCATCAGTCGCTTTCTGTTGTACGGCTCGTGCCCAGGCTTGGGCAAAGAAAATTCCTTGTTGCTTATTCGCTTCATGAATCGCCTTCGAGTCAACCCCGGCGGAAGCGACACCACTGATGAGGTGTATACCGGCTCGCGCTATGCGGGCAAAATATGCGTCATTGGTTTCGTCCGGTTCACGCGGTCTATTCAGATACTTGGCGTAGGCTATATGAATGGTAGAGGCTTCGATACTATCGTCCGGGTAGCTGGCGAGTAGGTTCGTGAATTGAGTTTCTCCGGTTGCAATCTCACCTGCCAGTATGTGTGCATTAGCAAGGTCGATGGCATAGTCAATGTGATCCGGTTGCAGCGAAACGGCCTCTTTCAAGGCCGCAAGACCTTCCTCTTTCGCTTGGGCCCCGACAACGGCTTCGCGATGGATTAGCGATAATCCTTTGGCATGTTTGGCAAATGCCAGGGTCATATCATCCTTTTGAACGGCATTATCCAACATGGCTTCCGCAGCGTCGGCAATCTTTGACCAGATACGAGGCGAGGGGTAAAGCTCCGATAGTTTCAGCAGAGTTTCGAGTCGGATGCGGTGTGCAGCCACCAGCGAAGGATTATCAACCAGCGCTTGTTCCCATTGGGCTAAAGCGCGTGCTACTTCACCAGCCTCAAGTAGCGCACGTCCCACCGAGACCAGATGTATCGGGTCTTGGCTACGACTGAATGCTTGCATATAAAATCCGGCGGCTTGTCGCCACTCTTCATGCGCTTCATATTCATTGGCTAATGTGATGAAATGCTTGGGGTCGCGACGTTGCAATTGTTGCAACATAAGCACGGCTAATAACACCATGACCACCATTGAAAATAGGGTTAGGCCGATGATGATATTTTTATTCAAACGCTTGCGAGCCATATCGGTTGATTCCTTTACTCAGACTTACCCTGTTTTGCTGCACGCTCAGCCGCTTCGAAATCAGGCCAATGATCACGTAACAAGACGGGGAGTACGCGGTTGAACAGTTTGACTACACCTTCGACATTTTGTTCACGTGTCGCTCTGGGAAAACTAACCTCAACTTTGCTGAAATAAGCATACGTACTTGTCAAGCTGTTGAGCAAAAGGCGTACACGTAGACTATTGGCGACGAAGCGACCGTTACAATAAAAATTGTATACGACAGATACTTTGCGTTGGTCGTGTATTTGCGTCTTGGAAAAACTTAAAACACGGATCGGTATATCTTGGATGGTCTCACCGATCCCAGTGACCCGAATGGTTGTTTCTTCATGCGGTTGAGCCGGCTGATATCCTGCGCCATAGTAACAAACGTCGGGTTTGTGCAAAACGATATTGTTAGCGCCCGTGTAGTAGGTGACCAGGAGTGTCACCAGTCGAAGCGGATGATTCTTCGGAAGGCTTGTATCTTCGAGAATCCAGTTGATATACTCACTGGTGTCCAGCGACTCGACCATCGTGGCATCAAGGATGACACGTTCAACCACACGATAGGGAAGCAGCGAAGTCTCATCCAACGTGCTAAGTCGAGCTTTTAGCGGCAACGACTTCTTCGCCGCGTTGATTCCCAATCGATTGGCAACCGGGCCTGAAAGGATCAGGGCACACACCATCAAACCCACGACAGTGAGAAATGGCCGAGTTAGGATAGGCTTAACCACGACCTCAGAGCTAGGGTTCATTGATAAACTCTTATGAATAAACGAGTTGCGCCAAAACACCCGGCTTCGGCGACCCGCGGCGCGGAAGTATAGATAGCACGGTCCATAACGTCAAATCGGCTCACAAAGCCGGGTATATTCAATTTCTAAGTGGCGTATACGTAAAATCAACACCTGTTGCAGCTTGCCGATGTTGATACGTGGGGTAAGTGTGATTCAGACGCACGGACGAACGACCGATATTACAGTCTGCGGCTATCCTCGGCGAATGTCGCATAACCGATCGAATAGGAGCAGACGAACGTGCCCGCTACTACATCTTCGCCATCAACGTGTAGCCGATGCATCATCCTCGGATGTGGAGGTCACGGTCGCGTTGTGTTGGATATTCTCCGAAACGCCGGCCAGGTTGATGTCATAGGTTTTGTCGACTCCGATGCTCACATGATGGGACGACATGTTGACGGTGTTGAAGTGTTGGGAGCACCCGATGATCTCGAAACCCTTCGATCAAAACACGAGATGGATAGTGCGATCGTTGCGATTGGCAACAATGGTGTGAGGCGTGCATTCTCACACACGCTGTCGAACCTAGGTCTTAAACTCATCAACGCCGTCCATCCCTCAGCCAACATAGCAGGTAATGCCACGATGGGGAAAAATGTCGTTGTCGCTGCCGGTGCTTTGGTCTGCGCTCATTGTCAGATAGGTGACTCTGTCATTCTTAATACGGGGTGTATCGTCGATCATGAATCGTTGATCGGTACAGCCACCCACATATGCCCCGGGGCAAGATTAGCTGGTCGTGTTACTGTTGAGTCCGGCGCGTTCGTTGGTATTGGTGCCACGGTGATTCAAAGTTTGCGCGTAGGATATGAAGCGGTCATAGGCGCAGGGGCGGTAGTCATACGTGATGTCGCCCCCATGACGACCGTGGTTGGCGTACCTGCTCAACCAACACTTCTGTCTGCAGTATCCGCACCAAGAAATGATTGGCTACTCGCCGGCGAAATGTCAGCCGCTACGCTTACTCCGACCAACCCTACTCGTGTCTAACGGCCTTTCTTCTTGTTGATCACATGACGCTGTGCTTTAACGCGTTTTTTCTTTCCCTTTCCCTTGCGATTTTGCGTGGTCTTGCCACTGCTTGAGCTGGCTGGTTTTCGCTTACGTTTTTTGTTGCGCAACTGGGGCACATCCACTAAGGTTATATCCATGCGCCGTGTGGGAAGATGTACACTAGCGATACGCACGAGAAGCTTATCGCCGATGCGTATCTCCCGCCCGCTGCGTTCACCGATGACCACCCCACGACGCGCATCAACATGCCACCAATCGTCGGGCAGGTTATCGAATAAGATGAGTCCATCGACGAGGAATTTATCCAACTGAACGAACACCCCGACGTTAGCTACGCCGGTAACGACACCGTCAAACTCATCGCCAAGGTATGTAGTTTCAATCAATCGCAACACTCGCACAAGGCGAACATCGCGTTCCGCAGCTTCAGCCTTGCGTTCTCTATCGCCGCAATGACTACCGAGCGTGATGAGGTCTTGCATGGAAGGTGTGGACTCTCGCCCCTTCTTCGTTTTGAGTTTTCCTTCGAGCAGCGCATCAATTAAGCGATGTATGGTTAAATCCGGGTAACGGCGAATGGGTGAGGTGAAATGACAATAATTTTCGCTGGCCAGCGCATAATGCCCGACGGCCCGTGGGGCGTATTCCGCGGCCTGCATGGAGCGCAAGACCGCAAGATTTACTGGGAAAGATTCCGATTGGCCACGCACTTTATCCAACAGTGCTTGCACCTCGCTACGATCGGCGTCATCAGATAGCTCATGTCCAAGCACGCGCAGCAATCGTTGCAAGCCTCCTTCGCTCAAATCTCGCGGCTCCTCGTGAACGCGGCGTAAATAGGCAACACTTGTGTCGTGGAGCAAACGGGCGACAGCTTCGTTGGCTTCGACCATAAACATTTCGATCATCGTATGGGTATAGCTAGTGTCAGCCGGGACAACATCAATGACATGCCCGTCGTCGTCATGAACAAGTTCTGAATCCGGTAGGTCGAGCACGAGCATACCATGTTGGAGCCTTCGATGGCGAATGGTCCGCGCTAGTGACTCCATGTCTTTGAGTAAGGTGACCACTTTATCGCTCGTTTTTCCTAATTGGCCATCGAGAATTTTTTGTGCCTGCACATAGGTGAGCCGTTTGGTTGAGCGAATGACTGTATTGGCTACACGTGTTTTTTTGACGATCCCACGTGGCGAGTAAGTGATGAACGCACTTTTTGCCAAACGCACCTCGCGCGGTTGTAAGGAGCATACGCCGTTGGATAATACTTCGGGGAGCATGGGGATGACATAGTTTGGTAGATACGTGCTGTTGCCTCGTTTATGAGCCTCCACGTCAATGGCGGATCCGGAGGGTACGAAGTGGCTCACGTCAGCTATGTGTACGCCAAGTTCGATGGTTCCATTTTTATTTCGTGTCACAGATATGGCATCGTCGAAATCGCGTGCGTCCGGTGGATCAATCGTAATCACGGTGAGTTTGCGGAGGTCTTCGCGATCTTCTATGGCCGAGTCAACATGGTCATGTCTGACGGCTTGTCGCGCCTCACGAAGAACCTGAGCCGGGAAGTCTTTCGGCAACTGGTATTGTTCAATAACTGAAAGAATGTCGACTTCCGGATTACCCCGTGGCCCAAGCACTTTGACAATGACCCCACGGGCGGCACGTTGCGGTGTCGGATATTCGGTCATTTCTACGGCGACCTGGTCACCCGCTTTAGCCCCTTTCGCAGAGGGGTCGCCGACGGTGATGGGGATGTGCAGCACGTTACCATCGGGCATTACTAACCATCGCTTACCTTGGTGTTTGAGTTCTCCGACGAATTGACTCTGACCGCGTTCGACAATAGCTACGATACGACCATCGAATAACATACGCCCCTGACGTTTCCCTCTTCTTGAAACGCGAGCACGCACACGGTCGCCGGTTAAGGCGCCCCCTGTCTTTTCCCGCGCGATATAAATATCGCCGTGCGCGTTAGGCGTATCAGGAATGATAAAGCCAAAGCCACGTGGATTGGCCCGAAAGCTACCGACGACAACGGCTGGAGGCTCAGCCAACATCATCACATCACTACTGCCCAGCGCAGCCCGACCGGTTCTCATCAGCGCTTTGCAGGCACTATGAAAATCGCCAAGTTCTTCCTCGCCAATGTCCATAGCCAAGGCAAGCTCAGCCGCGGCTTGAGGCTGATACCCACCCTGGCTGATGTATTTCAAAATTCGGTCGGCGAACTTTTTCGAAGACATAGTTCTTTTAACCTCCACATAACAATCAGTACTTCCGCGAGTGATGTACTACGGCAAAACAATTTTGCAGCATGGTAATGATCAACTTTATGTATGTTTCTCAGTTTGTTAAGTGCCGGTGCGCTTGAGCAAACAATAAACAGATTAGTTTTCAGCCATATGCTGGTCATGATCGACCCTGACAACACAGCTACAGATTGCCCGCCACCCATTCGGCTTTCGTGTTCCATAGCTGCTGATGTGCAAGGATTGCGCTTCTGTAAGGTAGGAAACGCAAGATTTGGCTGAAATATGACTCATGCAAGTAATGATTGCCCGCGTTCAAGTTTTTTTTGCGCCCTGGCCGATAAAATTCTAGCTAAACAACCCAGGCTACCCATAGTGACATTTGTCGGATGGCTAGGTTGGTGAATGGAATGGCAAGCGGAGGCTTGTCCGATTTTGAGACAAACAAGCTACGGATCACTCTCGAAGGATCAGGCAGGAGGCCTATCCAGAGGCCTTAGTGTCTGGTCCGAGCGTAAGGAGTGAATTCGATGGCGACCCTTTCTCTGCTCAACGATTATATGACCCCTCTGTTAGCTGGCAATCGCATGGTTTGCCGGCAGTTTGTACAAGACCGCATGAAACGGTGGGGTGATACGATGCGATTGTATCGCGACCTGCTTTGGCCTGCGATGGAGCAGATCGAGACGATGTATCGTGAAGACAAAATCAACGCTGCATCGGAGCATATGGCCACCCGAATCAACCGCGCCATTGCCGATCAAATGCAGGCGCAGCTGGACATGGCTGAGTCCAGTGGAAAGAAGATAATCATTTGCTGCGCTGAAGGTGAGTGTGAAGAATTGGGCGCACAAATAACGGCTGATATATTCGAGAGTAGAGGTTGGGAAGTATATTTTCTAGGTGGCGGCGTTCCCGCTGACGAAATACTGACACTCGTCGGGCAGATGCGTCCCGAGATTCTGATGATTTATGGCACGAACCCTAGTGGTGTGCCCATGGTCCGAAATCTTATTGATACGATTCGTGCCGTAGATGCAACACCCACTATGAACGTTATGGTATCCGGTGGCGTGTTTAATCGGGCTGATGGATTGTGGAAAGAGGTTCATGCAGACCTGTTTGCCAACACGGCCTACGAAGCGATTCCCATAGCTGAGGCGGCTGAACCTCGAAAGGCAGAGCCTAGACCACTCGGTGCACCCAAAAAACGTCGTCGCCGCCGCCGCCCACCGTTGTTAACATCTCCAGGACAGGGATAGGTATCAGTGCTTTACGTTGTCAAAACGTAAATACGGTTTTATCTTAGAGACAGTCTTTGGGCCAATGCCACGTACGTGCAGTAGTTCGTCAGCATGGGCGAAAGCCGGTGCAGGATTTTCGAGGTCAGTATCCAACGTGCGCATGTATCGATAGTCTATGATGGCGGAGGCTTTGGTATCACCAATGCTTGGTAACGTGGATAATTCCCATGGCTCAGCTAGGTTGGGATTGATACGTAAGCTCGTAAGTGATAAGGGTGGTCGAGTTGAATATGTCTTTGGCGAACGCACAAGTCCTATTATGACAATTAGCCAAAGTATGCAAAAGGTGACGGTTAATCGTAAGGTAATCACACGCTTTTTATCATGGTAGTCGGTTGCGTGATTGGTGGGCGACGCTTGTGAATTCATGAGGATTCAAGATGCGTGATAGTATTTGAGATCAAGTAGCCTGTTTGATTTCTTTGTGGAAAGCGACAAGATCGTGGTAAGCCTGTTTGGGAGCCGCATCTGATCGGAGCAGTCCGCCGTGTGGGACAGGTTGTCGTCCGTGGTCGTACAAGCTACCCCACGAAATCGATTCTACAAAAGGTTTACTCAAGGCTAAGATAGAAAATTGATTCATCCACTGAGCCTGAATTTGTTCATTCCATTCCTCGCGCCATGTTCCACCAGATAAGTCCGGTCGATCATCGCTTGTCGTGGTCGTACCGTCAGGGCCGGTGCCGGATGGTACCTGGATGCCGGTGATCTGAATCGGTTTACCGAGTTTTCCGAAGACGTCCAGCATGGATGAAATTTGAAACATGTCTCTAACAAACATGCCGTCTCGTTTAGGACCAAAATGAAATTGCAGGCCAAAGGAATCAAAACAGACACCGCTTTGGACGATCATATCGGCGTAGAGTAGCGGGGGAATAGTCCGCTGATTTCGGCTGTAGTATTCCCCCCAGGGCATGACAATGTCGATGATGATGCTTGATTTAGGGGCTGTTTGTTTGGTCAGGGCAGCGGCCATTCGCGTCAGTTCCATGATTTGCTCAAAATTGAACGGCATGCAATTAGGGGCGTGTACCGCACTAACCACATCCCATGCATGGATATATTGTCCATAACGATGGACGACGCGGCGAATATGCTCAAAGGCAAGATCGCGCAGGGTGTCAAAATCATTTACCCAGGCGTAGAGCCATTTTGGAACAGTATCCTCGTGGAAGCACAACAGGGGAGAACCTTTGATGGGCAGTTTTTGCTTGGCGAGTAGCTCAATCCAGCTGTCGATCGCCTTCCAGTCATAGGTCTGTTCCGACGGTTCGATTTGACGCCAGTTCATTGGAACAGTGACGAAATCACAGGTGGGTGCAATATGCGATATGACCTGTTCGGGAGGGGCTTCGTCTGCTACCACACACCCCAGCACGCGTCGTGGTAGCGACCCTGTTTGCAGTCGCCGCTCGAAAAAAACCTTCGCATGATACGCACACAGGCTTTCAGAGCCTTTCGTTGCAACGGCTAGTGATTTATCCCCCAATTTAGCAGCCTGGGCGGGTGTATCAGCTTGTAAGGCCTGGATGAGTAATTCGCGGGCCTCGTCAATTTGCTCGTGGGCTTCTTCGGGTTCTCGATGATCCAGGAGGCCCCAGTCCTCGATTTTCTGATTGAGTCTCAGCAGTCGTCCACGGGCTAATTCTACCTGCAAAATATAGGGTGCTTGTCGTTCTAACAATCGAACGGTTTCGGTCACAATCGTGCCTACGCCATCTATGTGCCAGAGTATGGCTAGACCCGCTGGTCCGGCAGCTTGTTTGGCGCATTTGATGATGCCGTTGCGGAAAGTGATCTCAGCCCGGAGGGGAACATCATCACTACCGACGACATAGGCACCGGCTAGGTTTACTGTGTCAGCTAGTTCGCCGGCAGCATAGACAACAAATGAAAGCATGGTAGGCCCACAAGAACACGATAACTACGACAAGTCGGATCTACCGACATGATGAAACCCATTGTGCGACTGATAGCTGTTTACTTTCAAGGTATCGACTATCGGTCCGAGCGAAGACATCCGTATCTCGCCCTTATCTGTGTTCATTATGGCGAATTGGTATGCTATCGTCGAGCATGTTTAGACAGTTTCCCGGATGATTTCATCGATATGGCCATACTGCACTCCCATTCCGTGTCATTATACGTTATCATGACCGCCGAAGAGGGACGAAATCCGGTGCATCGTCGCTTTCCAGACTGCTCTTCGTGCGAGCAGTATGTTGATTTATAGGTGGGTTTTAGCATACGGATTTAGCAAAAACCAAGCGGATTATGTGTTATATAGCGTCGGAGCCAACCAATGACTAGTTTGAATACGACTCCCGTCGTCACAGAGACCCATATCGCGGATGTACCCGTCCGTCGAGGTAAAGTCAGAGATATTTACGATCTTGGGGACGAGATATTGCTCGTAGCTACGGATCGTATTAGTGCCTATGATGTGGTTCTCCCTACGCCTATTCCCCAAAAAGGGATGATGCTCACAAGCGTTTCCAACTTTTGGTTTGATTTTTTTCAGGGAGACGTACTTCATCATCTCATAGAAGTGCTCCAGGATACTGCGCCTGCGGGTATGGAATCATATTTGCCTCAGTTGCAGGGCCGCACCATGCGGTGCATCAAGACCGAGGTGGTGCCTATTGAGTTTGTCGTGCGTGGATATATCACAGGGTCGGGCTGGAAGGACTATCTCAACACCGGCGAGGTGTGTGGTATAGCGTTACCACCGGGCCTGCAGCAGTGTCAACAGCTACCTGAACCGATTTTCACCCCTGCCACCAAGGAGGATGTGGGTCACGACGAGAATGTTTCCTTTGAGCGTGCTTGCGAACTTGTAGGCAAGTCTTGTATGCAGGAGCTGCGAGACCGTAGCATGGCGTTATATAACAAGGCTGCGGACTATGCGCGACAGAGGGGCATTATCATCGCGGATACCAAATTTGAATGGGGAAAGCTGAATGGTGAGTATTACCTGATTGACGAAGTGCTCACTCCCGATTCATCTCGTTTTTGGCCGGCAGATGATTATGAGCCTGGACGCGACCAGGACAGTTTCGATAAACAATACGTACGCAATTATCTCACGACGCTCGTCGAAGCCGGAACGTGGGACAAAACACCTCCCGGTCCTCAGCTTCCCGACGAAATTGTTACAAATACCTCTGCCAAATATGCGGATGTTGTGGCTCGTTTAATGCGATAGGCGGATCGTGGTCTTCATCACGACGTTGATCGGATGGCTAGACATCGGTCGATGCGTTGTAGTGTCCTATTCTTTCCCAGTAACTCCAGCGTCTCGCCGATGGATGGGCTAACTGTTGAGCCTGACACAGCTACGCGAATCGGTTGGGCGACGTTACCCATTTTTGTGTCTAACGATTCGCAAAGCGCTTTGACCAAGGCATCGATTGATGCGCCTGACCAGTCAGTTAATGTTTCCAGCTTAGCACGTATTTGTTCCAGCATCGAATAGCCTGCGCCGTCGTTTTTGGCGAGAACTTTCTTGACGGCTTTGGGGTCATATTCGATGGCCTCATCATCTACGAATAGAAAGCCGATCTTTTTTTGCAGGTCTGTAAAGGTGCGAAAGCCGGCGCAGGCTTGAAGAAGACGTATGAACAGGTCGTCGGTAGCGCTGCGCATGGGGAGATCGTTAATCGTTGCGTAATCTTTAAGGTGTTCCAACAGTTTCGGTAATGGCAAACGCGTAGCCCAGTCGGTATTAAATGAAAGCAGTTTAGCCCGATCAAATTTGGCGTTGGTTTTACCGATACGCTTGATTGAAAAAGCCTGCATTAGTTCGTCTAAGGTGTATGTTTCCCGGTCGTCGCCGGTACTCCAGCCGAGTAGGGCGATGAAATTTAGGATGGCCTCGGGCAAAAAACCTGCGCGACGAAAGTCGTGTACTTCAATTTCGGGCGGCGGCAGGCCGGCTTTGACGGCTTTTTCCTTATCTCGCTTGCTCATCTTGGACCCATCGAGATTGAATATGACAGGCATGTGACCATAGTGAGGCGTGGGGAAGCCGAGAGCGCGTTGCAGTGCGACGTGCTTGTGCGAGTTCATCAAGTGTTCCTGGCCTCGAAGTACGTGGGTGATTTTCATCAGCGCGTCGTCGATCACGCAGGCGAAATGGTAAGTTGGAAATCCATCGCTTTTTTGGATGATGAAGTCTTCGAACTGATCGGCGGATAGTGTGATGTCGCCTAGAATGCTATCGTGAACCGTGATGTCGTCGTTGGGCATTTTGCATCGCACAACGACGGGCTTACCCTCGCGTTTGGCAAGTAGCCCCTGTGCTACGGTGGGTAGTGGGTTGGGACGCGGATAACGAAAGCCGCCGCTTTCTTTTTTGGCTTTTTCGCGCATACGTTCGAGTTCTTGCGGTGTTTCCAGGGCGTAGTAGGCGTGACCGTTTTCGAGTAGTTGCTGCAAGTATTGGTTGTAGATGTCCAGTCGCTGACTCTGAAAATAAGGGCCTAGATCGCCGCCGGCCTGGGGGCCTTCGTCCCAATCGAGTCCGAGCCAACGTAAATCGTCGAGAATTTTTTGTACGGAATCTTCCACGTGACGGGTTTGATCGGTGTCCTCGATGCGTAATACCATTTGGCCACCCGCTTTCCGAGCGACGAGCCAGTTGAAGAGTATGGTTCTAGCCCCGCCAATGTGCAGATAACCTGTGGGCGATGGTGCGAAGCGTACGCGGATGGGTTCTGGTGATGACGGCATTGATGGTTCCCTCGAAAGTCGGCTACTGCTCCACAAAGTCTCTTTAAGGGCGTAAGGTATTTGCGTGTTGCCGTTTGTTCAAGCGTGTGAGAGGTTAATTTCCATAGAGCGTATTTTAGACCGGTTCTTGTCGAGGTTAATGAACTTCGAGTCCTCGGCCTCAGTACCTATAACCAAACTGGTTTGAGCGGTGATTATGCGATATGGATGCTGCATATCTTACTGCGTTATTTTTGTTAAATATTGAACCTGAACAGCGGACAGCGCGACTTTAGTGGTGAGTGTGAATGAGTAGGACACCGGAAGACATCCAGGATGAGTTGCTGGTGTTGCAGTGCCAGGAGGGTGATGGTGAGTCGCTGAAGATGTTGATTGCGCGATGGCAGCCGCGATTTGGTCGACTGGCGTGGCGATGGACGGCGGATCGAGAGGCTATGCGAGATGTTACGCAGGAAGCGTGGCTAGCTATTGTTCGAGGTCTTAGACGACTCGATGACCCGGCGCGCTTTCGATCGTGGGCTTACCGTATTGTGCGATATAAATGCGCCGACTGGACCAGGCGACGCGTTTTGCAGCGGAAGGTGGCGAAAGAGTTACGTGAAGCGGCTAGGTTAGAGGCTGATGAAACGTCGAGTGAAAATAACTCGGCGAACGAAGTGACATTGTTACGCGATGCGATGGCTAAGTTGCCGAGTGATCAACGGGTGATCCTTTCACTTCATTATCTTGATGAGATGGGATTAGCTGAGATCGCTCGTGTGTTGGATGTGCCGGTAGGAACCGTGAAGTCGCGCTTGTTTCACGCAAGACATCAACTCAAGCAGACGTTGGAAAGGATGGAATCATGAACGAACTCGATGACAAAATACGTGAAGCTTTGCGAAAAGAGGATGCCGAGATTTTCGAAGATTTTGGTGGTGAGCTATCCATGTTTGAGATGGTCATGGAGACTTTTCGAGGCAAGCATCGTTGGCTGGTTTATTTGACCATTTTTTGGACGATCGTTTTCATGGTGCTGGGTATTCTGTCGGCCATACGATTCTTCCGAGTTGAAGACCCCCGCGACCTGCTGATGTGGGCGGGAGCGTGCCTAGTATGTTTTTCGGCTGTGACGATGATGAAGGTGTGGTTCTGGATGGAACTCAATAAAAACGCGTTAATGCGCGAAATTAAACGTCTTGAATTGCAAATCGCCCGGCTCGCTGGTCGTATCAAAGACTAGCGCTTACGCTAGTGTTTTCGTGTGTTCAAGGCGTTAGCGATGGCTGGTGATTCTTCAATTATATCCCAATCGAGTGAATTCCTCTGGGTTGAGCAGGGTCAGCAGCGTGAGGGGCTGGTGGCTGAAGTTGCGCCGATTCTTTCGACGGAAAAAACGCACAACTTCTGTGTGTATGAGGAATTAGCAGAGGCGATAGAGATTGGTCAGCGTGTACTCGTACAGATCGGCAAGCGTGCACGAGAAGTCGAGGGATTTATTGTCGGGCTGGACCATAAGATTTGGGACTCAACCTTACGCCCCATCGGGCAGTGCGTAGACGACCGAAGTTTCCTCAGTGAAAAACTCGTAGCTTTAGGGCGACAGATCGGGCTTCATTATGCGTGCTCGTGGGGGCTTGCACTTAAAGCGATGCTCCCGGAGGCGGTTCGGAAAGAGTCCGGTCTGCTTACTGTTCGTTATGCCAAGTTGGTGACGCCGTTAGAGAAAATTGTACAGCAGCCGGGGCGTTTGAGTCCTAAACGTCGGGCGATACTCGATACATTACAACAAGCTCAAGAACCGATGTCGGTGGATGTGTTGCTGCGGGAGGTGGGTGCTGGGGCAAGCGTATTGTCTGCACTGGTGAAGTGTGGCTGGGTGTCGCTTGAAATACGCAAGGAAATGCCCAAGCCGGACGATGTAGTGATCGAACCAATTGATCCGGATTTTTCGCTCAATGCGGACCAGCGGGCAGCCTGTGATCAAATCGAGAAGATGGCGCAGCGCGGCAGTTTTGGTGTGATGCTGTTGTATGGCGTCAGTGGTAGCGGTAAGACGGAAGTCTATATCCACGCCATACGTCGAGCACTAGCTGCCGGTCAACAGGCAATCCTTCTCGTACCGGAGATTGTGCTGACGACGCAGTTGGTTTCGCGTCTCACGCAACGGTTACCCGATGTGGCGCTTTTTCATAGCGGGTTAACCGGCTCGCAGCGGTCGATTATGTGGCGACGGGTGGCGACGGGGGATAAGAAGGTGGTGATCGGTACGCGCAGCGCCGTGTTTGTGCCATGTCCGAATCTTGGTTTGATCTGTGTGGATGAGGAGCAGGAACCCAGCTATAAGAACCTGCAAACGCCGCGTTTCCATGTGCGTGACGTAGCGATCATGCGGGCCAATTTGCACCGCATTCCCATTGTGCTGGGGTCCGCGACCCCATCGCTGGAAACTTATCACCACGCCCGCACGCGCCAAGATTATCATTTGCAAGTATTGCCAAGTCGTGTCATGTCGCTGTCGCTTCCCAAAATCCATGTGATCGACATGCGCGATGAATGGGCGGAATGTAAACAGCCGGTATTGCTATCGCGTTCGATGCATCGGTTACTTGGTGAGACACTAGATCGCAAACAACAGGCTATGATGCTGCTTAATCGTAGAGGGTTTGCGTATCGCGTATTTTGTCCGACGTGTAAATCGCGCGTGATGTGTCCTAATTGTCAGGTGGGTATGGTCGTACATGCCCCGTCGAAGCAGTGTCGTTGTCATTATTGTAACTTACGCACGCCCATTCCTACGCATTGCATGAATCCAACTTGCGGTCAGTTGCTTCAGCAGGTTGGTTTTGGCACACAACGATTAGAGGATGATGTGCGCGGCTTTTTCTCCGATGCAAAAATTGCCCGTGTCGATAGCGATACCATGACGCATCGCCGTGAATATGAGCGCATTATAAAGCAGTTTCAGGATCGGGAGATAGACGTGTTGATCGGTACGCAAATGATAGCCAAGGGGCTGGACTTTCCCCATGTTCGTTTTGTCGGCGTGGTGGATGCGGACCCGACGAGTTATGCCTCGGATTTTCGCGTGAATGAGCGACTTTTCCAGCTTGTGACCCAAGTCGCCGGTCGTGCGGGACGCGCCGAGAGTGGTGCGCAAGTGGTGGTCCAGACAACCATGCCCGAATTGCCGGCTATGCGTTTCGCGCTACATCATGACTTCGAATCGTTCGCCGAAAACGAATTAGCCGTGCGACGTCGAGCGGGTCTGCCGCCGTTTGCCCGAATTGTGCGTTTGGTGTTATCGCATCCGCGTGAGGAGATAGCCAGGGATGAGGCTGATGTGGTTGTGCGGCGTATTCAGGAAGTGCTATCTACTTTGGCATTAGCCGGTGCCGGTGTGTTAGGGCCAAACGTTTGTGCGATGGCTCGCTTACGCAACATGTATCGCTATGAAGTGATTGTTCGTACAACTCATGCGACGGATTTACGCAAATTGATGGGCGTGCTTCGTGAGCAGAAGTGTTTATTTTCCAAGGCGAAATCATTGGTTGTGGATGTTGATCCGGTTTCATTTTCTTAGAACGTCAATAGATCGTCTGGTCGGGCGATGCTCGGGCCATTAAGATCATTAGTGTAGGGTTGTCTGCCTTGTGCGAAGAATTGATCCATGAAGTTTGTCATTGTTATACCTGATGGCGCGGCGGATGAACCGGTGTCCGCTCTGCATGATCTAACGCCGTTGGCAGCAGCTGCGACGCCGCATATCGATTGGATATCCAGTCATGGTCGACAAGGGTGTGTGGTGACCGTGCCGGAGGGGTTCACGCCCGGTAGTGACGTAGCTACCTTGTCGCTGTTGGGGTATGACCCGCATACCTGTTATACCGGTCGAGCGCCTTTGGAAGCGGTTTATCGTGGCGTGGCTGTTGCGTCGGATCAACTCATTTTTCGTTGTAATTTTGTCACTATCGTAGATGGCTTGATGGAGGATTATACGGCTGGGCACATTGGCGATTGTGAGGCACGTCAACTCATCTGTGATCTAAACAAGCAGCTTGGCGATACGCGGTGCAGTTTTCATGCAGGCGTTTCTTATCGCCATTTAATGGTGGTCGGCGATATGGACGGGATGAAAGCTCATTGCACACCGCCGCACGATATACCCGACCAAGCAGTATCCAAGCATGTTCCCAGGGGAAAAGGGGCGAACGTCTTGGTCGATCTCATGGCCCGGGTCCATGAGATTTTGGCAGAGCATGAAGTCAACAAGGTGCGGCGCGACTTGGGCGAAAACCCCGTCACCGACATTTGGCTATGGGGATGCGGTCGGTCTGTTAGTCTGGAACCATTGACCAAGCGCTTTGGCATAAGCGGTGCGTGCATCGCGGCGGTTGATTTGATTCGTGGTATGGCTACGTGTGCAGGGCTTACGGTGCTCGATGTGGCTGGTGCGACGGGTTATTTAGATACGGACTACGTGGCCAAAGGTGCTGCTGCGGTTGAAGCCGTTGATACGCACGACCTCGTCATTGTGCATATTGAAGCACCGGATGAAGCAGGGCACCAGGGAGATGCTGCGGCTAAGGTGGCTGCTATTGAGCAGATAGACGCGCATATCGTCGGTCCACTGTTGGATAAGCTGCGTAGCTTTGATCAATGGCGCATCATGGTCGCTCCGGATCATCCCACGCTGGTCGATAGCCGAGTACATTCGATGACGCCGCCGCCTTTTTGCCTAGCAGGTCATCTGATCCATCCGGTGCTTCACCGACCGTTTTCTGAAGTTAATGCACGAGTCAGCGATCTACAGATAGACCCCGGTTATGAGTTGCTGGAGTTTTTTCTTCGTCATTAGGGCCTTCCCGCTAGACCTTGATCGTTGATGAGATACAATCCTTAGCTTGAGTTTATGGAACTATAGGTTGTTCGGAAAGAGAGCAATAAATGAGCGTGGATCAGCGTATTCAACAGTTTAAGCAAATGGCAGAGGCAGACCCGGACAATGAGCTGGGGCACTTTAGCTTGGGTAAGGCACTGATTGAAGCCGGGCAATTCGCCGAGGCGATGATTTCATTGGAGCGGGTGATACAACTCAAGCCCATCATGAGCAAAGCTTACCAACTACTTGGTGAAGCGGCAGATGGCGCGGGCCAGCGCGACAGGGCGATTGAAGTTATCAACAAGGGTATCGCAGTGGCGGATGTGCAGGGTGATGTCATGCCGCGCGATTCAATGATAAATATGCTACGCGACTGGGGAGCACCTATTCCGGCGGTTATGAAAGAAGTTACGTCCAAGGCACCATCTACCGGCAGTGGACCTGCCATCGATGGCTTTTCCTGTTCGCGGTGTGGCCGACCTGACCAGAAACTCGAAAAAGCGCCCTTCAAGGGTGAACTGGGGATCAAACTTTCCGAGCATGTCTGTCAGGTGTGTTGGCAGGAATGGATTGGCATGGGGACTAAGGTCATCAATGAGTTAGGTCTATCTTTGAGTTCGCCGGCTGGGCAGGATGCCTATGATCAGTATATGGTCGAATTTCTTCAACTGGATGCCAAGTGATGGCTAAGCCACGATAGCGGCTTACCAGTAGTGACACCCGCATGACGGAGTTCTTTCGCCTAATCAACTCATTCCGCCCCGATTGTATACCGACAACAACGAAAGTACGGTTAGTTTCTCTTGAAATAGCTGGAATCGCGGATACCTACGCCATATAATGTATGTGCTGGGGGTTTGGCTCTTTTTTTCAGTGGCGCTTGAGATTTAGATGTATTTTTTTATTTCTTAAATGCGACGCTGGCTGGGAAGTGAGAGCGCTTTAGCCGACGAGAGTTTGGTTATCGCCAAGTCTTTTGTTGGGGTTCCGTGATTGCAGGAGGGAGGCTACGCTTGCTCGGTGCTGTTATGACATCTGAACCGATACCCATCGCTGCGACGTCAGCCCCACAGGTGACTTTGAAGGTCGTCGAAGGCTCGGCTGAGAAAATCGACATTCCATGCCGTCGGTTGGTCACGACGATTGGATCACAGTCGAGTTGTAAAATCGTATTGCCACATCGCAAGGTATCATCTCTCCACGTAGCGATTATAAACAATGGTGAACATGTGTATGCCATAGATTTGCTTTCTAAACATGGTACGTTGCTAAACGACCTGAAGATGGAGCACGAGGAGCTTACCGACGGCGATATGTTGAGGGTAGGACAATGGGTGTTTCGTGTTGATATTACGCAATCGGAAGATCATGACATTGATTCCGGGGTTCATCAGTTCGGGTTGGAACCGGAACCATTGGTCGTGGCGCTTGAGCATCTTGACTCGAGAAGAATTCTTCAGCCCAATCGGGTGGTGTGTATCATCGGTAGGCGTAATGGTAGTGATATTCACATCGACGATCGACGCGTGTCGCGTGTACATGCTTTGTTGATACAATACTTCGGACGACCAGCCGTCGTGGATTTGTGTTCGCACAATGGCACGCTAGTTAATAGTGAGCGGGTGATATTTAGAATTCTCGAGGATAAGGATAAGCTGCAAGTTGGCGATGCGCGGTTTCGCGTCAGGCTTATCGGTTCCCATTTAGATCTGAATGATCAAAGTGACGTAGCGAGCCTGTCGCCTCCTCCTCAGCATGATGCTGGACGCGTCGATAAGAGCGATCTTGAATCAACAGCGGGTTAGCAGCGCGCATTTCTTCTTGCTAAACCATTTTCATTAACTAATCAATGCCCTTCGTTACATGGGGTTGGGCATGAGTTGCCTGAAGGGTGTATGCTCACCTATAATATCTCTTGTTGTCTTTAGAATCGCCATGTGATCTATCAAAACGGAATCATCGCCATGACAGTTGCTACATCGTCACAAACTTCATCTCGAACCATTCGAGCGCCGCACGGCTCGACGCTGAGTTGTAAAGGTTGGCAGCAAGAAGCCGCTATGCGCATGCTGATGAACAACCTCGATCCTGACGTTGCGGAGAACCCGGCGGAGCTGATTGTGTATGGTGGAAGTGGCAAAGCTGCGCGATCCTGGCCGGATTTTGATCGCATCGTTGCTGCTTTGAAGCAGCTTGAAAACGACGAAACGTTACTTGTGCAATCCGGTCGGGCGGTTGGTGTGGTGAACACGCACCCGGACGCGCCGCGTGTGCTCATCTCAAATTCTATGCTCGTACCTCATTGGGGGAACTGGGACGAGTTCCGTAAACTCGAAGCTTTGGGGCTTACGATGTATGGGCAGATGACGGCGGGTAGTTGGATTTATATTGGTACGCAAGGCATTTTGCAGGGTACTTATGAGACTTTCGGTTCAGCGGCCCGTCAGCATTTCAGCGGTTCGTTGAAGGGGAAATGGGTGCTGACCGGCGGGCTTGGCGGTATGGGCGGTGCCCAGCCTTTAGCCGTGACGATGAATGAAGGCGTATGTTTGTGCGTTGAAGTTGATAAGGCCCGCATCGAGCGGCGCATCCGCACGCGCTATCTTGATAAGTGGACGGACAATTTGGATGAGGCCATCAAGTGGGTGATGGATGCGGTAGCTGCGAATCAGCCGTTGTCAGTTGGGCTGCTAGGCAATTGTGCGGATGTGTTATCCGATCTTAACCAGCGAGATATGACACCGGATATACTGACGGATCAGACTTCTGCTCATGATGCGCTCGATGGTTATGTGCCTAATGGGATGAGTTTTAGCGAGGCGAAAAAGTTGCGTCGCACCGATCCCGATCGATACATCACCGAATCCATGCGCACGATGGGTGAGCATGTTCGTGCGATGCTCGAGATGCAACAGCGCGGTGCCATGACGTTTGATTACGGCAATAATATCCGTGGTCAGGCCAAGCTTGTTGGTGTAGAGGATGCGTTCGATATCGTTGGTTTCGTGCCGTTGTTCATTCGCCCCTTGTTTTGCGAAGGGCAGGGTCCGTTCCGCTGGGTAGCACTATCCGGCAACCCGGATGATATTAAACGCACGGACAGGGCGATTCTGGAGACTTTTCCCGAAAACCAGCACCTCTGTCGTTGGATTCGCTTGGCTGGTGAGCGGGTAGCTTTTCAAGGATTGCCGGCACGCATCTGTTGGCTTGGCTATGGTGAGCGGGCGAAAATGGGCTTGGTGTTTAATGATTTAGTGGCTCGTGGTGAGATTACCGCACCGATCGTTATTGGTCGTGATCATTTGGATTGTGGTAGCGTCGCTTCGCCGAATCGTGAGACTGAGGGTATGAAAGATGGCTCGGATGCCATTGCAGACTGGCCGATTCTTAACGCGCTGGTCAACACGGCTTGCGGGGCGAGTTGGGTTTCCGTCCATCACGGTGGCGGTGTGGGTATTGGCTACGCGATTCATGCCGGACAAGTCATCGTCGCTGACGGTACCCCAGAAGCGGCAGCCCGATTACAACGAGTTCTCACCGCAGACCCAGCTATGGGCGTCATTCGGCATGTTGATGCGGGTTATGAAAAGGCTGAAGACATTGCCAAGCAGCGCGGGGTTCATATCCCCGGACACTCCTGAGGCGTTCCATGACGACGCACGACGAGTACAAGATCATTCATGTCCCAAAGGATGCTGCCGATGCTGATGAGTTAATGGGTAGCAAACGAAAATTTTGGTACCGTGACGAACAACTCAATTATTTACTTTGGAAATTGGGTAGGCCCAATACGGGTGAAGATTGGGCAGAAAAAGTAGCTTGCGAATTGGCGAGGTTGATGGGCCTAGCTCATGCGGAATATGACCTCGCTGAATATGACGGACAACTTGGTATAGTTTCGAAAAACCTGTTAAGACAAACGGATGAGATCAAAGAACTCTTGGTGCATGGTAACGAGTGGTTACTAGATTTTGTTCCCGATTATCCCAAGCAACAGGTATACCGCGTTTCAGCGCATACATTTGAAGCTGTGTCTGATATAATAAATAAGTATGTTACTCAGCTTCCTATCGATTGGACACCTCCAACAAGCATTAGAGCCGCGATAGATTTATTTGTAGGATATTTGGTTTTTGATGCTTGGATTGGTAATACCGATAGGCATCACGAGAATTGGGCTTCAAAATTGACTTGGCAAACAGGAAAAGGTTTCTCGACTCCTCTAGCTCCTACGTATGACCATGCATCTAGTTTAGGCAGCCATTTGACAGATAATGATCGCAATAGACGATTATTAACATCGGATGAAAGACAATCGGTTAGCGCTTATGCTGCGAAAGCACGCTCCGCACTATACCTCAGAAAAGATGATTCAAAACCAATGACCGCTATTGACGTAGTTCGAGAGTGTCAGCGTGATTTTCATGATTCGGTGAGTGTCTGGATTGAAAAAATTGCTGGAATTGACGATGAAGAGGTCATGGGGATTATGTGCAGGGTACCGGAGAGTCGTATGTCGTCGATAGCAAAAAAGTTTGCGTATAAGCTTCTTCAGGTAAATAGAGAACGACTAGTTTCCATGCAAAGGTTAACATCATGAATGCTCTTTTTGTTGCATGGCAGGATCCCAGTAATCGGTCATGGTATCCCGTAGGACGCTTATCAAAACCGGACAACTTCTATCAATTCGTTTACACGCATGGCGCGAACAGGGCTAAGCGTGATACGTCCTTCGATCGTCTGCCTGGTTTCAATGATCTAAATCAGATTTATGAATCGCATGATCTCTTTCCTCTCTTTGCTAATCGTCTACCGAATGAATCTCGACCGGATTATGATGAACTTGTGGACTATTTAGGTTTGCCAAAAAACCAACATGATCCTATTTCTATGTTGGCTGTGAGTGGTGGACGACGTGTTACTGATGCGATCGAAATGTTTCCCTATCCTGAGCCTGATTCTGAGGGACGCTATTGCATTCATTTCTTTGTTCACGGATTGCGATATTTTTCCAATATGGCTACTGAGCGAGTTAGAATTCTCGAACCTGGAGAACAATTGCTTCTCATGGCTGATATGCAAAATCCATTTGATCGTCATGCCATCACGCTACGAACTGCGGATAATGATGCTCGACGATGTATGGTTGGGTATATGCCAAGGTATTTATTGTTAGACGCTTGGCAAGTTTTTTTAGAACATCCAAACTCTGTCGAAGTAAAAGTCGTTCGTGTGAATCTTCCTCCCGCACCACTTCAAGTTCGTTTACTTTGCAGCCTGACAGCTAGTTGGCCGCCTAGTTTTCAACCATGCGCGGATGACGTTTATAAGCCAATTCCTATCGATGCTGACGTGTTCGATGGCAATTCATAAACAAGGATTGGCTTTGTGCAATTAAGATCAGCCTTTACGCGTATTTTACAAATTAGACTACCGATTCAGTGTAGCTCCTATGGTATTTGAAACTGCATCTGCCACAGTTGTACGTCTTGTAGGTCTATATCGTTGTCGGTGTTCATATCGCCGACTCGGCATGGCGATGCGGATTGGTTGTTGTTTGGTCCGGCTAGGCAGGCGATGAATGCTTGTGCATCGTTGAAGTTGATGAGGTTGTCGCCATCGAAGTCACCGGCATGTGGCTCGTAGATCGTTAACCGTTGGTCGGCTGGGACGTTTCGGAGGATAGAGGTCAAACCGCTCCTCGGCCAATCTACACGCACGACATCTGCGGATGTAGCTGTTGAGAGTCCGAAATGCTCTACGATGTCGTTGTGCGACATGTAGTTGCTACTGGCTGATACCTCGTGCATCTGTGGGTTTGTGGTGCCGACGGAATAAATGTATATGCGTGCTCCCACGCCCGAGCGATTGGTTTCATAGCCTTGTAGTTGAATTTGCAACCAATGCATGGCGTTGCCCATATCGTTCCGATATAGCACGGGTGTATCGCTGTTGTTGGTGACGAAGATGTCCAGATCACCATCGCGATCGTAATCGAAAGTTAATATACCCTTACCGCTTCGTGCGTCGGTTAACCCGAGTGATGCGCTGATTTCGGTCATCTGGCCCGTGCCGTCGTTATCCCAGAATCGTAGCGGATTAAAGTTGAACGGATCGTCGTATGCAAAAGGGAACATCACACCGTTGGTCATAGTAAGGTCAGCGTCACCATCATTGTCGTAGTCAAGAAACGTGGCCCCCCAGCCCCAATAGCCATCACGTACACCGCAGAAATCCGTCGAATCAGAGAAGACGCCGGTTCCATTGTTGGCGTACATGCGATTGCCGCTATTGCCCCAATTACAACTTGAAACGTTATCGCAAGTGGCCGCAGGATCGAAAATGGCGGTGACGAACCAATCAAGGTCGCCATCATTTTCTAGATCACCAATCGTAGCACCCATACCGTTTTCGTCCGTGCCCACGTTGGAGGCCGCGGTGATGTCGGTGAATGTGCCGTCTTGGTTGTTGTGATAGAGCTTACTGGTGCTGAAATCCGCTGCGATGAGAATGTCAGGCCAGCCGTCGTCATCAACGTCTGCAAAACGTGGCGTAAATCCCCAAACGATATCTTGATAAAAGACATTAGCTGGTATTGTTTCATCTACGAAATAGCCGTTGCCGGTATTTTTCAAAAGAAGTGTTCGCTCGCCGCCGGTAGCAAAGGTGTTGCGTGACCATGAAGCCACGATCACATCCAGCCATCCATCACGATTATAGTCGCCGAAGGAGATACTGGTCGAAGGACGTTTGGCGGCGTTGGTTTCCAAAGCTGCGCCGCGTGCTATCGCCTGTTCAGTAAACATACCGGTACCGTCGTTGATAAAAAGATGATGGCGCGTCGCAGGCTCAGTGGTGAGAACGTAGAGATCGAGGTCGCCGTCGTTGTCAATATCCGCCCAGGCGCACC
Organism: Planctomycetota bacterium; assembly: GCA_024276605.1. GTDB lineage: Bacteria > Planctomycetota > Phycisphaerae > UBA1845 > UBA1845 > JAJRPG01. The sequence continues at coordinate 113,665 of JAJRWX010000009.1, read as the reverse complement.
CGGTCGAATAGCTGTTCAGGGCTACCTGGCGGGCTGCGCCAACTTCCTCGAAGGTGCCGTTTTTAAGATTGCGAAAGAGCCGATTAGGTGCATTGATGCGCGTCACATAGAGGTCCGGCCAACCGTCATTGTCAAAATCTCCAACTGCGGCACCGCCGGACATCATAAATAATTCGCTGGACACGCCTGCCGGCATGATGCCGTCCCACTGGACATAGCTCACACCTGCGTTGGTGGTTTGGTCAACAAATGTTTGCGCTGATACACTCACTGCGCAAAGCGTGTAGGCAACGATCGTGATGATGGTTTTGTTCATGGGCATAGACGAGTGGTCCCCTTCCCCCCTAAAAAAATAAATCTATACAACTGACCTCAATCCGGTATCAGAGGTCATCAGGCTAATAGATGTCACGCCATCTAAGCGTAGGAGCAAGTGAGGTTTTTTTCAATGATCGAGCTGAAAACTGAGGTGCAACGTCCGAGAAAGTGGGTGTTTTTAAGCTTTTCGAGCCATATAGCATCCTACGTTTTGTGTATCGCCTTGATGAGAAAATCTCACGGGAAAAATGGGAGATTGACCGCTACATAAAAATAGAGCTTGCTCTAGAGTCGATGTCTGATCGCCCAGAGGTCGGGGAAGAGGGGTTGGAATAGAGACTGCTTGAGAAACGCAACACCCAGTGAACCGCCCGTACCGTGCTTGTTACCTATCGTACGCTCGACAAGTTTTACGTGTCGATAGCGCCACTCCTGCGAACCTTCGTCAAAGTCCATCATTGATTCAAAGAGCATAGCCAGGTCAGGTTTAGTAGTGTAGAGGGTGTGCAGTGCTTGCTGAATATCCTCATTGGCCGTAGTTGGCTTGGTGATGGGCTTTTCGAGAATGACTTTAGGAATTGACACGCCCTGATGTTGTAGGAAGTCGTAGAAATGGTCCATGACACTACGTGTGTTTAGTCGCTTAGTAAGTATAGCATAAGCGACACTGTTTTTGTCATGATGAGCGAGCATATCCGGTCGTTTATAACCCAAAAGATACTCGAATTCACGAAATTGGACGGATTGAAACCCGGAGGCGGTATCCAGACGGTCGCGGAAACTGGTGAACGACATTGGTGTCATGGTTTCCAAGATGTCAATCTGGCCGACCAGCGTTTTCATGATGGTGCGGGCCCGTTTGAAGGTGTGTATGGCGCCGAATAAATCGTTGTCTGAAAAATCTCGATTGATCTTATCGAATTCATGCAACAATAATTTGAACCAAAGTTCGTAGGTCTGGTGGATAATGATGAATAGTTGTTCGTCATGTTCGGGTGGGTTGGAACGTGACTGTTGTAAAGAGAGCAACTCGTCCACCATTAAATAGTCGCGATAAGTTAATGACATCGTTAGTTCCCGTGTATTTTTCCAAGATTAAGTTAAGAGCGATCGTAGAATCGTACCCACCACGATCACCAGGGTTGTGATAGCTGTCATGGTTACGACACGTTTTTGATGTTTGGCTCGTTTGATCGCATCGCCATAAGGCATGCGTGTGTGTGTAGTCATTGTATATAGCGGCATATACCAGAACGGCAACAGTTGACTCAAGAGCTTCTCCGTTTTCTTTTTAAGGCGAAACATTTTCGATCCCGTATGATCGCGCATTTCAATGAAATTGCTAATTGCAAGGTCAGCTAATATATCCACATGTTCTTTGCGCGTATGATAATACGTCCGAAACGCCTTTTCCCAGTCCGGCTTATATTGTTCAATACATTCACACAACACGAGCACGTCTTCAAACGAAGCGTTCATACCCTGGCCGTAGAAGGGGACGACGGCGTGTGCCGCGTCACCAAGCAGGACCACTTTGTCGCGATAATACCATGGCCCGCATCGCACAGTGCATAGCGAACTGCTGGGATTGGTGAAATAATCTTCCGTGAGTGTGGGCATTAAAGGCACAGCATCGGGAAAATGTTCTTGGAAGTAGCGTGCTACATCCTCTTTGGTTTGTAAGGCATCAAAACTGTGCGGTCCGTCAAAAGGCCAAAACAATGTACAGGTATACGAGCCGTCTTCGTTGGGTAGTGCGATCATCATAAATGATTTCCGCGGCCAAATGTGCAGTGCGTTGGGGGCCATTTGAAATGAACCCTGGCTGTCCGGCGGAATGACTAGTTCTTTGAAACCGTGCTTCAGATAGTCTTGTCTATAGTCAAATCGATCGAGTTTGAGCATGGGGCGGCGTACGGCTGAGAATGCGCCATCAGCGCTGACGACAATCCCACCGTCGACGGTCGACTTCTCGTTGGTTTTCATGTCCAGCAACTCGACAACGCCCGTATCGAGCCGAACGTTGGTACATTTTTTATTGAAAAAAAGTTTGACGTTAGGCAAGCGGCCAGCCGCTTCGAGGAGTAGTACGTTTAATCCACCTCGTGAAACGGAATATATAACGTGAGTATCGTCTTTGCCGTACCGCTGAAAAGTTAGCGTGGCGTTAGTCTCATGAATCATTCGCCCGCGCATGGGAACCGCGGTTTTGAGAATATCTTCAGCCAGGCCGACGCGCTGGAGGGCGACGATCCCTCGGTGTGATAGCGCCAGGTTAATGGATCGTCCACCGGGTACGTTGCCGCCGCGCATGTCGGGTCGCATTTCATATACTTCAACGTCGTATCCTGCTTGGCCGAGATAGACAGCCATGAGCGCTCCGCCTAGACCTCCGCCGACGATGGTAAATTTTTGGGGTTGTGAATCACTCATAAGGCGTGAACCATGTTGGGAGTATTTTCGAGTTTTATTTCATCATGATTTTTCATCATGTTTTTGCAATACTTGTGCAAATCGCCACACATCATGGAACGAATTGTACAGCGGGACCGGTGCGACGCGAATGACATCAGGCCGACGAAAATCACAAACTACGCAGCCATCTTGTAAGGATTTTAGCAACGCCTCCGGACGACGATGGACCAAGATGGAAAGCTGACAACCTCTGGCCTTTGGCACGCGTGGTGTGATGACTTCAAAACGCTCGGGCGAAATATCGTCGATCAAAAACTGTAGATACGCTGTGAGCATTAAGGACTTTTTCCGCAGTGCTGGTATAGTTGCCTGATCAAACAAGGCTAGCGATGCCTTTAACGGGGCGGCGGCTAAAATGGGTGGATTGCTAATTTGCCAGCCGGCGGCACCGGGCTGCGGCGTGAATTCTGGGAGTAGATGCATTTGAAAACGCTGATTAGGATCGTTACCCCACCAACCTGCCAGTCGCGGCTGCCTGAGATTATTCCCATGTCGCTGATGCACGAAGCACCCGGCTAACGCACCTGGGCCGCTGTTGACATATTTGTAATTGCACCAGCAAGCGAAGTCCACGTCCCAATCGTGAAGTTTCATCTCGACGTTACCCGCGGCGTGCGCGAGATCCCAACCGACAATACAACCCTGTTTTTTACCGGTTTGGGTAATCAAGCCCATGTCATAGACTTGCCCCGTAAAATAATTGACTCCAGCTAGTAGGACCAAAGCGATACTGTGGCCGTGGCGATCTATGTGTTCCACTATGTCTTCGGTTCTCAAAGTATGTTCACCTTCACGCGGGCGAATTTCGATCAACGCCTCGGCTGGGTCATAGCCATGATGGCGTAGTTGAGATTTAATCGCATACACATCAGACGGAAACGCCGGGTAGTCCATCAAAATTTTATAGCGAGACTTCGTAGGCTGATAGAATGTAACCATCATCAGATGAAGATTGACGGTTAGACTATTCATCATCACCACTTCACCCGGCTGGGCACCAACGAGCCGGGCGCCGCTACCGCGAAAAATTTCATGATAGCCGTACCAGGGATTGTGGCCGTCAAAGTGTGCATCGACTCCGAGCCTGGCCCAGTCGTCCAACTCTTGCGTGATTTCATCGCGAACCCCTATTGGCTGAAGCCCTAACGAATTGCCAGCTAGATAGATCGCCGGTGTACCATCACTGCTGGGCGGCAGGTGAAACTGATCGCGAAATGAAGCCAGTGGATCGAGTTTATCCAATGCCATTGCATACGATTCGTCATTGGTGAACTCGGGGCTTGTCTCTGGTGCTTGGGTTGAATCTGCGTACATAAGTGACTTACCCTTTTAGATCGAACTGATTGCGACTAAGACCGAGAAACTCCAGGGCGGTCCCAGCTAAGAGTCTATTTTTGGTGGTAGGTGAAAACTCGTCAATCGAATCAATCAAAGCGCCGGGTTTTGCTTCTCCCAGGGGGAAGGGGTAGTCCGAGCCTAGTGCGACGCGGTTGTCCCCCATCTGGTTTACCAAAAATCGTAACGCGTCGGCGTCGTGTACAAGTGAGTCGACGTAGAATTTACCCTGGTAATCACGCGGTGAGGTTTGGTTATCTGCGGCGCAAAGATCGGGCCGTACATCGAATCCATGCTGTACCCGGCCAATAGTAAATGGAAACGACCCACCTCCGTGGGCGAAACCAATGCGCAGATTAGGCAGTCGTTCCAACACGCCGCCGAAGATAACTGAGCAAATGGCTAGCGAAGTTTCAGCCGGCATGCCCACCAGCCAGGGTAGCCAGTATTTAGGCATTCGATCCTTGCCCATCATATCCCAGGGATGGACGAAAATAGCGGCTCCCAGCGAGGCTGCCGCTTCAAAAATGTCAAACATAGCTGGTTCGTCGAGGTTCCAGTCGTTGACGTGCGAGCCGATCTGCACACCGGCTAGACCAAGTTCTTGCACGCATCGCTCAAGTTCGGTGACGGCTAGTTTGGGTGCTTGCATAGGAAGCGTGCCCAGTCCGACAAACCGTTGTGGATATTCGCGTACTATCCCTGCGAGGTGATCGTTTAAGATTTTCGATAAATCAAGAGTGTCTTGCGGTTTAGCCCAGTAGCTAAACATCACGGGTACCGTCGAGAGCACTTGAACTTGTACACCGGTCTTGTCGCCGTCTTGGATTCTTCTTGTTGGCGACCAGCAGTTATCTTGTACTTCACGGAAAAATTGATCGTCGATCATCATGCGAGCGCAGCAGGGCTTATGATGTTCCAGCCGTACAAATCCGTCGTAGCCAAACCGTTCGTGAAGGTTGGGCCAATGTTTGGGAAGAATGTGCGTGTGGAGATCTATTTTTAGCAAGTGAAATTCTGCCACGTAATGAGACGTCAAAAAAATCTGTTTATACCTTAGCCGGTGGTTGCATGATGGTGTTACATTTATTGCATGTACGAAGCGACTCGTCGCTCCAGAACTTTTCCATCAATGGTCTAAGCTGGTTGACGATGTCCACGAGATAGAAGTCCGGGTCGTAGAGAACATGATCGCACTTTTCGCAGAAAAATCGCATGTGGTCATGTTGCCCTTGGGGCCTGCGGCGCTCGACGACCATGCCGACGGTATTCGCCGGTCGTTGCGGTGAATGAGGGATGTTGGGTGGCAGAAGAAAAATGTCACCTTCGTTGATGGCGATGTCACGTCGCTGTCCATCTTCAAAGATTTTTAAGGTGATGTCACCCTCAAGCTGGTAGAAAAATTCTTCGGTGGGATTCACGTGATAATCTTTGCGCTGGTTCGGCCCGCCCACGATCATGATGATAAAATCGGTATCCTGATATACGCACTGATTGCCCACCGGTGGCTTGAGCAAATGACGATGTTCGTCGATCCAATTTTTCAAGTTGAGTGCAGATAACGGCATAATGTGATCCTCCAGCTTACGTGCCCGATTGTTTTTCGCTACATGATGCGATGCGGTAAAGTGTATCGTCCGTCGGGTGATTATGGAATATGAAGGGTACGTGGCGTGATTTTATTACTACGGGCAGGCGATCTGCGAGAGATTTGTCCAGAAAACATGGAAACTACGTAGTGTTTTGTGCGAATGCGTAGCCTAGATACCTGCTATGGCAAGCCTCGTTTATTTATTTAGCATGTGCTTGCCGTCAAAGGCTGTTGGCTAATGTCATAATAGATGTAAGACCCGCTCTTGATGGACATTGCGGGGCGGTGGGCAATATCTCACTCATCCATTCGGCCAATGGACGGACTATAGCTAATGTTCAGTCGTGGAGTAAGGGGTTAATCATGGAGCTTGTTGACAGTGGTCCAACCAGTGGCCGCAAGCAGCTACGTCTTCATCATTTACACACTTATCGTATAGAACGTCGCACACTTTCTTGAGCTTCAGCCAATATCTTGGTGCCGCCATGAGGACGTCCTGCTGATCCATCCTATTGTCCTTGTCTTCATTCATATCTTGTAGGGAAAAGAGTAACGCCGCATTCACCTCACCATCTATAAAGAAAAATGCCACTACATTACCGGAATCGATGAAGACAGTTGCAGCGTCAGACGATTCGAAGGCATCGATTACCGTTGCAGCGGACAGATCATCGACTTCCATATCGAATGTGCCGCTGTCACCCTTTTTACTAGCCATCACGCCCAAAGCGGAAACAATAACCTTTTCCGGGTTTTTAACTGTGGGAACCGGGCCGACGGTGAATACAAACGAATCGCTAACCGATTGATTCTGAATATCAAGGACAATGGCGCCATCCTTGTCGAGTATTAAATCATATCGACTGTTATCGTCCCAGAAGGTTATGGCGTCGAGGACTTCCACTCCCATGGCGGCGCGATCGGATGGCATCCGTTCAATCTGCACAACTGGCATCGTAGCGGCGCGCTGTAATTGCCAATCGGAGACCATTTCCTCGTTTTGCGTGACTAACTTTGGGGCATTCGTTTTAAGTATCCGTAGAACGTCGCTTCGCCTCGACTCACCTTCCTCGGCATGTGTGAAACTAGTGCATAGCCCAACAAGACCAACTAGGCACAACCGAACCACTTTTGAACCAGTCATGATAGTGCTCCCCATCAAAAAGATTGTCTCAGTTCCTTCAACAGAAAAGCAGATATGTGTTCGATAGCAGCAAGGATCAACTACTACCTTACACCGCACATTATTTTTATCGCCCTACCCCCACCCCATGTCAAGAGAAAAATAAAAATTAAAGGCTTTACTTGAAGATTGATGGGATGCTGCGTGCGGAGTTGGTGGCCACTGTTATTATGGGGCGACTCTGTCATTCCTACGCAGGCGTTCGTCACGCCCGTGCAGGCGGGTATCCAGCATTGGCCCAGCGTGCGTACAGCATGAAACTGCGTTCCCGACTTCTCGGGAACGACCATTTACGCAAGATCGCTAGTCTGCGTAAGAGTGATGGTCTGTGCGAAGATGGTGATCTGCGTAAGAACGATAGTCTACGCAAAAAACGACAGGCATTTTACAAATTCTGTCGTATATTGGCAAGTTTTGGAATATAATGAGTGGCAGCCTCGATTTTGATAGAGGGGAGGGCGTTCATTATGGTCGACGCCCATGAAACGAGGATTTGGGGAAGGGGTTCATTTGGTTTTGGTACGTTACAATAGGTATGTGTTCGTGAAGAGAGCGGTGCCCCAATATTTGCGCTGTTGGCTGGTCGTTGTGAGTCTCGCGGGGTATGTGCATGGTGCATCGCCTGGGTCTGTGCGTGTGTTACAACGCTCGCCTGATTCAGGACTGGCGACATTCATTGTCCCCGCTCGGGGCCAAGTGCTATCTGTGAAAGCAACCTCGAACCGTCGCGATGACATAGCCCGGAGTTTTTTGAAACAATACGGTAGCTATTTTGGTGTTGTAGATTCAGATCAGCAGCTTGTGCGAGATGATTCTCGCTGCGTGGCTGATGTGGTTGGCGGTTATCATTCTACTTTTCGTCAGGTTCATCACGGCGTGCCTGTATTTAGCGGTATGTTGAAAGTACATCATCGATTGGATGCTCAAGTAACGGCAGCCAATGGTGAGTTTCATCAAGTCCCTCATAAGCTGCGCATCGTGCCGAGCGTAACGGAACAGCAGGCTGGGCGTTTAGCGTTGCGCTTGGTTGCAATAGATGACACACATGTGGCATCATCCACTTTGGTGATTGTTGATCCGGGTTGGTATGGCGACCCGTCGATTGGTCCACACCTTGCCTGGCAAGTGATCGTAGCTAATGGCGCAGGCGATGTGGATGAGGCGTTTTTTATTGATGCGCATTCGCTGGACGTGTTGGATCGGTGGAGCCGTGCGTGTTCGATACGCAATCGTTTGATTCACGATAGCTTTTTAGGGCCTGCGCTACCTGGGGCGCTCGTGCGCGTGGAAGGCGATCCGCGCAATTTTGTGTCCGATGTGGATGCCGGGTATGACTATACCGGCGATTTCTACGATTATTTATTCCGTTCGTTTGGTCGCGATAGCTTGGATGGACTAGGTTTGAATTTAGTGATGACTGTTCGATCCACGGGTTTGTCCGTGCCATGTCCTAACGCGCAATGGATGAGTATCCCTCGTCAAACTGTTTTTTGTGAGGGCACGGTGACCGATGATATCGTTGGGCACGAATGGGCACATGGTTTGACAACGTTTTCAGCTAATTTGATTTATCAGAACCAATCGGGACAACTCAATGAGTCTTTTTCCGATGTCTTTGGTGAAATCATCGATTTGCTGAACGGTGACGTGATAGATATTGGTCCGCCTACTGCCCCGTTTTGGCCTAAGGATACCTCGTATGTTAATGCGGGAATGGATGAACCTAACAATCGCCGTTTTGATACATCTGCCGAGGGGCCTTGTAGTTTCCTGGGTAATCTCTACGCCGACGGCGTACGCTGGTTAGTCGGTGAAGACTCGACCTCGTTTAGTCAAGGGGCGATTCGTGATATGTGGCGTCCTGGTTGTTTTGGTAAACCCAACCGCGCTTTCAGTACGGCGCAGACCTGCGGTGGTTTCGACGGCTCTGATAGCGGGGGTGTGCATAGTGGTAGTAGCATTCCCAATCACGCTTTTGCCATGTTGGTGGATGGGAAATCGTTCAACGGATTTACGATCGAATCCATCGGGCTGATCAAGACTGGCGCGGTCTGGTTTCATGCGTTGGTGTACTATTTAACGCCCGGTTCTGATTTTAAGGATGCGTTTTTAGCGATGACACAGTCGGCGCGAGATCTTGTCGGTACATTCGTGCTCGATCCGCGTACGGGTTTGCCTATTGATAGCGTTTTCACACAGTTTGACGTCGATCAAGTTGAGGCTGCGTTAATGGCTGTGGAGATGAATACGGATGGACGATGTGGCGCAAGTGTGGATGTACTCGATGCGACGGCGCCGACCATTTGTTATTCGCAACGTATATTTTTTGAGGACGATTTTGAGAGTGGGGCGACGGGGTGGGTTACGCAAAACCCGTTACCTTTGCCGCCGACACCTTATGATTGGGTGTTAGATGACTCGTTGCCATTGGGTCGAGTTGGGACTGCCTGGATGGCTGACGATCCTGAAATCGGAGATTGCAATAACCAAGATGAATCCTCACAGCATACGCTCATCAGTCCCGTTGTTACTTTACCTAACCAGATCGTTCAACCACAAGTAGCCTTTGCACATTTTGTCGCCACGGAACCCGGATTTGATGGTGGAAATGTATCTTTCCGCGCTTTTCCAAGGACGGGATGGATACCGATACCTGAGTCTGCTTTTACATTCAATGCCTACAACGGGACGCTAGTAACTGTTGACCAGGGTAATACCAACCCATTGGCAGGGCAGGCGGCCTTCTTTGGCGCGGGTGGTGGTTGGGGTACTTCCGTCATAGACCTGAGCAGTTTAGCTGAGCCGGGTGATGCGATTCGCATAAAATTCGAGTTCGGCAAGGATGGTTGTGCCGGAGCCGATGGCTGGTATATCGATGACTTTGTCGTATTCGATTGTTTGTGTAGCTCGAATAGCGATTGTGATGATGCTGATCCCTGCTCGGGTGATTTTTGTGATGCGGGACTATGCGATGCGTTGCCGCGTAATCCTTGCGTAGCTATTGATTTTACGATGCCAGCTAGTGGAAGTGTGGATGCACGTCGTGATGTAGTGGGAGGTGATCCGGCAAGCTGGTCTTCTGTTGATGTGAATTTCGATTTACGCTACCGACCTGCTCCGACGGTTTTTACGTTGGCCGATGGGCAAGCCGTAGGGGTTACGCCTGCGATCGATCAGGTAGTCGTAGTGGGGGATCAGTCTTATAGGATTGGACTATCCGGGCCTCTTGGTTCCGGGAGATGGTCGGTCTTTACGCACGTAGCCAGTGGTGAAAAATTTTGCTTGGGTGTATTGTCCGGCGATACCGATCAAAACGGTATTGTGGATCAGCAGGATATTCGTGCCCTTATCCAACATATCAGTGTTTCACCAAATGTCGACTTGGAGCCTTATCGTTATGACATTAATGGTACCGGCAGCGTAACTTCACTGGATTTGACGGCTGCCATCGACGCTTATCAGGGAGCAGGGGGCCAAGCATCGACGAAAGGGAAGACTCTTGGTGCGTCTCCTTGCCTCAATTAGAGCAAGCTCCACGGTTGTTATTACCTATCCCACCGGAATTTGTCATCATCGGCCTCTAAAGGTTGGGCGGCCTGTGCCACATAACGGCTGCCTTAGAAATGGCTACTACGCAACCAGTGAAAAATTTGGTATGTTCAAGGGGTGCTCGCTATGATGTAGTGTTGAATTCAAGAAAAAGATCGCTACATTGCAATAGAGATGGCTCTGAGCGATAGTGAGTGTTTTTTTACGGCGGTGGCGCCTGAAGGTTGGCTGTACTGTTTTGGGATAGACGCATGCAAGTAGACATCAACTTAGTAAAAACTATCGCGCGGACTGTGTATCATGGTCCGCGATTGATGGTTCATGTATTTCATACGAACGGCACCACACTGCTCGAAAAGAAAACGTCATGCGTTTGTTGCGTGGCGATGTGTTTTCTGTTTGGAGGGTGCGCAGACCGATCGCCGTCTAGCGATATAAAAATGGCTACTGACAAGCCGGTTGTGTCAACGCCTACGCAAAATACACTTGTTGCGTTTAACGCCTGTGATGATCTTCCCATTGTGACGGTTGAAGAGCGGTACGATGATGGTCAATTGTCGTTAAGACAGCAAGTCGTCATTGGGGAGGACGGTGAGCAAATCCCACATGGATTGATGACGTACTATTGGCAGAATGGGAATAAGAAGCTTGAAATGGAATATCATTGCGGGTTTAAGCATGGTTTTCGGGCTGCGTGGCATCGGGACGGGAATCCTTGGTCCGTAGGTGAGCATCGGTATGGTAAGGACCATGGTGAATGGATTGTCTGGTACGCCAATGGTGAGAAGCAACAACAATTTTCCATTGATAACGGCATTTGGAATGGACCATTCACAAGTTGGCATCTCAATAACCAAAAAAAAATGAGTGTGCAATACGTAGGCGGCCAACGTGAAGGGCCGTTGCGTTTATGGGACGACCGGGGAAACCTCTTACGAGAAATTCACTACGCGGACGATAAAGTTCAGCCGTCGCCAAGATAAGCACCAGGACTTCCTATTGAGGTTGTCATTGTACCACTGCACAGTCTTCCGATAATTCCTGCCGGCGGGGTTTTATACGCGAGTTCCATAACACGGTTCATTGCCCTCACATCTTTTCATTGTATCAAGTCAATGACGTGCATGTTTACGTCGATCTTGTTGGGTAACGTGCGTAGTTTCTTGGTTTGCTTCGTTGATCCATATAAGGATATCTCGCCATGTCCACCGCTACCATAGCGCCATCACCCTCCGTGACCGTTGATAACTCTTGCAGCGATCGACCGTCGGCGCCGTATACGAATTTCAACCAAATTACCCATGAGCAGTTCCAGCAAGCCGCAGACCATATGAAGCTGGAACGCGAGATTCAGCTTTTACTTCGTACACCTTATCGTGAGTTGATTGTGCAGATACCGGTACGAATGGATAACGGCAGATTGGAACTGTTTTACGGTTATCGTGTGCAGCACAACGCAGTGCGCGGTCCTTATAAAGGCGGTATTCGTTATCACCATGAGGTAGACCTTAACGAAGTACGGTCATTGGCGGCGCTCATGACCTGGAAAACGGCTCTAGTGGATGTTCCCTTTGGCGGGGCGAAAGGTGGGATCACTTGTGATCCTACGAATATGAGTCGTAACGAGTTGCAAAGTCTCACTCGCGGTTTCACGCAAAAGATTGATATGGGGTTAGGCATCTATCGGGATATCCCCGCGCCGGATGTTGGTACGAACGCGCAGGTTATGGCTTGGATCATGGACGAGTATGGCAAAAAGCACGGTTATACTCCCGCGATTGTGACAGGTAAGCCGGTCAACCTTGGCGGGTCTCTTGGTCGAGACCAAGCCACAGGGCGTGGGGTGATGATTGTTACCCGTGAAGCGTGCAAGGCTTTTGGTGTGGACATCAAAAACGCCCGCATAGCGATACAAGGATTCGGCAACGTCGGGTCATGGGCGGCGCGTTTGATTTCAAACCTGGGCGCGAAAATTGTCGCCGTCTCCGATGTGAAAGGTGGTATTTTCGCCGAGAAGGGGCTGGACATAGACAAAGTCTTGACCCATGTAGCGAGCACCGGCTCCGTTGTGGATGCGCCGGGCACGCAACCTGTATCCAACGAGGAACTTCTTATGTTGGATGTAGACGTGCTAATTCCGGCAGCTTTGGGTGGCTCGATCACGGACAAGAATGTGGACGATGTGAAAGCGAAACTAATTATCGAAGCGGCTAATTCCCCCGTCACACCTTCCGCAGATGCACGATTCCTTAGCAGGGGCGTTCGGGTAGTGCCGGATATTTTAGCCAACGCCGGCGGTGTTACGGTTTCTTACTTTGAATGGGTACAAAACCTGCAACAGTTCCGTTGGGACTTGGACAAGGTAAACCATGAATTAGAACAACGGATGATCAGCGCGTGGAATGCTGTTCATTTTCGACATACCAACGAGAACATTTCACTGCGGTTAGCAGCTTATACCGAGGCGATGATGAAAGTAGCCGAGGCTTCACGTCAGCGATTTTAGAGGGCGCTGTATATGCCTTGTTCTAGTCGATCGTGTTTGATTTCTGATTTTTATCTGACGTTACGCCGTCTTGTGTAGTCTTGATGATCCGCCCGGCCATGGTGCCTCCGTAGTTTTTTGCGTTAGACCACCAAATACCGCTATAAAAAGAACCATGCATCATCACTCTAGCCGAGTAGGTGCCGAGGATGGGGATAGGTATTTCGTCCAGCGTGATGATGGGTGTATCCCCCGCCCACAGGACGCGCACGGGAACCGGGATTGTTACGTCCTTGTCGTCAGCAATCTCAATGCGTGCTCTAATAAGCCAATCCTCTTTGCCGATTTTTTCGGCACTCACGATAGTATAGCGTTCGGGTTTGGGCGTGGTGAGTGGTCGCTTACTGGTTAAGCCACCTTCGCCGGTCATCTGCCACATGCCTTCCAGGACGGCATGGGAAAGCAAGGCCTCGAATTTTTTTTCGCGTTGTGCGCGTTCGGTCGCTGCGATGGCTTTCTTGGCTTGACTTTGTGTTGTTTCATTAGCCTGTGCTGCCATCGTAGTCTGCACTGCGAAGCCGCAGATGAATGATAGTATCCACCGTAACACATATTTTCTTTGTGCGTCCATTCGATTCCTCCCGTATGATCCGTATCCTCTTTTGGTTAATTGTATATGCCTAACAGGCCGTCGTTCCCGCGCAGGTCGGAACCCGGTTTCATATTGTACCTGCGCTGGGTCAATGCTGGACACGCGCTTACGCGTGTATGACAACGCATGCGGCTCGTTATGCCTGACTGCTAAGTACGCTAAGCTATACTTTGCCGAAGCCATGCTATTGTGTCCTTATCGTCTAAGGCGCTTTTTCCGAAACCACGTACAGCACCGATTTCCACGGCTGCGTCTTGTGCGTCGATATAGTTGCTGACCAGCATGATGGTAACTTCTTTACCAAAGGCTGGGTCTTTAACTTGACGAATCAGTGCCAGTCCTTCCTGCCCATCCTCATCGAAGATGCGGTTCACAAGTACCAAATTGTAATCATGCTCGCGTATTGCTTTGATGGCGTCCGAGAGATTGTGTGCTCGATCTACCTCAGCGCTTTGCGAGGTTTGCAGCATGTGCGAAATGTTACCGTGATCGAGATCGCACTGCCCGACATCAAGGATTTTTGGTTTAGTTGGTTTCATGATCTGCATGGTTACCTTTTTGATATTTTTCGGAAATACGTTGCGGTTGTGTTCTCATCGTCATCATGAATCATTCCGACCGCAGTGCGGGAAGTAAAGGTGTTTTCAAGGTCGGTATTAGTGCCGCGGCTCCGCCGCCGATTCCTACGATAAGGGTGCCAAGTATGGTCGCGATGACGGATGGCCAGGCAATGGCTTGTGGGCGGTTGATGAGGTGTGGTGCGATGGCTACGAATGCTGGAATCACTCCGGCGGTCAGGCCCATGACTACCAGCACAGCATTTTCCGCTAACACCATCCAACCTAAACTTTGATGGGTAAACCCCAAGGCACGCATCAGCGCCAGTTCTGCGCGGCGTTCCCATACATTACGGAGCAGTACCACAGCCAGGCCGATCGTGCCGAGTATTAAACCCAGTCCCCCGAGCGTTTGGAAAGTGCCTAGATAAGTATTTTGAACTGCCAGGTATTCATTCAAACGCTGTTGGCTCGACGATACATCAAACGCGAACGTCTGCAAATCGGTCTCCAACTGCCGGCTGATTGTTTGAGCCATATTCGGCGGGGCTTCTAATAAGAATAGATTGTGCCCTTGTATGGAGGGAAAGAGTTCGGTGAAATGTGATTCTGCGATGATAAGTTCATCCTGCAGGATGCTACCACTGAGTAAGGCGACGAAGCGTAGTGTGACTTTTTGTCCTCGTTCATCCTTCATCGCTAAATCTTTACCCAAACCCAGATGCCATTGCCATAGCACGGCATTTTCGTCACCAATGACGGGGATGGCACCGTCGTCATACACCCTTTGGAGTAGTAGCCAGGGGTTGTTTCGCTCTTCGTCAGTTTCTGCGCTTGATTTGGAAAAAACGAATCCACCGCGATGGATGAACTCGTTAGATGCTCCAGCCAGTCGCGGGTCGGATGGCATGTACAAATTCAAACAGCTCGATGCATCACCGGGGCGCAGTCGTAAGGCGTGTACGGTTGTCGAAGATAGCGTTTGGCGAGTCTGCCGGCTGATGCCCAAGGCCTCGCGCCCATCGGGCGTGTTGAGATCGTAGGGTAAGGCTACGGTGGATTCCGCGATGAGCGAAAAACCGCCGCTGCCAGAGTCTTTTTTCGTAACGTCTGTAGCGGCATCTATATGAAATGCCTCCAACGCTGTAACCAAAAAAGTGGCTGAGGCTATAAGTGAAACGATCAACAGGCTCCGTCCGGCATGACGTGGTGCATTACGCATACCCAGCAAACACATCGCAGCTATCCCTCCGCCTCTTATCGATTTGCGTTGCCTTTTGCTGAGCCAGCCGTTGAGCAGTGCCAACATCATAATTAGCAAAGACGCACCACACAGAAAAAAAGCGATGGATGGGGAAAGTGCATCAGTATAAGTTGGTATGACTATCAGTGATATTGCGATAAGTGCGGATGCGGAGGCGATGATAACCCATCGTCTGCGCGGTGGACTATGTTGCGTGTTGACCGGACGAACCATGCCAGACAGCATCGCCCGAGCAGAGCTTCGCTTAATATCCCAAACCGCTTTGATCATGGATGCCATCGCTACGATACTGCTGGCGACAAACCCAATACACATCGTTGTGGGTGTTAGTGATAATGTAAGAAAGGGCGCGTTCGCTGCGGCTGACCAAGACGTGCGTAATCCTGCTAGCATGAGCCAGGCATAACCCCAGGCTCCAACCAGTCCGGCTCCCGCCCCAACCATGACGACGACTGACCCCTCAGCCAATAGCAGTCTAAGTACGGTGTTTGTAGAATAACCGACCGCAGAAAGAATGCCGACGTCTTTGACGCGCTGTTCGATCCCCAATCGGAAAAGTAGTGCCACGAGCATAGCTGATGATGTGATGAGAAAGAAGCTAAAGCCAATAAATAGTCCTCCAAAATCCGTACTGCCGGCGCTGGCAGCTATGGCCTTGTCGCGCACGGCCTCAAAACGTAAATCGAGTTGGGCCGGCTTGAGTTGGGTGAGTAGGCGATGCGTAACTTGTTCACTAACCGATTGAACCGATTGGTCTTGCGGTACGTGAAACCGCACGGATGTTGCGCGTCCATAACGCTCACCTTTTTCCGCCCATAGTCGTCTTCCATCTTCTAATGAGATGAAGGCTTTGGGTGAAGGGCCGTATTGTTCCCAATAATCGTCGTCTTTATCTCGCACACGTTTGAGGTCAACCGGAAAGGGTGGATCCCAATCGGTCAGGCTTTTGGCATCTGTAATACCGGGATATACGGGGATGAATCCCCGGTCAAGCGATTGCGGAGAGTTACGCACGATGCCTTGCAAGCGGAATTTTGAGGTGACGGTATTGAGTTGGCCAAAGTCGCCGGTGACATAGTACTGTAAGCTAATCGTTTGGCCGATGTTGGCGCCTAAATCCGTCGCTGCCCATTCGTTAAGTAGTATACTCCCGCTTGGGATGTCGCCGACAAGGCTCAAATCAGTGAGTGTCAAATGGATTGCACTGTCAGCTTTTGATTGAACAGCGACGACTGTGGAATAGGGGATATCTGCGATAGGCTTGAGCGACGAAGAATCGTCCCTTTTCGATTCCATCAGCGCAATGGAATTAGCCAAGTATGTCAGTATGGGGGACGTAGGAAGATGTAATTCGTTACCAATCGCCGTGGCTGTCGACTCTATCATAGGGTCGAGCAGCATAGCGTCGCTTTCTAACGAAAGATAACGCCGTGATTCATCCCTGCGCACGGTAAGCCCGTAATCTTCGAGCGAAACGCTTTTATGCATTGCAGCGGCAAGCCAATCTTGAAGGGACGATTGTCCGTTTTCATCACGCGACACCAATAGTATCGTGTTAGCCCGGTCACGTTGATTCAACATTCGTTGAAGGTGAGTTAAGCTAACGAAAACGTTTCGCGGTGAATGCTGGCGAGGGTTCAGGCCAAAGTTAGCCAAGTCGGTGTCTGTGACGACACCGGATACGCTCAGCCGCATCGTGGTGGTTGTGTCGTCACGACGACCAAGTAATGTTTCCGTAGAAATGGGGTTTGGCTTTCCAAGCCGAACCAGAACATCGTCGCCAACTTTGATGCCAAGTTCCTGTGCGAGCGCGTCGTTTAGCAGTACGCTACGACCGGATATGTCCATGGGTGAGGCATGGCCTGTTTGACTCAGCGACCAAAATCTATCATCTACGCCGATGATTTGAATACGGTTGACGAGTGCTCCACTGTCGGCGTGCGAAACACCACCGGGCATCACAATGGCTGTACTTCCGCCGGAAAAATATTCGTCGAAATTGGGTTGATTGCGTATTTGGTCAAAAAGTGAGGCACTGAAAAATCGAGACGATGTCATGGCCTGGGTAATTCTTCCTAGCCTACTTAGCGCAACATTGCGTAGGCTATCGCGCATGGAGTCTCCTACAATCAGTGCTCCCGTCAGTGTTGCCGTTGCCGTCACCACACCCATAGCTACAGCTAGATGGGCGCGATAGTAATGACGCAGACTACATATAATGAAACGGACAAAGCTCACGCGTAAGTCTCTACTTAGATTGCAACGATCCATCGATAAGCAACAAACATCGGTCGAAGCGTTGGGCTAGCGAGTCTGCGTGTGTGACGCAGACAAGTGTGACGCCTTCTGCTTTGTGTAAATCAAACATGACATCCACGACGCGATCAGCTGTCGTTCGATCGAGGTTTCCGGTGGGTTCATCAGCCAATAGCAGGGTGGGGCGATTGATCAGTGCCCGCGCAATGGCTACGCGCTGTCGTTCGCCACCTGAAAGCTCCGCCGGTTTATGTTGGAGTCGATCCGAAAGGCCGACTTTTTCAAGAAGTGATCGGGCACGGGTCTCCGCGAATGATCGATCGACGGAAACCAAGGTCGGCAGCAGTACATTTTCCAAGGCACTGCACTGCGGCAGTAGATGATGATCTTGAAAGACGAACCCGATGGTTTCATTTCTAAAATGGGCCAAGGCTTTTTCTGAAAGGGAAAACGGGTCTTGGTGATCAATGGTGACTTGGCCGTCGGACGGCGTTTCAAGTGTGCCCAGGATGTTTAGCAGCGTGCTTTTCCCCGCCCCCGAAGGCCCCATGATGGCGACGGATTCGCCGGCTTTAAGCGTTAAAGATACGTCACGAAGTACCGTTACGTTATCCGTACCCATCGGATAAGTTTTTCGTATCGCGTCAAGGATCACCTGGCTCATAAGGATTAGTCCTGCTGTGTTTCGTTTGCTGGTATAAGGTTATGCACCATAAGCCCGTTTGACAATTTCCTCATAGATTGACCATGTCTGTGTAGCCATTAAGTCGTCATTGAATAACTTAGCCACAGCTATTCTACCCGCATCGCCTATCGCTTTACGCTTGACAGGCTCGTCATGTAATTCAATCAGTTCCGCAGCCAATGCTTCGGTATCGCCAGGCTCATAGAGTATGCCTCCACCCGTAGCTTCGATGATTTCCGGGAATGCGCCGTGTCGAGGTTGGACGACGGGCACACCGCAAGCTAGTGCTTCGAGAATATACAGGCCTTTTGCTTCAGCATAGGTCGTTGGTGTGGATAGAACATGAAGCGACCGCAGCATGGATAGTTTTCCCGCCCGATCCACTTCTCCCAGTAAGTCAACACGGTCGCTCAGCCCTTTGTTGCGTAGGCACGTGTCTATTTTTTTCCAATAGGGCTGGTCGGCGCCGCCGAGGTAACCAGCGATACGCAGACGGCAGTTCGGCCTAGTCTGGCATACGATGGAGAAAGCCTCAGTCAGGTTAGCCAGCCCTTTTTCGGGGCAAATACGGGCTAAGTACCCGATGATAAAGGGCGTGTCATCCGGTTGGGTTTGTGGGAAATCATCCACTGCGATACCCATGACGGCTGTGTGGATACGCTCGGTGGGGAGATTGAAGTGTGTGGCTGCGTGCTGTGCGTAGTAGTTTGTAGGTGAAATATAACCATCGACCATGCCCGCATTCTCTCTAACCAATGAAAAACATCGATGGCGATGTTCTTCCGGAAGTGCGTCCATGAAAACATCCTCGCCGGCTAGTGAGCATACGACGGGTACGCCTAAGGCTTTTTTAATTTCACCGGCTATGCCGATGAACATCAGGTTGGGCAAATGAACCAGCGTGGGAGACATCTCCTTGAGGTGCGCGATGAGTTTGTCCAACTCCTTACGTTGTGCACCATGATTGCCCTCTAAGATGGAAACGGTCAACGCCCCTACATCTTCCGCCCGTGTTTTAGCCGCCAGTCGGCCCACGCCGCGTAGCAATCTGCGTGTGTCGAATAGCCGATCGATGAACCAGGGCGTGTGACGGAAAAAGGCGGATTTCTGCTGTAAAAAAACGTTGATACCACCATAGTGAACGTGACCTTCGCTCACGTCGGATTCGTCCGTGCGAATCGGGGTGTACAAAGGAAGCAGCACGATATCGTGCCCGAACGATTTGAGCTTGGCCACCACACGGTTGTCACGCATACAACTCCCGCAATACATTCCGCCTGCGCCGGCGATTAAGTAAGCGACCTTCATGCGTTTATTGGCTTCCTCCACATCCTGCCCGATAGTCATGCGCGACATCTTAACTCGTTATTGACGAAAACCGCCAGCCGCAAGTATCACGAAGGTCACAACGTCTTTCGAGTGTCAGTTACAAACGGCGTAGTTGGAAAAAATTACACAATGCGACAAACGGTGGTCGTTGCCATAATAAGCCGGTGATGGGAAGATGGACAATCGATCGCACGTGCCGAAGTAGTCGTTTGGGCTTGGCGGGTGTAGCTTAGTTTGTCGGTGTTTTAAGAGAGTTCTTGCGTATGCCTTACTATTGCGCTCAGGAGGAGACGTTGGATCGGGCTTCGATCGAACAGCTTCAACGACGTAAGTTTGCTGCGCTGATGGGTATTGTGCGTGCGAGCAATCCATTCTATCAAGAAAAGTTCAGCGGACTTTCCTTTGATCCGCTATCCGATCCGCTTAGTCAACTGCCTTTTACTACCCGTGCCGAGATTCAGGCGGACATCGATACGCATCCCCCGTATGGTACGAATCGTTCGTGCCCACTGAATGAATACATTCGTTTGCACCAGACTTCCGGTACCCAAAGTGGTCAACCGCTGCGCTGGATGGATACGGAGGCATCCTGGGTGTGGTGTAAGACTTGTTGGCGTATCGTATTTCGCGCTGCGGGACTTCGTGACGATGATGTTGTCGCGTTTCCTTTTTCATTCGGACCGTTCATCGGTTTTTGGATGGCTTTCGACGCAGCACAGATGTTGGGTAATCGGGTGTTAGCCGCAGGAGGTATGACGACCAAGGCGCGATTACAGTACATCCTGGATAATCATGTGACGGTTATCTGTTGTACCCCGACGTATGCGATGCGCATGGTGGATGTCGCGTCGCAGGAGGCGATCGATTTATCATCGTCTAACGTGCGTATGATTATTGTCGGTGGAGAACCGGGAGGTAGCATACCGACAGTTCGACAACGTATTGAGTCGGGTTGGGGCGCTCGCTTGTTGGATCATGCCGGTATGACCGAGGCTGGGGCCTGGGGCTTTGAGTGTATCGAATCGCCGGGCGGCGTTCACGTGATTGAATCGGAATTCATCGTTGAAGTGATAGACCCGGATACGCAACGTACCGTTGTTGAGGGGCAGCCGGGTGAATTGGTATTGACCACTCTGGGCAGGGCTGCATGTCCGGTTATTCGATATCGCACGGGTGACCTGGTGGTTCTTACCAGCAATCGTTGCGATTGTGGCCGTTGGTTTGCTCGATTGGAGGGCGGTATCCAAGGGCGTATCGATGATATGCTGTTTATTCGAGGCAATAACGTGTTCCCTTCGGCGATTGAGGCTATTATTCACCAGTTCACGGAGGTTGAGGAATTTCGTTTGGTGGCTGATCATAGCGGTGGGACATGCGATTTACGCATTGAGATCGAGCCACGCGCGTCCGTTGATGTGAATGGTCTGGAGGATCGCGTTGCGAAAAGTGTGCGGGACCGACTGCTGTTTCGTCCCGATGTCGCCATAGTGAAGGCTGATTCGTTGCCGCGTTTTGATATGAAGGCCAGGCGACTGGTTAATATAAACCGTTCCGGTTAGGACTATTGTAGTAGATAGATGTGCATCATGGTTGCTTGGCCATGATTAACCTTGACTAGATGTCAGTGGGTGGCTTGGAGAATTCAAATTTGGCTCGCAAGCCGATGGGAGTAAAACGATCATCATGAAAAGAAAAACTTATTTCATCGCGATCGCCGTTTGTCTTTGTAGCTCATTCACGCGTGGTAACGATTGGCCATCCTGGCGTGGGCCTCAGCAATCGGGCATGACACAGGAAAACGCGACGGTGACGAGTTGGCCTGAAGATGGGTCGCAGGTGCTATGGCAAGTGCCCATCGGTGGACGATCGACGCCGATCGTGATGGATGGTCGCGTGTTTATGATTGCACCAGCCGGTAGCGACGAAACATTGCACGAACGCATTGTATGCCTCGATGCTGACACCGGAAAAACGCTTTGGGAACATCACTTCAATGTTTTTCATACGGACATTGTGGAGAATCGTCTGGGTTGGACATCCGTCGTTGGTGATCCCGAAACCGGTAACATTTACGCCCACGGTACGGGGGGGCAATTATTTTGTCTATCGCGCGATGGCAAAGTTTTGTGGCAGCATTCATTAACCGAAACCTTTGGACGATCCAGCGGTTACGGTGGTAGATTACAGACGCCAATCATAGATGAAGATCGTGTCATCATCAGCTTTACCTATATCCTCACGCAGTGGGGCACCGGTAAAAAGAAGGCCGGACATCGTTACTACGCATTCGATAAGCGTACCGGTGATGTGATTTGGTGGGCACAACCGGGGGGGAGACCACTCAATACAACCTATTCCACGCCCGTTATCACAGTGGTAGATGGTAAGCGCATGCTGATTGCCGGTAATGCCGACGGTAATGTCTACGGCATGTTAGCCCGGACCGGTGAGAAAGTGTGGACGTTCAAACTCAGCGGGGGGGGGTTAAATAGTTCAGCCGTTGCGGACGGTAAATATGTATACATCTCCCATAGCGAAGAAAACCTGACCGGCAATGTCATGGGGCGGGTCGTGTGTATCGATGCTTCCGGTAAAGGTGACATCACGGAGACGGGTGAAGTATGGCGGGCGGATGGGCTTAAAGTTGGTTATGCATCCCCAGCACTGGCAAATGGCCGCCTGTATGTAATGACAAACTTCGCCCAAATGCACTGTTTAGATGCTATGACCGGGAAGTCCTATTGGTCGGAAAGCATGGGGCGCGTAGCGAAGGGTTCTCCATTGGTGACGGCTGATGGGTATATTTATTATGGCGAGGTCAATGCACGTTTTCATATCCTTAAAGATGCCGGCGACCATTGCGAAGTTCTATCCACCAAGCGGTTTACGCGTGATGATAAAATCGTTATCGAGATCAACGGTACGCCCGCTATGGCGAATGGTCGGGTGTACTTTATGAACAACGATGCAACCTATTGCCTGGGTGCTAAACACGTAAAACCATCTTTCCTACCGATTCCCACGATGGCCGCAGAGGCCCCGGCTAATGCGGGTAAACCAAACCACTTACAAATCGTTCCTGCAGAAGCGACGCTCTATCCGGGGGATACACTTAAATTAACCGCTCAACTGTTTGACGATCACGGCATCATGATCGCATCACCGGACGTGGCTTGGGAAGTGGCTGGTCCTCGCGGAACCATCAAAGGCGACGGCACATTTAATGCGGATGCTGCCAATACATTCTCGGCTGGGGTAGCTACGGCGACTTATGGTGAATTGAAAGCCAAGGCTAGGCTTCGCGTCAGTCCGCGTCTTCCGATAGAGGAGAACTTCGACGGCATGAAGGTTGGCAAGCAGCCGCCGGGTTGGATTGGTGTGGATGCCAAAACAAAGTTGGTCGAAAAAGATGGCTCTATCGTGTTTCAAAAAATGGCTCTACGTCCCTCCGCTAAGTATATGCGTATGCGAGCCTTTGCCACGCCGCCGATCCCTGTGGGGTATACCGTGGAAGTGGACATGCGCGGGGAGTTAAAACCGGGGAGGCGACCGACGCTTCCGGATATGGGTATCATCAATGTCCGTTATAAGATGATTATGCTTGGACGTGATAAAAAGCTCAGGCTCGTAACGTACTCACCTATTCCGCGCGTACAAAAAGATATTGATTTTGTGATGGAACCGGATGTTTGGTATCGAGGTAAGTTGCGTGTTGATATCCGCAGTGGTAGTAAGGCCATCGTACGTGGCAAGGTTTGGCCCAAAGGCAGTGCGGAACCGAATCAATGGACGATTGAGATGACCGACCCTCTTCCCAACATGGAAGGAAGTCCCGGCCTGTATGCTTATTCCAAAGGTGCGACGGTTCGTCGTCCGGGTGCGCCGGTGTTCTTTGACAATTTTCGAGTAACCAACAATGACTAAAATATTTTCCGAATGGCAATCTGAGAAACGATTACAACCCCAACCCGCGAACTTCAGCTCGCGCGGTGTTATGGTAATGAATGAAAGCGAAAATATGAATAAAACTTCTTCCACCCGAAACGTATGTGTTACGTTGTCTGCATTGATCTTTGCATTATGCATGACAACATTCACCCAGGCTGAACCCCTGTCCAAAGCCCATCGAGGCGACTGGAAAATGTGGGGTGGCACGCCGGATCGCAACATGGTTTCGGGAGAAACCGGTATTGTCGGCAAGTGGAATATCAAGACCGGCATGAACCTCAAGTGGAAATCCAAGTTAGGTTCACAAACTTATGGCAATCCTGTTGTCGCCCAGGGAAAAATTTTAGTGGGTTCCAACAATCGAGGGTACCTCCGACCCGGTATTAAGGGTGATAAGGGCGTGATTGTTTGCGTCGAAGAAAAGACCGGCAAATTTCTATGGCAACTAACACACGACAAGTTACCTACCGGGCGCGTCAACGATTGGCCGGAGCAGGGGATTTGTTCTGCGCCTTGGGTGGAAGGGGATCGACTATATTACGTCAGCAACCGTTGCGAACTGGTTTGCGCCGATCTGAACGGTTTCCTCGATGGTGAAAACGATGGCCCTTACAAAGATGAAAAATACAAAGATAAGCAGGACGGTGACATCGTATGGATTCTAGATATGTTCGATGAGTTGGAGGTGTTTCCGCACAACTTGGCTACCAGTTCTCCGGTTGGTGCAGGCAATCTCATCTTTGTATCGACTTCCAACGGCGTAGATGAGGGACACCTCAATATGCCCGTGCCGGACGCCCCGGATTTTTTAGCTGTTGATAAACGCACCGGCAAGATTGTCTGGGAGGCAGGACATCCGGCGGATAAGGTGCTGCATGGGCAGTGGTCATCTCCAGCTTATGGTGTCATCGACGGGACAGCCCAGGCGATTTTTTCAGGCGGAGATGGATGGTGTTATTCCTACGAGGCGAAGACCGGCAAGCTCCTATGGAAGTTCAATCTGAATCCCCCGGATGCAAAATGGATTCTCGGTGGGCGCGGTACGAAGAACAATATCATCGCTACGCCTGTCATTCAGGATAACAAAGTTTTCTTAGCTGTGGGACAAGACCCCGAACACGGCGAAGGCCCCGGACACTTATTTAGTATAGATGCCACCAAGCGCGGAGACATAACACAGACCGGTCGTGTCTGGCACATAGGTGGTGATGATTTCCACCGCACCATGTCCTCCGTCGCGGTGGCTGATGGTTTGGTATATGCAGCCGACCTGAGCGGGTTCCTCTATTGCCTGGATGAAAAAACCGGCAAGCAGTATTGGAAATATGACACGATGTCAGCTATCTGGGGCTCACCCTTTGTGGTGGACGGTAAGGTGATGTTGGGAACGGAAGATGGCGAAATCGTCGTACTCAAACACGGTAAGGAAATGAAAAAAATTGCTGTCAACGATACGGGCAATTCCGTGTACACGACGCCCGTTGCAGCCAACGGCGTACTCTACGTCAGCAATCGCAATACGTTGTTTGCGTTTGAGAAAAAACCATAGTTGCGTGGTAGATGGTAAAGTCCGTGATACGGCCATGCCATGATATTGCGCTTTTTGATTAGATAAGGAACGTTGTCGTGACTCCATCTTCGATAGCCTCAACAGGGTCTTCCCAACAGCAGCGTATCACCGAAGCAAAACAGCGCCTGGATGAGCACACGCGCGAGATCATCGCGTGGCATTTTGATCCCCAAACCGGATGCCCATTCTGGTCGGACTATGCAGCCACATTGGACTGGGATCCACGAGAGCGGATTAAGAGCTACGATGATCTCGATAAGTTCGATAATTTTCAAGACCAGTGGCTGCGCGAAGGCGACATTCGACGATGGATTCCCAAGGGTTGCGCCGGTAAGCCGGTTTATGTATTTGAGACCGGCGGCAGTACGGGGCGTCCCAAAGCGCGCATCAACATCGAAGATTTCAAAATCGATTACGAACTTTTTAGCGGCACACTTTCAGATGATGCCTTTCCCCAAGGCGCAGACTGGCTCATGCTCGGTCCCAGTGGTCCGCGACGATTGCGTCTTGCGGTAGAACATCTTTGTCAATTTCGCGGTGGCATTTGCTTTAGTATCGATCTTGATCCGCGCTGGGTAACCAAGCTCGTCAAGTCAAATCGCATGACCTTGATGCACGAATACAAGGATCACGTCATCAACCAAGGATTGACCTTGCTTCGTGCCCATGACAACATTCAATGCATTTTCACGACACCGAAATTGCTCGAAGCCTTGTGCGAACGGGTGTCGCTCAAGAAGTTGGGCATCAAGGGTGTCTTTTGCGGCGGCACGCAATTAACAGCCCAGTTCCATCGCTTCGCACGCGAGGAATTGCTGGAGGGATCGATCGATTTCGTGCCGACCTACGGCAACACGCTGATGGGTTTAGCCTGTCATAAGCCCTTTGATCCAGCCGACCATTATAGCGTCATCTATTATCCGCCGTCGCCGCGCGCGATGATCGAAGTTGTCGATCCAGATCAAACCGATCGCGTAGTCGATTATGGTGATACGGGGCGTGCCCGCCTCACTACACTAACCAAAGAATTTTTCATGCCACGATTTTTAGAACGCGACGAAGGCATTCGCCATGCGCCATGCGACGCCTACCCTTGGGATGGCATCGGAGACGTGCGCCCGTTTTCTGGTTTTGCCACGCCCATCGTCGAGGGGGTCTATTGATGTTGCATATCCCCGCGCTGCGCCTTGGTCAGCCTTACGAAAGTATCGCAAAAACAGAGATACTTCACCACGCCACCGGTCAGCCTGTCGCTTTGGTTAGCCAGGTCAACAGCGGGATCATCGGGCGCGATATTAACCGCTTGGCTGATGATGTGCTAGAAGGATTCAGCGTGGCTGAGCTTATGGAAATGTCTCGCCATGCCGCTGAATTATTTATGACCGCGTCACTGCCGCTTGGTGATACGAAACAATCGTTCGACGATTATGTGAATCAACTCTCTGCAACGACGGGTATGCCGATCACTTACTGTCGCCACAATGCATCCAAAATTTACAACATTCTAAGTCAAATCGAAACGGTCATCCGAGGTTTGACACGTGGTTTTGATTTATCCATTCTTGACATGGGTCATGGCCACTGCGCCGGTGGTACGTTGAGCTTCTTTAGAGATGGTCGCGTATTCGGGGCCGTGTTGCCGAGTAACTCACCCGGCGTACATTCCTTGTGGGTGCCCGCTATCGCGCTCAAAGCTCCCATTATGCTCAAACCCGGACGAGAAGAGCCTTGGACCCCTTATCGTATCATTCAGGCCTTTATCGAAGCGGGAGTTCCGAAGGAGGCATTCGGCTTCTATCCAACCGATCACGCCGGTGCCGGTGAATTACTCCGCCATGTGGATCGATCCATGCTCTTCGGCGGCTCAGCCACGACTGATCCATACAAAGATGATCCGCGTGTGGAAGTTCACGGGCCTGGTTTTAGCAAAATTATTTTTGGTGAAGATACGGTGGATGAATGGGAGAAGTACATTGACATGATCGCGGCATCCATCACAGCCAATGGCGGTCGATCGTGTATCAATGCATCCGGCGTTTGGACGCCAAGGCATGGCCAAGACATCGCTGATGCCCTGGCGAAAAAGCTAGCCCCGATCCGAGCACTAGCTGCGGATGATCCGGAGGCTCAACTCGCCGCATTTGCGAATGCCGCCGTAGCTGAACAAATCTGTGCAGCGATCGATAACGATTTGAAAATCGATGGGGCCACCGACCTTACCCTAATGCATCGCGGGTCAGAGAGACTCACGTACATCGGTCAATGCGCGTATCTGCTACCGACGATTATTTCCTGCGACGAACGTGATCATCCACTATCCAACCGGGAATTCCTCTTCCCTTATGCGGCTGTTGTCGAATGTCCGGTCGATCAAATACCTTCAGCTATAGGCTCAACACTTATCGCCACCGCCATCACAAACGATGCTGCATTAAAGAAATCTCTGATGGCCTGCGCTTATATCGATCGCTTGAACATCGGCGCGATTCCTACGTATCAGCTAAGCTGGGACCAGCCTCACGAAGGCAATCTGTTCGAGCATCTGTATCGTCAACGCGCATTTCAAACCGAGTCTGCGGCATGATGGAGGATGTATTCACGCTCCCTGCGATCCTTGCACACTCACCTGTGCGCATCCTTTTCGGGCCTGGTCTGTTGGACGATTTGGGTTGTAGCGCACGCGATGAGGAGGCGGGTTGTGTCCTATTAGTGACCGACCCTGGCATTGTAAGCGCCGGTTACGCTGATCGTGCAAGACAATCTTTACTGGATGCCGGGGTGGATGTCTTTTTATTTGATGGCACGCAGGAGAATCCTACTACCGACAATGTAGCTGCCGGCGTCATGCTAGCACGTCAACATCCGATTGATTTTATCGTCGGTCTTGGCGGCGGCAGCGCCATGGACTGCGCCAAGGGAATCAATCTTATTCTTTCGTGTGGTGGTGAAATCGCAGATTATTGGGGAGAAGGAAAAGCCACAAAAGCATTGCTCCCAATGATTCTCGTACCTACCACCGCTGGAACCGGAAGCGAAGCGCAGTCATTTGCGTTGATTAGTGATGTGATAACGAGACAAAAGATGGTATGCGGTGATCGTCGTTTACCTCAACATGGCGGACTAAGACCGAGACTGACCATCCTCGATCCTCAACTCACGCGCAGTCAACCGGCTGCAGTAGCCGCTGCTGCCGGTATCGATGCCATGGCCCATGCCGTCGAAACCGCAGGTACTACCAAACGCAATGATGTATCACGCGAATTGTCCCAGTGCAGTTGGTCGCTGCTATCCACTGCTTATGAAACCATGATTTCTTCACCGGATGATGACCATGCACGGGCGAAGATGTTGCTCGGTGCCCATCTAGCCGGTGCAGCCATCGAGCAATCTATGTTAGGGGCAGCCCATGCGTGTGCTAATCCGTTAACATCCCATTGCGATATGGTACATGGTCAAGCCGTAGGCATGCTTCTTCCGCATGTGGTGCGGTTTAATTGTGCTAATGGAGATAATGTCTATGCGGACCTCGTGTCAGATCCGATAGCGCTCGCGCAACAATTATCAAGCTTTTTGACATCCAGCGGATGGCCGACATGTTTACACGATTGCGGCATAGACCATGCCGCGTTACCGGCATTGTCCGTTCTGGCTAACAAACAGTGGACTGCGCGTTTTAATCCGCGACCAGTGGGCGAGGCGGAACTTCTGGAAATCTACGAATCTGCCTTCTAATGCGTTTAATAGTCAAGCGTGGTGTGGAAACGATAACCACCGTGAAAAACATGCAAAATGATGCTACGGTTAAATAGAGCTTGCGCTAAAGACATTCACGTATGGTGCATGTAACAGCTACGTTTCATTATGTTGGCGCACAACATATGACATTGAGTCGCATCCCCCAGACGATATACTCTACTCTGCAAGAAAAAAAGAACTTGCCTACGGATAGCATCAGCGAGTCAGCGGCTCGATATTTTGTAAAAACGGTGATGAAAAGATAACTGTATAAGTGAGCCGACCCTGTGGATTTAGATGTTCTCAACGATAAGACTGAAGTCGGCACTTACTTTGTAGCTAATTATCCACCGTTCTCTGCGTGGTCGCCCAAGCATGTCCCCTTAGCTATGGACGTGCTGGATAAACCCTTACATGATAAGTCTCCCGTTGGGTTGTATATTCATATTCCATTCTGTCGAAAGCGGTGCAAATTTTGTTATTTTCGTATTTACACCGACAAAAACGCCGGCGAGGTCGAGGCTTATCTCGAAGCTCTGGGGCGGGAAGTGGCGCTATACGCTGATCGATCCGGACTGAAAGATCGTCATTTCGAATTTGTCTACTTCGGTGGCGGAACTCCGTCGTTTTTGAGTGAAGCACAGTTGCAGCGTCTTGTCGATGGCATGGCTAAACACTGGTCCTGGGAAAGAGCACGCGAAGTCACTTTTGAATGTGAGCCTGGCACGCTCAAAAAAGGCAAACTAAAGACGATCAAAGCCATCGGCGTAACACGCCTTAGTTTGGGTATCGAACATTTCGACGATCAAGTGCTTGAGCTTAATGGCCGGGCACATAAATCACCTGAGAATTTTCAGGCTTACGATTGGGCACGCGAAGTGGGATTCGATCAAATCAACATAGACCTCATCGCCGGTATGGTTGGCGACACGACTGATACCTGGCAGGACACGGTCCACAAAGCCGTAGCACTTGATCCTGATAGTGTCACTATTTATCAAATGGAATTACCACCCAATACGACAATCTCGCATGACATGAAGCATAAGGGTGCCGCTTCGCCCGTCGCAGATTGGCCCACCAAGCGTGCATGGACGGACTATGCTTTTCATGCTTTTGAAGAGGCCGGGTATGTCGTGTCCAGCGGATATACGTTGGTCAAACCAAAGATCGGCTCGGACTTTGTCTATCGCGATTCCATTTGGCACGGGGCGGATATGATTGGCATGGGTGTCGCTTCGTTTTCTCACTTTCAGGGTGTTCATTTTCAAAACGTCAACACATGGGAGGACTACATCGGCAAGCTCCAAGCCGGCGAACTTCCACTATCACGTGCGCTGCCTATGACATTACACCAGGCCATGATTCGTGAACTTGTTTTACAGCTTAAACTTGGTTGCATCGATGCGGCTTATTTCCGTACAAAGTTCGATGTTGAGGTGTTGGAAGTCTATGCTGACGTTGTGAGCGCGTTGATTGATAAGGGATTTGCATCAGCGTCCGACGATTACTTGCATCTTTCTCGACAAGGTCTACTTCGCGTTGATGGTCTATTGCCTGCATTTTTTGAACCTGCATTCCAAAGCGAAGGCTGCTAGTGAATACTCAACCTGACCACATGACGGATAGTGACAATGCCATGTCTGCACTGTCTTTACTTGCCCAACCATTCTTCGATCTACCCTTGTGTCTTGACGGCATGGAGTCTATTGAGGATACAGCCTTGCCATCGGTAGAACGTGGACTACTGGTTCACGAAAATCACATGACCTCAACGCTCCAAACTTATCATAAAGAACCTGTCGCGCTATGCGTACTTCGACACCATCAGTGTGACCACTACTATTTCAGAGAAATTGTCTTAACATTGCCGAGTACCAACACCATCGTTGAATATGGTATTGTCCGTATTAACCTTGAAGTACTTTCAAAATCGGTGCGCGACGAGATACTCGCCAAGCATCGCCCCCTTGGTGATATTCTTAGAAAACACGACGTACTCCGGCGCGTCGAGCCTCGATGGTTCCTCAGATTTGCGCCTCGTGCCGTTATATGGAAAAACATGGAACCTCCGGTAACGCAAGAAACCTTTGGCCGCATTGGTATGATCTATTGTCATCATCAACCCGCCATCGAACTTCTTGAAGTGGTCATCAATGTCGATCAAACCCATGATGATAGCCCATCATGCCACGGTACTGCTTAACGATGAATCAAAAAACCGATTACGATTGTGTGATCATCGGCGGCGGTCCAGCCGGTGCGACGGCAGCGACGATTCTGGCGCAACATGGTCGAAGCGCGCTCATCTTAGAGCAATCATATTTCCCTCGTCCTCACATTGGCGAGTCACTCATGCCGCAAACGTACTGGACTTTCAAAAGACTCGGCATGCTTGAAAAACTCGAAGCTTCAGATTTCCCCCGCAAAGAAAGCGTGCAGTTTGTCTCGACGTCCGGAAAGGACTCTCAACCATTTTATTTCACGGATCGTGATCCTCGTGCTTGCTCGATGACCTGGCAGGTTGAACGCGATGTGTTCGATCGCATGATGTTAGACAATGCCGCAACGCATGGTGCGCATGTGCGTGAGGGCGCGCGTGTCAAGGAAGTTCTATTCGACGGTAGTAAAGCTGTGGGTGTTCGCGTAGGTACGGACGTGGGCATCGAGGATATATCTGCGAAAATTGTGGTGGACGCATCCGGCATGGCCTCCATCCTGGCCAAGCAATTGGATCTCCGCCGCTCGGATCCACAATTCAAAAATGCGGCTATTTATGCATATTACAAGGGTGCCTATCGTGATGAGGGTCGCAACAGTGGTGCAACCATTATTATCCATATGCCGCAGCGCGATGGCTGGTTCTGGTATATTCCACTCGGCGACGACGTCACCAGTATTGGCGTGGTCGCGCCACCGGCCTATCTGTTCACCGACCGCGGTCATGACCCGTTAGTTACGCTCGACGAGGAAATCGAAAAATGTCCGGGCATTTTACGCAGGCTTAGAAAAGCACAGCGCGTCACTAAGGGTTTTGTCACGACGGATTTTTCCTATTGCGCCGAACGCATAGCCGGTGATGGTTGGGTGCTTGTTGGGGATGCCTTCGGTTTTATCGACCCGGTTTATTCGTCCGGCGTGATGTTGGCACTAAAGGGTGGTGAGATGGCCGCGGACGCCATACATCAGGGATTATGCGCGCAAGATCTATCGGGTAAGCAGCTAAGCAGCTTTGCGCCGGAATTGTTACACGGTATGCACATGATCCGACAACTCGTTCATGCTTTTTACGAACGCGATTTTAGCTTCAGTAAATTTCTTGGCGCTTTCCCGCAGCATCGTGAGCACATGATACGAATCCTCATCGGTGATGTATTCAACGATGAGGTAGCCCAGATGTTTGACACGATGCGCCAATGGATTACCCTCCCCCAGCCGAGCAGTATGCAAACGGGCACGGAAATCACATGAAAAAAATCATTTACGGTTCAATCATTCTACTGGCTATCTTGCACCATGATTGGTGGTGGTGGGATAATTCCGAAACGTTGGTTTTCAACTTCATACCCATCGGGTTAGCCTACCATGCCGGCATTTCATTGACAGCCGGCATCTTATGGGCACTTGTCGTTAAATATTGCTGGCCCGGTGAGTTGGATGATGTCCAACAGATAAGTGTTGACTCCCCTCAAGGTGGAGGCAACGTATGACGCAACTTCTCATCATTCTTGCTTACCTGAGTTTACTCTTGATCCTTGGCTTTTTCAGTAGTCGATTGTTCAAGGGAACGGCGGCAGACTATTTTCTTGCCTCGCGCAGCATCGGTCCTTTCCTACTGCTCATGTCATTGTTTGGTACGACCATGACCGCCTTTGCTCTCGTCGGGTCTACCGGGGCAACCTTCAAGGATGGCATCGGTGTCTATGGCAAGATGGCATCCTGGGCGGGGATTATTCATTCCGCTTGTTTCTTTATTGTGGGAGTCAAACTATGGTCCTTTGGGAAACGATATGGCTACACCACGCAAATTCAGTTTTTCAGAGATAGATTTGAATCCAACAACTTAGGATTGGTACTTTTTCCGATCCTTGTCGGCCTGGTCATTCCCTATCTTCTGATTGGTGTGATGGGTGCCGGCGCGACCATCGAAAAACTAACCGGCGGCGCATTACCCGGCCTGTTTCCAGCCTCCGGTGTGGGGCCGGCTGCGCGAGCCGCCGGAGCAATTCCCTATGCCTATGGTTCAGCGCTGATTTGTATTGTCGTGATGATCTATGTATTCTTTGGCGGTGTACGCGGCACGGCCTAGGCCAACGCTTTTCAGACTATTGTGTTTATCATATTGGGTATCGTCACCTTCGTCGCCATCTCTGACAAACTAGGTGGCGCGCAACAAGCCACAGCCATGGTGCAGCAACATAATCCCGAGAAGTTGCGCCGCACCGTTCGTGATCATGACAAGCTAACGCGCTACCACGGTGACGTGCGTGTCTACGAAAAAAAGTTGGTTGCTTGGCATGCTAAGCCGGAATCCCAACGTGGACCGGCACCGAAAAAGCCGGTCAAGCCGCACGGTATTAGCCATCTCAAGTTCCTCTCCTATATGTTTATTCCACTCAGCGTGGGCATGTTCCCGCATCTTTTTCAACATTGGTTAACCGCAAGAAGTGCGAAATCGTTTAAGCTTTCCGTCATTGCCCATCCCTTACTCATTATGCTCGTGTGGGTGCCTTGCGTATTGATCGGTGTGTGGGCAACATCGGCCATGATCGATGGTAAGCCGATCATTCCCTATGGATTTTCCAATCCCAACGCAGTGCTTGGCAAACTCGTCGCTTCAGCCACCGGCCCGGTTTTGGGAGGATTGCTCACCGCAGGTATTTTAGCTGCGATTATGTCATCGCTGGATTCGCAATTCCTGTGCCTCGGTAGCATATTCACTAACGATATTGTCGCCCACTACGTCAAAGATGATGCTTTGTCAGACAAACAACGCGTATTGTTAGGTCGGGGCTTCGTGATATTCATCGTGATTGTGACGTACCTACTGGCGCAGTTACGCCCCGGCGGTGTGTTTACGCTTGGCGTGTGGTGTTTTAGTGGTTTTGCCAGTCTGTTTCCGCTGGTCATCGCGGCTTTATATTGGAAACGTACGACAACACTTGGTGCTTACGCTTGCGTCATTAGTACCGCTGTGGCCTGGATATACTTGTTCGCGCAAGCAGACTATGGTGCCAATCGTGGATATCTATTTTTGGGTATGATGCCTGTAGCGACTATCATTACCGTCTCGACTGTCTCGTTGGTCGTCGTCTCACTACTCACGCGACCACCCTCGACGGCGACGGTAGAAAAATTCTTCGGCCCTAACGTGAAGGGTTAAGCTGTACTCCATTGGAGCGGTTGAATTGTATTGGCATGAGAGCTTTGTTGCAGGAATATCGAGCATGACCGACCACTACACCATGATGAGAAAAGTCCAATTTGCCGAAACCGATTTGGCAGGTGTGGTTCACTTTTCTAATTATTTTCGCTATATGGAGGAGGTGGAATGTAGTTTCTGGCGTTCGCTGGGTTTCAGTGTAAACATTCCCACCGGTGACGGGCACATCGGCTGGCCGCGAGTATCGGTCAGTTGCGAATACGCCAGACCCGCCCGCTTTGAAGATGATCTGGAATTGGCCATTATGCTGACGGAAGTCAATGACAAGTCCGTGTCGTTTAAGTGCGAGTTTCGCATAGA
This sequence comes from Planctomycetota bacterium, assembly GCA_024276605.1. Taxonomy (GTDB): domain Bacteria; phylum Planctomycetota; class Phycisphaerae; order UBA1845; family UBA1845; genus JAJRPG01. Next base: position 78,990 of record JAJRWX010000009.1, on the reverse strand, counting down.
TGGTATCTGTATCGCCGTAGCTCGATCATCGACGGTCTGTTGTATGACAAAGGACGGCAAATTTCAGTCCATCAGTATTCCGGATGAGATTAGAGAAAAATTGCAGGCCGTCATGAGCCGCGGGCTTTAGCCCGTGTGGAGTTGAGATCATAGCGTATCTGTAAAATAATAATAATTCTTACACCCGAACCCGCTACATGCCCTGCGGATGAATGAGTTTGTACGAACGAATTAGATATTAGCGAGTAACCGAAAGAGGAGTATCCCATGAAGCTTTGGCCCATGTTTGTTATCCTAACCATCCTCTGCTGGGGTGCGTACGTGCCGACGTTGCATCACGGTCAAAACGCACTGGGTAAAAACAGCGCGCTGCGTGCATTTCTGTTCGTAGGCGTAGCTTACTTTATCGTGTCCATAGCCTGCATCGGTTATATCTGGTTCACCAAATCAGAGCAGTGGGTGTTTACATCCAGGGGTGTCACTCTTTCGACACTAGCAGGTATGCTTGGCGCGATTGGGGCATTGGGTATAGTATTCGCCTTCAAGCAGGGGGGTAAACCGATCTATGTGGCCCCCCTTGTTTTCGCCGGCGCACCGATTGTAAACACCATTGTTTCCATGATCTGGAACAAGCCGGCCAAACCTCCTCATTTGATGTTTTACGCGGGCATAGCACTGGCGGGCTTGGGGGCGGCCTTGGTACTTAGATTCAAACCATCTTAGTACCAAAAAAACGCAGTCGTGATCATGTACGATATGACATATACGAACAGCACAATTAACGGTCTCCTCGGCAAGGATATGCGCAGACTGATGGGCTGTATGATAGGTCTTGGCATTTCCATGACTGCGATGTCGTCGGGGGTTTTTGCCCAGGTACATGAAACGTCAATCGTCTCGACACATGCCACCGCTAAATCCTGGCCCATGTTTCGAGGAAACTCTTTACTGACCGGTATCGCAGTAAGCCCGCTGCCACAGAAGTTATCGTTGCGATGGCGGTTCGAGCGCGAAGAAGCCATCACATCCTCGGCCGCCATTGTGGACGATACTGTCTATGTCGGTTGCGATGATGAATATCTCTACGCGCTAGACCTACACACCGGTAAAATGAAATGGAAATACCACGCCACGGACTTCATTCAATCCTCGCCAACTGTTGTGGATGGCAAGGTCATCTTCGGAGACGACGGTGGTATCGTACACGGTGTGGACACCAAGACCGGTCGAGGGTTGTGGACCTTCGCTACTAATGGCCAAGTGATTTCATCAGCCAATCCAATGGGTGGTTCAGTTGTGATTGGCTCCTATGATGGTTACATCTATAACATAAACATCATAGACGGTTCATTAGTCTGGAAAACCGAAACCGAAAGTAAAGTGCATGCTACACCCGGCATTGTGGATAACAAAGTGTTGTCCGTCGCCTGTGATGAAAACTTGCACATTCTTGATGCCGCGAGCGGAAAACTGATACGGGAAGTGTCGATCGGATCACCAGCCGGGGCATCCGGGGCCATTGTAGGATCACGGGTTTATCTGGGTAACTATGGTAATCAAATCATCGGTATAAACTGGAAAACCGGCAAAAGACTCTGGACTTTTGAAGACCCTGACAAACAGTTCCCATTTATGTCCTCCGCTGCCGTGACGGATAAACTCGCCATCGTGGGAGGCCGTGACAAACAACTCCGCGCGATGGATATGAAAACCGGAAAAGTAAAATGGACCTTTTCCACCAGAGGTCGTATCGATTCCTCCGTGGTAATCGTCGGGTCACGCGCCTTCGTCGGCTCTAACGACGGTAACCTCTACGCGATTGATATAGAGAGTGGAAAAGAAACCTGGCGTTTTGAAGCTGGTGCACCCATCTCTGCTTCCCCTGCCGTAGCCGCAGGCTATCTTATCATTGGCACGCAGGATGGTGTGCTATATTGTTTCGGCGAAAAAAGTAATTAGGAGATGATCGTATGACAACACAGCCATTGAACCAACCGTCTCGATATGTGTGCTTACTACCATCGGCGATGATCTGTGTGTTAATCATCTCGCCTTTTGCTAACGCCCAATGGCCCCAATGGGGAGGCCCTAACCGTAATTTCATCGTTCCTGATACATCGCTCAATACCACCTGGCCTGCGGATGGTCCCAAAGAACTTTGGTCCAAGCCCATCGGTGATGGGTACGCCACCATTTCCGTTGCACAAAACATGCTATTTACGATGCATCGCCAAGACGAGCATGAAATCGTACTCGCGCTGGACCCTGATACAGGCGATACCAAATGGCAGTATACCTATGCGGCACCACTCTTTAAGAAACTCGATCGAGGATTCGGTGTAGGTCCGCGATCATCACCACTCATCATCGGCGACCTTGTCTTCACCGTCGGTATCACCGCCAAGTTACATGCCCTGAACCTGCGCACCGGAAAGGTCGTCTGGTCGCACGATATGATGAAAGAATTTAACGCGAACAAATTAATGTGGGGTTATGCCGCCAGTCCGATCGCCTTCAAGGATACCATCATTCTCCCCGTCGGCGGTAAGGGGTACGGCGTGATGGCCTTCCGTCAAAAAACCGGCGAAGTGGTTTGGTCAAATCTGGATATAAAAAGTTCATACGCTTCACCGCTACTCATCGATGTCGATGGCCAACAACAAGTTGTCATTCCCATGACGGATGAAATTGTCGCCGTAGACCCCACAAACGGAAAACTCCTCTGGCGCCACCCACATAAAACCTCCTACAACGTCAATGCGTCGATGCCTTTATGGGGTAAGGATAACATTCTCTTTGTCTCCTCCGCGTACAACACGGGAAGTCGAGCACTCAAACTGTCTCAAACCGGGGGGAAAACGACCGTCAACGAACTCTGGCATCACAGCAAGATGCAGATTCACTTCGGCAGCGCCATTCGTGTCAAAGATTACATCTACGCATCTACCGGCGGCAATGGCCCCACATTTTTCGCCTGCGTCAATGCCAAAACCGGCAAGATGGCTTTTCGCAAGCGAGGCCTATTTGGTAAGGCCCAATTACTGCAAGTCGGTGACAAATTTCTAATCCTTGACGAGGATGGACAGCTCGTCTTGGTTTCGGCCACACCCGATGAAGTGATCATCCACGCCAAAGCCGGCGTCCTGCAACGCATCGCCTGGACGGTTCCCACGCTCGTTGGTCGAAAGCTATACATCCGAGACCGCAAAACCATCAGAGCATTAGCACTCGAAAGCTTATGAACCGATGGGTGATGGGTGGCATGGACAAACGCCGCGAGCAACATCCATTGGACATTCGAGTGCTTGATTCCGCGACGTTGGCCACCCAATCGCAAATGTTGTCATGCACACATTTTGTCATGCCACTCCCCAGCCCGTTTCAAGTTGCGCCACCATCGCTTATCATGTTCTTCTTTGCGACAGGATTGATAACCAGACGTTTTTTGGACTACGTAACTTATGGCTGATGAACAAACGAAAACGAAGTTGAATTTTATCCAACAAATCATCGAGGATGATCTAGCTAATTGCCTGAACGATGGCCGGGTACACACGCGCTTTCCACCCGAACCCAATGGCTATCTGCACATAGGCCATGCCAAGTCCATCTGCCTTAACTTTGGACTAGCAACCCATTACAACGGCAAATGCAACCTGCGTTTCGACGATACGAATCCCACCAAAGAAGAAAGCGAATACGTCGAATCCATCAAAGAAGACGTGACGTGGCTGGGTTTCGACTGGGAGGATCGCCTCTATTTTGCCTCCGACTATTTTCAATGCTTATATGACCATGCCCTCACGCTTATAAAAAATGGCAAGGCGTTCGTATGCGATCTGAATCTCGAAGACATGCGTCACAATCGTGGTACGTTAACTTCACCCGGGCTGGAAAGTCCATACCGTAACCGCGACGTAGCCGAAAATCTGGATTTGTTCGATCGCATGCGCAAAGGGGAATTCCCGGATGGTTCACGTACGCTGCGTGCTAAAATTGATATGGCTGCCGCCAATATGAACATGCGCGATCCGGTCATGTATCGCGTGTTGCACGCCGCCCATCACCGCACGGGCGACGACTGGTGCATCTATCCCATGTATGATTGGGCGCACGGCCTGGAAGACTCGATCGAAGGTATCACGCATTCCATTTGCACGTTGGAATTCGAAGACCATCGACCGTTATACGATTGGTTTCTTGACCAACTCGGTGTACATCATCCTAAGCAAATTGAATTTGCAAGGCTTGAACTAAACTATACGGTGATGAGTAAACGCAAACTGCTGGAACTCGTCGAAGGGGGCTATGTCAGTGGATGGGATGATCCGCGTATGCCTACCATTTCCGCCATGAGACGCCGGGGTTATCCCGCCTCAGCCATACGCGAATTCTGCGCCCGTATCGGTGTAGCCAAGGTCAAAGGTGTCGTAGATATTGCTCTACTACAACACTGCGTGCGGGACGATTTGAACAAAAGTTCGTTACGGGTTATGGGGGTGATCGATCCTCTCAAGGTAGTGATCGAAAATTTTCCGCAGGATGTTGTCGAGGAAATGGATGCCGTCAACAACCCCGAAGACCCCTCAGCCGGGACGCGTAAAGTGCCGTTTTCGCGCGTATTGTACATCGAACGTGGCGATTTTATGGAAGACCCACCGCGCAAATTCTTTCGCCTTGCGCCGGGTAGAGAAGTACGACTCAGATATGGCTATTTCATCACATGCACCGAAGTCATCAAAAATGACGCTGGCGATGTGCTCGAACTTCGATGCACGTACGATCCAGCGACACGGGGCGGTGACTCGCCTGACGGTCGCAAAGTCAAGGGTACGCTACATTGGGTTAGCCATACCTCTGCGATCGATGCCCAGGTCCGTCTCTACGATCATTTATTTAACGTGGTCAGTCCCTTGGATGTTCCCGAAGGAGGGGACTTCAAGGACAATCTTAATCCCGATTCACTTCAAGTGCTTTCGGGTTGCAAGTTAGAACCGTCAGTGAAGAATGCCAAACCCGGCGATCGTCTACAGTTCGAACGGATGGGATATTTCTGTGTTGATCCGGATTCTACCGAGGCGCAACTGGTCTTTAACCGTACGCTCACGTTGAAAGACCCTTGGGCAAAGAAACAAAAGAAACAGGGGTAATATCTAAGTGCATAGTGGTTGATCATTTGTTGGGTGGCAGGGGTAAGCGAAAGCTTACCCGTGTCTTTCGAAACGCCAGGCGCACAGGTAAACAGGTTTCCCTAGGCCACTCACTGAACTACTTGTGACAGAGCCATAGAACAAAGTACCGTTAAGCGTAGTGAGCCGCATGTTATAGCTTGCGCGGCTTTGGATGAATACAAGTGCTATACAAAATGTTTAACTTCGCTGAATAATGATGTGGTTATCTCCATGACACGGATACAAAAATCATGACAACATGTTTATTGCTAACCAGCGATCTCATTTTTTCTTCTCGCATTCAGCAGGCAGCCAATCACGCGCATGTGGATTGTATTATCGCCAAAGACGAAACTTCCATGCATGCGGGGCTGGTTCGTAACCCTACCTTAGTCTTTGTTGATCTAGAGGCTTTGGGAGAGCAGTCCGACTCGAGCATCAAGACCGTCAGGCAAACCCTGCCCCAAGTCCGCATCATCGCTTTTGGCTCGCACGTTCAAACGGATTTGTTATCCGCCGCAAAAGAGGCCGGCGCCGACTTCGTGCTTGCCCGATCAGCCTTTGTCCAGCAGTTACCTACCTTACTTCAGAGCCAAAATACGTAACAGTCAATTACAGAGCTTGCTTTAATTTCATTCACACGACATCGACCGGACACGTTTCGTCCACCGCGCAAAAAAAAGCGACCGATGAATCGGTCGCTTCAATGGAATAAATTCCTTATGCCTTACGGTAGGTTTACGGGCACAGACCAGTTGGCTGAGTAATCGAATCACGGGCTACGCGGACCAAACCAAGGTCACCGTTACTGACCGTGTTGTCATTGTTAATGTCAGCCCGAATCTCAAACATGCCCGTAGGGCTGTTTGGATCCACCACCTGCTGACCCGCTGGTCGAGCCAGAATTATATCTCGCGCACTACGCACAAAGCCCAAGTCGCCGTTGTTGACCGTAATGGGCGTCGGGTTTGCATCACCGAAGATGGCCCACGCCGTACGGGTTTCATCCGTGATAGGAGACCCACCACCGACGCAATCAACGCCGGATATGGTGATGTCATACTTGACCGGAATCTCACCTATTTGTGGGTTATTACCAGGCAGTGATGGACTAAACATCATGACTGCCTCATTGGGATTGGCACCCGGGACGACTGTCATGGAGATAGAACTTGTATCTTGCGTAAAACCATCGGCATCACATCCATCGACCGTAACGACCGCATTGCTCACATCCACGTCAATATCGTAGGTTACAACAATTTTGTTGATACCGGTTGAACGTGGTTCTGAATAATCATTATTGGCAGGCATATTCTGGCCATACTCGTTCCCACCGCATCCGGGATTGAATGTACATCCTGATCCATGCTGACCAATCGACGTCCAAGACTGCGGCGTTGGTGTGGGGGTACACCCCCCCATAGTGATCACAAGCGGTCGCAGGTCTGTTACCACTATAGTGTTGCCGATTTCGTTGTTGAAGGTATTCACGCTCGCCGAGGGAGAAAAATCTAGCGTAAATATACCTGCGGCGTTCGCCGACGGAGTCAGCATCATGGTGCCAATATACTTTTCTTCGCCGACGTCTAATACCGGCGTTGCGTTGGGGTTGCCCGTATCTAACACTGACGCAAATTCCAGAAATCCAACGGTATTTAATATGCTGGTAAAGTTCCAACTTTCTTGTCCAAAGAAGATGTAATCCGGTCGATTCTTATCAATGAATACGGAATTCGGTGCTGAATCGATCGCAAACGACCCGTTACTACCACTGCTAAAGCTGGGTACGTCGAAACTCCACTGGAACGTCGTTGCCAGCGGAGTTACTTGGCATTCGTTCAGAATACACAACCCGCCTCTACAACTGATATTTGCACAAACAGTATCATCCGTGCAGAGAATGTCGGGCAACCCTTGACAAAAGCCACCAGTGGTACAAATTCGCGTAGCATTGCAATCGGAGCCGCTGCTAACGCCACTGTTCTCATCACAGATCGTCTTAAAGTCGCAAGTGTCTGGTACGATCGTGCAAGTCCCTACCGCGTCTGCTGCAGGACACAGGCCTGTATTGGGTAGTGCATCCCACCCCTTGAAGTAAGCTTCAACACGAAGGATGTCACCGGGGGCCACCTCGCCGGCATTAAGTACTGTTGGTAATGTACAAAAATTTCCGCCGGCAAAAATCTGGCATGTGCTATTGCCGACCGGACAGTGAGCAGGATTCCCAAAAGCACACACCACGTCCGCGCATTCTATTTGCCGCCCCACTGTGCACTCAGAATTGTTCACACACGGAGCACCAACCACATCCGGTGTGCAAACCGTACCAGGTTCGCAGCACGCTTTACCCAGCGATATGGGTACGCCATTTATTTCGCTTACCTTCAGGGAATAAATCCCATCAGCCAACGTAGTTGTCGCCATTAAAGCGGCAGTACACAACGCCAGCAACCCACAACGTAGCCACATTTTCATGGTCTGTTCCCCTTCTGTTCGGCACTCCATTATGCGTGCCCCTTCATCGTAATGACTCAAATTGATAAACATCACTGCTTTAGAACCTCTCATACGAAAAGGCTCCTCAATGACCTTCAATAAACGGTTATGCAACGACCCAGATGGGAACCTCACCCAAGTACGACAATCAACCCATCCCTTATCAAGGGTATAGTCATACTCACAGTACGGGCGTTACTCCCCCCATATGGTCAAACTACCCCAACAATCAGTCGCAGCTCTACACGCCGAGCTGCGTCAAAACACCACGCGTCCGCAAAAACACCCCACTTATTACAAGCACACGTGACTGCCCATTGTAGGGCAAATTGTATCGGTTGTCTAGGATTGTCGGCTGTTTTTGCGCAGTTACCAGACTTAGGCTGTTACATTTGAACTTCAAATCGCCTATCCTCTAGCGATGAGTAATCAGGAATCGGCATTTTCAGTTCGAAAAAATGTCGCATTAGTCTACTGGGTCTGTGTCGCTGAATGATGGCCCTTATTTGATAGTCCGAGAATATCCTTTACGTCGGGTGTTCTGACAGCTACCGTCACCCAAATGATCACCGCTGCGATGACCGTGCCACCAGGCGCGTTGAAAAGGAACTCATAGGCCGTCTTGAGAATGCTTCCCGTGGTTGGACCGGGTGTAAACAGGCGAAACGGCACATCCTGACTATATACATATCCAAGGTAAAGTCCCACACGTCCCACGACGAACAATTGTGTCGCAACGATTCCAACCAGCAGGTACCAGACCCGACGACGCCACCCGATAGGCGTGGCACCGATCAATGAAAGCGCCAGGGCGGTCGTGGTGAAGCCAACTCGCCCGGAGTGTATTGTGGCTATCCCACCTTCAGTTCCTGGCACTTTTCGCATAGTGACTTCAACATCTTCCGCAGTATCTTCAACGGCCTTGAACACCACATAACCGTTCGAGCCGAACTTGTGAAAAAGTGCCGTTGTACCGCTTACGAACATGCTCCGATAAGCCGAGCGAACACCGAGCCAAGGTAATGATAACACGATGTAGATAAGCAGGGAGATCAGGCAAAAACGTGCGACAACCACGATAGCTGATCGGCTCATGGGTTCCTCGTCCGCCGGGCTGCCCAGACCGCCCACAAACCCCAAGAGATAATCGCCAGGAAAATAAAAGCCGCTTGCCAGACATCGTGATGCATGAACTCGAACATCTCAGGTGAACAGAAGACTCCGATGTAAAAGAGACTGATCACCCGAACTAGGTTCATAATACCTAGAAACAGGATGCCGATGATAATGCCAGGAATTTTAGACCAAAATAGCACGGGCGAAGCCAATACCCCGGAAATAAACAACGTCGTCGGTTGCATCGCATCACACCCGCGTTTGATATTGATACTGAACCTGCGAGATGAAATAGTCGAGTCATGGATCGCGGCTTGTTCGCCGAATAGATTCATCACCGCGCCGGACGTGCGTGCGCAAAATCTCAAATAAGTGGGGATAGCCTTATCCTTGACCGGTGACCACTGGATCAGTGCTTGAAATAGTCCCAGCAAAATGACAAGCCCTACCACAAAACGAAACACCGGGTGCCGGCGCCTGCGCCAGCGCTGCCAGCGACTCAACTGGTGTCGATCAACACGTTGGCTGGTTGCACCTTTCCAGCCCTCGTTTGTGGAATCACTTGTTTGCTCGTGACCACGTTTTTCTTGCGGTCGTCGCTTGCGATGTCGTTTTCCTCCGCTTCCCAATGACTCTACTCCAGGCTTTGGGTATTCGTTGTAATGCGAATAAACACCTTTGTTTGGGATTGTATCGCACAAACCGCATGGTTGCACGGAAAAAATTTCCGGTAGAGTGTATTACACGCCGTCAGAGCGTCATGTCTGTCCGGTTGGGTATACCCGTTGTGCATGTTTTATGAGATTGTGGGGTGTATAGCGTGTTGAAGATACGGGTCGCCGGCGCTCGCCGCTCGGATTGGGGACATTGAGTAAAACTATCTGAGCGTGATCATCATCCCTTCAACAATCATCGTATGGCTCGATAGCTTTCCACGAAAACCTCGCCTCGATGTTCGTAATTGTTGAACTGATCGAAGCTAGCTGCGCCAGGAGAAAAAAGAACCACATCGCCAGCCCTGGTTACCTTACGTGCATACGATAAAGCTGAGGCTATGGTGTCGCATATATGTACAGTACACGACGTCGACGGCTGCTTGATGGCTTGTGCAAAATCACCACCGGATTCTCCCATACAAATCACGACGCGACACCGGTTCGCTATTTCAGCAGCCCACTCACCCGACGGCTGGGTATTTCGCTTGCCACCGACAATGGCTACGATTGGGCGACTTAACGATTTGATGGCACTAATCGTTGCAACCGGTGCTGTTGACTTGGAGTCATTATAGTAGTCAACGCCGTCGAGGGTGCCTACGTATTCAAGTCGATGGGGAAGTCCCCCAAACGTGGCTAGACCGCCACGAACAGGTGATTCTCCTATACCAAGTAGATGACAAGCGGCTAACACCTGCCTGGCATTGGCCTGATTATGGGCGCCAGGAATACGCAGCTCGATGGCGTCACCCGTATTGGTTATGTGCATCACGCGGTCATAAGGTGTACAAAGCCGTTGCATAAAGAGTTTTTCAGCTTCACCTTGCATCGCCCCTAATACAACGCCTTTTGCTATATTCCCACTACCCAATATATGGCGTTTAGCCAGGATGTATTGCTCGAACGTGCCATGTTGATCGATATGCTGCGCAGATATATTGGTTACTATAACCAACCCCGGCTTCCAATCGATAGCCGGAATATCTTCAAGCTGGGCACTGGATAACTCAAGCACCACCACATCGCTAGGCTGCATCTTATCAAGTTGGGGGAGGAGCGACCGCCCAATATTGCCGCCGAGATGTACGTTCGTAAACGGAGTCTGAGTAGCTGCATGAGCATGGCTAAGCACGTGAGCTAGCATCGCGCAAGTTGTACTTTTGCCGAATGTCCCGGTAACGCCGATAACCGTGGCCGGGCATCGCTCACAAAAGAGATTAATTTCCGTGGTCCATGGAATGCCCCGACGGACGATTTCCTGAAAAAATGGCGATTGGCGTTTATTCACCGCCGGGTTAATGATAGCTAAGTCTGTATTCGCCAGAAGGTTGGTGTCGTGTCCGCCCAATTGCATTTTGATGTCCAGGTCAGCAAGGCTGGCTAGAGATGCTTGCAGGGTGTCGGCACCGGCTTGATCTGTGACAGTGACTCGCGCACCCTGGTCAGCCAGCCATCGTGATACCGATACACCTCCTTGAAATCGGCCCAGCCCCACCACCAACACCTCACAACCCACAAAGGAAGCCGTAGTCCGCATATGGTCAGTCTGTCCCTTCATCGAGTTGGTGTCTTGCGGCATCGTGGAATCCAGTTTTTGTGTGACCACATTCTAGGGCCGAGGATTCAGGCTACAACTAAAGCCCATTGTGATGTGACTATAGGCATAAGCATGCTCTTATGGGGGGTGTTTTGTTGACAGGCCTCTTGGCGTACCCGTATAACTCACCTGTACTTGAGGTCGCTGGGGTGGCGACGGGAGAGTGACGAGCTAGTGAGGAGTTCGAATGGCTGGGATACGACAAGCTTGGCTTCGTACAATGTCGATATGGCGACCGTTTGTTCTGGTTGTTTTTGCCATAGTCATAGCCGGTTGTCCTGGGATGGACGGCAATTTGACCAGTGGTGACGGCGATGGGGATGGCACCGGCGACGGGGTCGGCATGGGCACCGATGGTCCGCTTAGCGCCAAAATAATCAACTTTACGGCTGATTCACAAGTCAGTTTAACGGATCCTTTCGTCTCAGTTCTCTATGAAGTTGAGAATATGCCGGCAGATGCGACGTTAGCGACATTTTATGTGCCGGTTATTGGCGTTCCACCAAATCTATCCGAAGATGGCGATCGTGTTGCGATAGATGAGGCAGCGACGCTTGTTTCAGGTCAAGGTGCGTTTCAGTTCAAACCGACAGAGGCCGGCTCAGGTAAATACCAGGTTGGGATTACCATTGTCACTGCCGATGGTAGCACGAGTTTGGATGCACTCAGCGAGGGACGTATTTTGGTGGAGGGGTTGCCTGAACCGAAGTTTGTTCTGCCGATAGCAGATGTAGATCAAGATTTTGCCACCGTCAACCGCGGGGATGATGTTCTTGTTACGTTCGATGCCGGTGATCCGGAAAACGATGTTCAATGGCGTGTGTTCTATCTTGACAATCTGACGGATTGCGAGCGTATCGTAGACCTTCCCAGTGTTGCTGTGGATGAGTTGGGTACACAGGTTGGCTCACCCGGTTCGGGAAATGTCGGTTCGGTTACACTCGCAACGGCTGATCTAAATGCCGGTTGTTATCAACTCGGCATCTCAGCTACGGACAGTGGAAGTTCTATTGCCACAACGGTAGATCGTGGAAACGCTGATCTTATTGTAACGAACATAGCCGGGCCCATCGTTCTTGTTATCGATGCGGGTAGTGCCGCACCACCGAGTGTTTCATTCACTGCGCCGGGGGCATCGGCGGTCTGCCTTGAGGTAGTCAACGGAGTGGTCACTCCCTTTACGATTAGATTTGATGCTACCGTTCCGCAACCCGGTGTGACTGCGCTCATTACGATATTTCACGATGACGATCGGGTAGGTTCCAATGGCTTTACGACGATTTTGGACCAGATCAGTCATACGAATATACCTACCGCCGGCGTTGCGCTACCCACGAATTTGCCTGAGGGCATCACCAATATTGGGGCGGCGATCGATGATGGCGTGAATCCCATACAATACGATTACGCCGTTGGTGCCGTGACCATTGCTAAAACATGTTCACCTTAGATCATTCCGTCAGCGTGATCGGGTCAAGGAAATGGCACTGCAACTACATCAGCAAATATCAGCATCTTATCCCGTGTAGTAGGGGGCGTGGTTTACAAGTCGGTGCGATTGGCTACCGGAGTGCGAACGGGGTGAAGATTTTTCCTGGAAAATTGACATCTACCCCGATAATCTAGCGACTCATAACCGCTGGCGCCGCTGTATCCCTGGTTTTAGTTGACAGACACTTAATGCCAGCGATACGATTGCATGCGGTGCTTTGCAGGAGTGATGCGCGGGGTGTCGATCTAGGGGCAAGCCCCGATGGTCATGCGCACAAACACTCGTCTATTGCGGTATGGATATTTGGCCCAATATGGGACAATCGGCATGTCGTGATAGGTGAGGGCATCGCCAAAGGAATGTTTGGTTTTCATCGCGGGTGAGAAGGGGGATATGTTTTCAGCCGCGACAGCAGAGTGGTTTAGCGATTAGGCCATATGCCGGTCGTTGGTTTCAAGGTGCTATATGTGGCACTTGGGCGAAAAGGGAGTGGCAGTAATTATGTTTACCGATTCAAAGTCAAGGCAATCGTGGAGGCGGATATTAACCGCGATGATCGCGACAGTGATCGTTTGGTCAGCGTGTGTACGTGACGCCCAAGCCGGTGAACGCAAGTTCATCGTCATGCTCGCCAATTCGCCCAAGCAGTTCTCTGCCACTGGTGGTCTACCGCCAGGTGGTCTTGTTGATCGCGCAACTATCGACAATGCATATTTTGAAAAAGTAGCTGGCGACTCGCTCGATTCCTTCGCTGAATATTGGGAAGAGATTAGCTATGGTGATGTTACGATTGCGGGTCTTACGACCGACTGGATCAGTCTTCCCTGGGCCATTCAACCGCAGGCGAGTTTACCCGCCGATTTTGTTTCGTTTGGTTCAACTCTGTTCACTTATGGTAAATCGGAACGGTTCAATAGTAGTACAGCCATGATTATCATTGATACAGATGGCGATCCACGTGGAGGTGATAACGGTCCTTTTATTCCCGGTCCTGGTGGACGCGACAAAGGGCGAAACGCAGGTAGCCCCGTGTGGATGCCCGGTCAGCGTTTTCTCGACATTGACGACGACAGTCGTTGGGATGGGTTGGACGAAATCAACAATGTGATGGATCACGACGATGATAGTATTCCAGACAATCTTGGTCCTTGGGTTGATTTAGACGACAACGGTCAACCCAATAATGAAGTTGGTTGCGTTTTCCTCCCAGATTCGGATAACGACGGAAATCTCGATTGCTGTCCCGATGGGCCAGGATTATTGAGTTGTGGCGGCATCATAGAGCGGGATAATCCTAGTGGTAATACAACAATTGTTGCATGCCCACCGACGACGCAATCGGTAACAATAGGCAATCAGCAAGTGACGGTAAATGACTGTAACGGTAACGGAATCCCTGACCCTTGCGATGTGCCGAGTATTGAGAATCCAGGGGGGGTTTGTATCGAATCACCGGAGTGTGTGGCTACGGGATGGTTGGATGACCCTAGTAATCCCTGTGGTAGTGTTGTTGACCCAATCTTGGGCACTAGAAGCCTGCTTAGCCCTGATGTGCTGCCATTTAATGGTACCCCATGTGCACCAAATCCCAATGGTGTGCCCGATGAATGTGAGTTTGTGACAGATAGTTGGATTACTGCACTAACTTCCGGGAATGAGTGTACGGACGAGACTCCTCCTACGGATGGGTCCATAACAGCTTGTAGCTCTCGATCTCAGTGCGCAGGGCGTACGCTAACTTCAGCGACTCGATGTGAATTTGATGATAGTAACGGCGATAGTGCGCCGGATGTTGTCGAGCCGTTTGAATCTTTTATTAGTCTTGGCACAGGCGTGAAGCTGGATATCGATACGACATTCGGTCGCGAATATATTACGAACAATTACCCTGGCGATGCTGCTAAGGTGATCAATCAATCGATCAGCCGAACAATTTGGGGTAAACACGACCCGTCAGGCAATGCAAGCAGTTGCGTGTGTAACAATGGAATGCCTTGTCTCTCGCTTGGGACATGCAGTGCCAGCAGTTTCTTGTGTGAAACATCTGCTGATTGTCCCAGTGGACAAAGTTGTAACATGAGTATTCAAGAAACAGGCATGTGTGCAGCGGGTGAGCATCTTTCGTATACCTCTCCGGACAGCTGGACGGATTCAGGTACGACAACCAAGATGGGAGTTGGACCTATACCTGTTATCGAAAAAACTCCGAGACCGAGCTGGTACAAACAAGCCTGGAAAGATCGTTATCCCAGTTCCATTCGTGGTGATTGTTTACCTGGATGTACACCGAATTGCACACCTGATGAATGCGTGCCGGTGTGGAACCCGTCACATACTGTTTTTCCCTCGGATAGTGGTACACCGGGGACGAGTGATGGTATTCCCGGCATGGTGCCAATTGATGATACTAGACGACGCGGATTCACGCCCAACCGAGGTGGGTTATTCGGTAATGGCAGGGGGACTGTCGGTGGGGAAACTGTTCTTTCCAGGGTTCTCCCAGAGGAATTAAATATTACTGTTGCTGTGCCGAATGCTCCACTAGTACTTTTCGACGGTTATGTGGAGCACGATGATCTTCCATCCTCCAAATATCACCAGGGTGGCGATCAACGCTTGGGTGAGGTGACCTCTCCAATCGGTACTGAGATTTGGGGGCAGGATATTGCGCCTGTGCTAGACGGTGGAGATGGGGCAATAGGTGCATCAGGGCCTTATGCTGTCAAGGTTCATGGCAATTTGAATACTGATGCGGGCAATGTTCTTTCTATGGAAATTTTAACATGGCGATGGGAACCGCCCTTTAACGATGGGGAAGCCTGGGATAGCCAAGCTCAGAAGCTCTATCTCAGACCAGGTACAACGCATCCTTATGCCGGCCTCAATGGCGAAGCTTTGGGTTTCCGCGATTACAACCTGGATGGACTCATCGACCAGGGAGAGGTGCGACCTGTTGGCTCCGAGAACTATCTAAACGATGCTGATCCTCAATTGCCCCGAATTCCCGGTACCCAAACAGCGTATCCGTGGAATCGTCAACGACTGATTGAGGATTGCGTAGAGGCGCTTGATAGCATCATCGACTTTGATGAATACCGTGATAGTAATGCGTTAGGTGCGGCTAGATGTGCGGGTACAGTACCCCCGGTGATCCCACCTGCACAGTTCAGTGTCTCTTCGCTGTCGCCCGATGGGGCGGTTTCCGGCATTGTCTTATTGCCAAACGGCTCACATGGACCATCTCCTGATTTTTTGCTTGCCCCATGGTTCTATCCCATACATGATGATGATGCGAGTAATCCTGGTACCAAACTCTCTAATAAATTGAATTGGAATTTGGTTTTTCACGATCTCGTACAACAACTACCCCCTGGTGGCGCAGCAAATGATTTGAACGTTACTTTTACAGCTCATGAATATCTGCATTCCTGGGAGAGATACCCAGACCTGTATGACTATGAAGTGTTCCTACCATCTGCATTTGGCGCTAAGATCAATACGCCAGTTGGTGCATGGGATATCATGGCGGGTTCTGGTGCCGTCAACGTTGGTGGTGGTTTGGTTCATCCATCACCCATACTTAAAGCGAGTCGTTGTAGTCAATGGATTGAACCTATAGATTTAACCACGGTTCTGACGCCCGGCGTGGATACGCGATTAACTCTTCCACCTTCTGAATTTGTTCGTGATGAAAGTCACTTTTTCCTGGAGAATGAAGATGTTCTTGGTGAGCGATATTATTTCTGGTCAGCAGGCAACGGTATTAATATGAACATGCCAGGTACGGGCATGCTCATCCAACACACGGATGTAGGCGGAAACCCGGAGGCGCTACCTTCAGGTCAACAGAATGCAACACGGTTCCAATATCTGAATGTCCAAGCCGACGGATTACGACAGTTAGAAGATGGCATAGTGCCGTTTGGTGACGCTGGTGATCCATTCCCCGGGTCTACCAACAATACAACATTTACTTGTGAAACGAATCCGGGCAGTAAGTGGTACACTTTCAACACCTGTATTGGATTGTCGGTAACGGATATCAAAGAAGATGGGAACGGTTCCGTGTCGGCTATCTTTAACTTGGTACCTACAAGCATACCTAGCTTACGATTTATCCAACCACCCGGCGGCGATACGGATAGTGCATCCGTTTACACAATTAAAGTTAGGGTTGCGGATTCTTTTGGTGGTACTACAGTTCAGTTGTACTATACGAACGATAAAGTAGATGTAACCATCGGGAGTAATTTCATAGGACAATTTACGACGATTACGCCCGGTGCCAATGATTTTGATGTCGATTGGAATGTTTCCGGACTGTCAGATGGTCAGTATTTCCTGTTTGCGAAGTTGATTCCAGGTACTGGTGCTGACAGTCGTAAAGAGAGAGCGCATACCAACCCCCGCAACGGTCGTAACAACAAGGGCAGCGGATCGATTCTTGATAGTAATATAAGCGTTAGTGGTACGGCACGATTTGAAACTTGGGTCGTACGGGCAACGGATGCCGCCGGAACTGATTGGGTTGTCAATAGCTCGTTGTCACAGCCTGATGTGGGTCTATGTGCCGGCGGTAACGATGATGGCAGGGTGTGTGATTTGAATACAGACTGTGATAGTGGTGTATGTAATACCGATCGTTTTTCACATGCGACTACCGGTACACCCTATACATCAGATAATAGTGAAGTCACGTTTACTATCAACGCAGGTTCCATACCTTTCACGATTGGCGATACAATCACCTTTAGTACGACAGGTATCACAGCAACCAGTGCACCCGTGACGATTATCAGCGGAATAATCTCAGATGATCCCATCGCGATCATCGATGCTACCCCGCTAACTGGCCCATCACCGTTGACCGTTTCGTTTGATGGTCGTCGATCGAATGATCCTAGTGCTAATCAGGGATTGGAGTTTCAATGGGATTTCGGTGATGGGAGCCCATTGGTAGATGGATCGTCTGTTGTGACCCACACTTACTCGGGGGCACAAACTTTTACTGCAACACTAACGGTTACCAATAAGCAAAACGCTCGTACAGGCGAAGCTAGTGTTGATATTATATTGGCCAACAACTCACCGAATGCGGAGATGTCGGCATCTCCGTTGGATGGTCCTACGCCGCTGACCGTGAGTTTCAGTTCGGTTGGTACCTCTGATAATGAGTCTGATACCTCCGACCTCGTGTTTGAGTGGGATTTTGGTGACGGCACTACGGCCGGGACGGGAGTTCCAGGTGAGTTCACCTCTGTCGATCATATTTATTTCGACGAAGGGAACTTTACAGCGGCACTTTCAGTCACCGATCCAGGCGGAAAACGCGATACCGTCACGCTAAATATCCTTGTGGGCAATACCAGACCCGTAGCTGTCATCACCACGACACAACTTTCAGGTACGGACCCTCATACGGTTACGTTTGATGCAACGAATTCAACAGATGCTGATGGTGATGATCTTACGGTTGTCTGGACTTTTGACGTAAACAATCCTTCCGCCGACAACACGGGGGCTTGCAATGGTGTGGATGACTGCACCCAGGATTTATCCGCCATACCCGCCGGTACGGATGGTTCAGTTAAACACACCTATCGCGTACCTTCAGGACAATCGTCTGCCACCTTTACAACCACGGCTGTACTTACGGATTCTAAAGGGGCGTCGGTGAAAAAGAGCTTTTCTATCGTCATCAATGAAGCGCCGTTTGGGGCCGGTCAACCCCGGGCACGCTTTACGATTACGCCCAACCCACCTCTCCTCGATGAAGAATTTACGGCTGATGCTTCGGCGTCTTTCGATAGCCCGGACCCGGATATTGATTTAGTAAGCTATTCTTGGAATTGGGGTGACAATACCAGTGGCGCCGGCGAAATCGCAAAACATACGTATAGCAATCCCGGTCGATTCCCCATTACACTCACGGTGACGGATGTTGATGGGAATGTGAACAGTAGCACGCAAATTGTTTCCGTGGCGGCCGGTGATGAAGAAGATTCCGACAACCGCGATCCTGTAGCTAGAATCGGTACAGGCCCACGTTCAGGTAGTGTGCCTTTAACCATAGAGTTTAATGGGTTGAACTCTTTCGATCCTGATGGTGACCCGCTTGAGTTTACCTGGCAGTTCGAGTTTGGTGATACACTGGTAGATGTCTTAACCGGGCCTATCGTGACGGAAACCTTTGAGTTGGCAGGTACGTACACTGTGACGTTGTTGGTCAGTGATGGACGTGGTGGGCTGGGCATTAGTGACCCGGCGGTGATTATTCAGGTGGACCCCAGAGTCGGTGCACCTAGTACTGACGGTTCCACCCCCGGTCAGCCGACGACTGAACCAACTAGCACCCCTAGACCAGGCATTTGTGGTCTAGGTATGGTGACCAGCATGTTCGGCTCACTCATCGGTTTGCTGGGTATGATAGTCTCGCGCCGAAGATTTTGGCTGTAAATCTGCCATCGATAGTTAAATAAAACCCCCTTGCCCTGGTCTGATCTTTGTTGATTAGGCCGGGGCGTTTTCTTTTCCGCCAATCAGGCTATAATTCGCGTCGTGCATACGAAGAACCCGACATCGCAATCGCTACCCAGTACCTGCCGCCGCAGGTTGAAAGTGTGGCTTGCGCCCATGCTGGCCTTGGCTGCGTCATTCGTACTTTTTGTCTATGATCAACCTCAGCGATGCTGTCATGTATTTTCGAGCGGGGCGCAACATCGGGCTATGTCCTGGACAGCAGTATCTCCCATGCTGGCCTGCGCTGCGACTTGCGAATGCGTCGAAGATTTAATGATCGTGCTCAACGTGTTGCCCCGGCCAAGTGATCGCAGTCCGGGATCAATCGTTGCGGCTGCCTCCCACCGAATTTTCCTCTCGCATATCGGCGGGCTTTACGGTCCGTAATACGATCATCCGTCGTAAGGTTCGTTTTGTTATTTCCATATCATTCACGTAGGTTTGGGATTAAGGTCGCACTTAGCAAGATAGGGTAGTCGTATGTCAATTGGCGCACTTACTTCATCGATGGTGAAATCGGTGAAATCGCTTCCAAGAAAATTATTCGGTACGAGAAACGATAGGCTTCTTAAAGTTTATCAACGACGCATTCCATCGATCAACGATTATGAACAGCCAATAACCGGAGATTACGAGGATCGTTTCGCTTCATTATTGGCTGATGAACCGACGGACGATTTGTCGGATGAACAGATAATCGACTTGCAGCAGCGCCTGCGTGTAGAGGCGAGCGCGGACCTTCGTCAGCGTTGTGACATTCTTTGCGATCGTATTGCACCACACCTGCGCACGTTCGATGATTGGTGGAACTCGGTACCAGAAGAAAAACATCAGGATAAATATTACAAAGAAGATTATCGTAAACGCTTCGCTACTTTTCTTGAATCATTGGATCGTGATGACCTAATTGGGGAAGCCTTTGCCGTACTGCGTGAAGCTTCTCGACGAGCGCAACAGCATCGGCATTTTGATTGTCAACTCATCGGTGGTCGCGTTCTATTTGAAGGAAAAATCGCCGAAATGAAAACCGGCGAGGGTAAGACCATCGTCTGCCACCTTGCAGCTTTTGTTCATGTGCTTTGTGGACACAAAGTTCATGTCGTTACGGTTAACGATTATCTCGTAGAGCGAGATGCTAAGTTCGCTGCGCCCATATTTGAACTTTTAGGCATTACCGTGGGTTATATTCAGTCGCAACTCGATCCCTCCGGGCGTGAGGGAATGCGTCAACATGCCTATGGCTGCGATCTCACCTATGGGACCAATAGCGAGTTTGGTTTCGATTATTTACGCGATAATATGAAAACGCGCTATGAGGACCAGGTCCAGGGAACGCTTGACTTTGTCATCGTCGATGAAGTTGACTCTATTCTTATTGACGAAGCAAGAACACCGCTCATTATTTCAGGCCCCGCCGATGATGATGTCACACGTTATGGCAGGGCGGATCGCGTAGCTGAGGATCTTGTCCGCCGTCAGGCTACGTGGGATCGCAAAGTACGTGCCACAGTCAATAAGTTTGATGGCAACGCGCGTAGTATCCCCAAATTAGTCGATGCGATGAACATTCTTGGTTATAAACAGCGCCAGTCCCCATCCGGTCAAGAAGAGGGTGAGGGGGATGATAATCAGGCTAGCGCTGACTCGGCCCAAGTAAAGCTCCTTTTAGGTCCGGACTTTCTTACGGACGATCAAGTCGAAGCTATTCAAATATACGAAAACGATATATTGAAAATCCCGCCAGCAGAGCAGTACCGACGCTATTTCATTACCCAGCAAGAGCGAAAGCAAGTCGGCCTGACGCACGAAGGTGTGACTATCGCACAAGAACTGTTGGATATGGGTAGTCTCTACAGCGGTGCGAACATGGAATGGCCGCATTTGATCGAAAATGCCTTGCGTGCCCACAAAGTGTATCAACGAGATACCGATTACGTCGTGCAAGAGGGCGAAATCATCATCGTCGATCAGTTCACCGGCAGGCTTATGCACGGTCGTCAGTGGTCGGATGGATTGCACCAGGCAGTGGAGGCTCGTGAACATGTTCAGGTCAAAGAGGAAACGCAAACACTCGCGACGATCACCATCCAAAACTTTATCAAACTATACAAAACCAAGGCCGGTATGACTGGAACGGCGTTGACCGAGGCTTCAGAGTTTGACAAGATTTACCAGCTTGAAGTGATTGAAATTCCTACCAATAGGCCGGTCAATCGCGTCGACCATAACGACAAAATGTACCGTGACGTCGAAGAAAAATATAACGCGATTGTCGAAGAAATTCGTGAGATTCATCGACGTGGTCGCCCGGCGGATCCTTTTCTCATCGCAGATGTGCTGACCGCGTTAAAGCCGATCATGCAGCGGTTGGATCAAGATACCAGTAAGCTCGACGAAGCCTTGAGGCAGTTTAATGCGGCTGAGTTGGGCGATCGAAAAGTAATTCAGTTTATGGTTCAGACGTATGACGATTGTATGGGCGATCTAGCCCGAGGCCGACCCGTGCTCGTGGGTACGACCAGCGTTGAAAATTCGGAAAAACTGTCCAATTTGTTGACGCAACGCTACGGCATTGACCACGAAGTGCTCAATGCGAAAAATCATTCCCGTGAAGCGGACATTGTAGCCAAGGCCGGTTTCTCAACTGTTCCCGACAAAGGTGCTGATCGCACACCACTCGGTAATGTGACAATTGCCACCAACATGGCTGGACGTGGTACGGATATCAAACTTGGTCCTGATGTGGTCTACAAGACGTGTAAGGTTCCCGAGAATCTACCCGAAGGTGTGTCTGCGAGTACCTTATATCCTGCTCTTACGACTAAGTGTTGCATCAACTGTGAGGAGTACGATCCCGCGACAAACTGCGCCCACTGTTACAAGCCCAAGCTTGATCCCCGTTTTCCGGAGTTAGGTCGCAAGGTTTGTTCGCTCAATGTGCCATGCGGTCTGCACATTATCGCCACCGAGCGCCATGAATCGCGTCGCATTGACAACCAGCTCCGAGGTCGTTCGGGGCGCCAAGGTGATCCCGGCTCGTCTCGCTTTTCTCTCTCTTTAGCCGACGAGTTACTCAAGCTGTTCATGTCTGATTGGATGCTCAAGATGATGGAGCGTCTGGGATTTACCGATGGGTCTAGCCTTGAGGACAAACGCCTTACCAAAGGGATCGAACGTGCGCAACGTAAAGTAGAAGAGCGCAACTTTTCCATGCGAAAGCATCTGCTCGAATGGGATGAGCCGATGGATTTCCAACGCAAGGAGTTTTATTCCGCACGACAGCGTATTCTCGAAATGCGTGATCTTCCCGGATTGATTTTCAATACCACGCAAGAGTCCATCAGTGCCACGCTTGAACAATTCCTTGGTGGTGGGTATGTACGCATGTGCATAGCGGAGTGGTGTCGATCACAGTTCAATATCGTAATTGAGGAGGATCGCATCGATGACGGTGATCTTGAATCCGCTCAAAAAAGTGTTCGTACTAAGGCGTTGGATGATGCGATGGACGAAATACGCACATCCCTCGGTGAATATGTTGATCCGGATGAACCACCGAACAACTGGGATGTCGGTGGGTTATTGCATTGGGCGCAGCGTTCGTACAAAGTTTCATTATCGCAAAATCAACTGCGTAAGATGGAGCCTCGCGATATTGAAGATGCGCTGTGCGAAGCCGCCCAGCGACATTTTGAAGAACTCGACCTGAGCGGTATGGCTATCTTCTTAGATACCCACTATCCCTATCACGCACTGACGGAGTGGGCACGCAGCAAGTTTGATGTCAAACTCGACGAAGACGAATTAATCGATATACCTCTTCAAGAAATCAGCACGCTAGTTGAGTCCCGTGTTCAACAGGCCTACGACCATCGTCAGCTTTCCTATCCCATCGAATGGTGTTTGGATCGAGCACTAGGCGATGCCAACCAAGACCCTATGATCGCCGCAGCGCTCATCGTGGATTGGGTTAATGCAAAGTATGATGCGAATTGGCAAATCGAAGATGTGCAGGACTGCAAACCGCAAGACATACATGATAAGCTTTTGGAAATAGCCAAAGCATATCGTGACACAGGATTGGCCCAACATATTGATCAACAAATAGCTAAGGGTGATGAAGCGTCGGTGATCGAATGGGCAAAGCAGCGCTTCGGTGTAGCTTGGAATCAAGCGCAATTCGAAGCTGATTCGTCCGATCTGTCAGAGGCGCTTCTAAAGCAAGGGCATGTCATGCTTCGTTGGGAGCTAACTCGATTAGAACAATTTGTCCTGCTGCGTATTTACGATCAAGCGTGGAAAGATCACCTACTCGAGATGGATCACCTCAAAAGCTCGATCATGCAACGACCGCTAGGCGGCGACCAAACTCACCCGCAAAGTCAATACTCCATCGAAGGTCGCGGTCTGTTTCGCCAGATGTGGGTTCGCATCGCTAATCGTGTGACGGATGTAATCTTCAAAGTGCACGCTACTACGACTGCGCAGGAAACTACGCAGACCAGCTCTGATGCCCAACCCATGACATTTGGCCATGCAGATTCAACAGGGGCAGGCTTTACCGGTGCATCGCGCGACGAAGCTGCAGCGATGAAAGCCCAAGGTGCTGCCGTTAAAACCGAGCCTATTCGTCGTGATAAACCCAAAGTAAAGCGGAATGATCCCTGCCCATGTGGTAGCGGAAAAAAATACAAACAATGCCACGGTCGAAACCCCTGAGTCAGATATTTCAACGGCATGGTATTTCATCTTTACAAGCCGCGGTTAGTAACCCGCGCGGCGTCTCGATGTCATACACCTATGGACCAACACGGATCGGTTCACCACGTTGAAAATGTTCCAAACGGCGTTTCAGCTCAAGCAAAAGCCGGTCCGCCTCCTGCTTTTCTGCGAGCAGCATAGCATGTGTCATCGTAGTGATCGCTCGATCGAATTGCCGCGCCTCAGCCTGTGCTGTCGCCAGCGTCATCCATGCAGCAGGATTGTCCGGGGATAACTGACGAACCGATGACGCCAGTATCATTGCCTCTTCACCATCACGAATGGTATCATCAGGGTGCATGGATAAGACTTTAGCTAAATACGTTTTCGCTGCGATGAAGTTTGGATGACGACGAATCGTGTCATGTAAAATGGCGACAGCGTCTTTCGCACGATTTTTCCCTAGCAGCAACTGAGCCAGTGAAAATGATGCTCGACCCCGATTCGGGTCTATGCGTAGCGCAGCAAAATATAAACGGATAGCCGCATCAGTATGTCCGGAATCACGCTGCAAATCACCGTAATGATGAAGCGCGACGGCATCGTCAGGGTTAAGGTCTAACGCTCGTTGATAATGCAATGCTGCCTGCCGTGGATTAAACCGATCAGCCAATGCGTCCGCATAATTGGTATGCGCGATCGCACTATCAGGGCTAATCGATACCCCGCGCCACCAAAGGGAAAAATCCGACGTCCAGTAGTAACACTGAGCGATGGTAGCCTGTGTGGATGAGGTTAGGATACCTACTAACAGCAGCAAGGAAAGATAACGAAGTTGGCTTTTATTTTGCCACCAGGAAGAAGAAAAAATGCGAAGTACGCCCGCACTGGCAAGCACCGCAAAGCTCATGCACGAAAGATAGCTATAACGATCCGCCACCAATTGCGGTCCACTCTGTACAAAACCCAATATCGGTGCAACGACAATGACATACACTATCAATGCTGCCACCAGGCCGGGTATTTTTTTGCGCAAGAAAAATGCGAGAATGACAATCGAAACCAAAGTCATACCACTACACCAAAGCATTGAGCCTAATAGTAATTCCCTCGGTGGAATCGGATATAAAGGTCCAAGGTTTAGGGGAAGCAAGGTCTTGTATAAATAAAACACAATCCCATAGCACGCTTGGCCCAATCTGGCGATTGCATCGTGACTGCCCAGGGTATATAGCGCTCCACCTTTTTCCTGTGCGATAATCGCACGCCCCGCCGCGGTTATTGCAAGCAACAGAAAGGGTATTTTTTCCAACATCATCTGTCGCACCGACACGCGTTGATGATACGCATGCTCTACATGGCGCCTGAGTGGATATCGATCGATCACAAATAGTACAAACGGTAAAGTCATCGCAGAGGCCTTGGCCAATAGCGATATAAAACAGCTTGCCACAGCTAAAACAAACCAAGTGCGCACACCTACAGCTGTACTACCAGCCACAAAGTGGTCAGGCTCATCGCGTAATGCGGTGTACCGCAAATAGCACGAAAGAGATGCCATATAGAAGAAACCGCTCAGTACATCCCTACGTTCAGCAATCCAGGCTACTGACTCGACGCGCAGTGGATGTACCGCGAACAATAACGTCGCTACCCCGGCGGCGAAAACCATACGACGGTCCGTGAGCTTCATCGCACGCCCCGTCGCCTCCCACATCAGCCGTCTGGCTACAAAGTAAAAAGCCAGCGCCGTCAGGACATGCCATTGAATATTCGTTAGATGATAAATAAACGCATCAGGCCCCCACAGCGCATAATCAATGGCATAACTCCACCAGGTCAACGGCTGAAAGTGCCCACCGAAAGACGTTGTCCACATCCACTTCACATGATCCCACGACAATGTGGTGATATGCACATTGTAGGATACGAGTTTGTCGTCGTCCCAATTGACATAGCCAGCCAACAGCGCCGGCAGATAGGCCATGATGATAACCAGCACCAAGACCACTGGTACTACATATCTCCACCAAGACGAACGATCCTCTCGGTTCTCCAAGCGAAACGTTTTTATAGAGCCGCTACGCGAAAGCAGGGGGTTCGTTAGCGTGCAATCGGGTGAATCTATCGGTTCGGCGTCTCTCACAAGTACATGATATGGCGGATGAATACGTTAGTCACCCCAATCACACAGCTAATCATCATGTGAATATGGCATGAGTATTTACGATGTGTCGTACTCTCCCGGATAAGTAGCCAACCGCCAGGATCAAAGTTGTGGGTGCATCTTTGCCGACTTATACTCCGGGAGTGTGTATAACAAGCTCACTTTTTTTGTGGCATCTAGCGCTGGGGCATGGTTGGTGGTGATGGGTTGGACAAAAACCTAGCTATGCCCGTCAGGAAGCATTTCCCGTACGCTGGGATGATATTTAGATCAGCTTGGAGTAACTACCAATTGATGTGTGACAGCGCTATTGTGTATAAGGATGTACGGAGTTGTAGCCCTGACCAGGTATGTTGCCGATGACCAGATGCCACCTATTGCGACTCATCTCCTTGTTTGTCATATATTGCAGCGGGTGCGGTACGACGGATTTGATTTGGAATCCGTTCGAGCTTGAATCCCTTTTGCCATTCACAGGTAAACCTATTCGCATCGCGATCGCTGATGCCGACACCGGCGTTTTCGATACCAATCAATGGGCGTTTATAAAACGCGAATCACCCTGGGGCGCGCTGCAGCGTGACATTTCGGTTGGGCTGCTTCGCCCCGTAAAAATTGAGCCGCTCAAACCATTTCAAATTGCAGCCATGTTAAAGTCCGGAAGATGTCAATATGCCATCATCAGTCAAGCGGATGTCGCCAAGTTCCAAGCCGATGGACTTGAATTGACTGTGCTTGCCCGAGGAAAAGTCTTGCGCAGGCAGGGTGTCTTAGTCGCTGGTGCCCGAACCGGCATTACCTCACTGGCGGATATAAAAGGCAAGCAGTTTGCATTCGGCCCGCGCCGCGATCCGGTTCTCTTTTTCGCCGCACTCAAAAAATTAGATGAAGCCGGGGTCTCGCCATCGGATATTCAGCAGGAATTTGCGATCACTGGTTTCGAGGGCGCCTTACAGAATCATATCTCCTCGCGTGAAGCGGCCAAAGAAATTGTCTATCGACTCGGTACCCCGGCTGGTATCATCGAAGCATCGGAGTATGATGCCTATCCTGACACCGGCGGTATCTGGTTGCCTCTGCTGTATACGTTTAGTAAGAACCAGTTCGTGGAGCTTGGTCGCACGGATGTGATAGAATCGGAGAGTATCCCGGACGCCGTGTTTGTCGCTTGTGCTTCGGCGAAAAAACGTGTCACAGAGAAGGTGCGTCGTCTTTTACTTTCGCTCCACAACCGTAACGTGGATGCCGTTCACGCGCTGGGTTTTGCCAGGTTTGAATCTTTACAAAATGAATAAGCCGCTACTTTTCAGGGTGTGTTCGATCTTACGATCATGGAAGATCATCATGCAACGTAGACAAAAAAACCTTGTAGCCTTCACTATCCTATTGGCCATGGGATCCTCCTGGTCGAAAGCCCAGGATAACAAAACAGAAGATGATGCTCCCACTAACGCATCAGCTATACGTCAACTGATCGAACAACTAGGCAACACGAGTTACGAGGTACGTGCACAAGCATCGCGGCGTATTTGTAACTTGGGCAATGAAGCCTATGAACTTCTCAAAGAAGCTGCCGAAAAAGGTCAGGCGGAAATCTCTTTGCGGGCTAAGCATCTGCTTACAACACTGGATGCACTCATGTTCAGCGGCGTGGAAGTCTCCCTGGCTATCTCGTCGTCAAGCGTGCGTTGGCATGAGCCTATGGACCTGACATTGACTTTTGTCAATCTCACGCACTTGCCGGCCCGCGTTCCATTTGAGCTGGTTCCGCCATTAGTCGCGAAGACCAAAGAAGGACGTCAGGTTGGCAACATGTTAGACGCCGCGGAATATCTGCGCATCATTGCCCCCGACGGATCAGAAGTCAATATCATCATCGACGACATATCAGAATATCCCGACGTATCCCATGTGGTCGAGCAACGGGTCGAAGGCGGTACAGTCAATACCTTGGCACCGGGAGACCAAGTGCGGATTACATTACGAGGGTTTAATCGCGGTTGGGCACGCTACCCTCTTTACGAAAAAGGGGCCTATCGCATTATCTTCGACTACACACCGCAATGGACCGACGCTGCGCTATTAGCCGACAAGGTAGGACGAGTCGTTAGCAACGAAGTGCAGATCAACATTTCCCAAGCAGCGCCGCCTACGGTGTCGCGCCATCAGATCATGGGCACGATCAGCGTTTCCTTGGAAAATGAATTCGTGATCGCAAGAGCACATTGCGCATCCGACAAGCCTATTTACATCAACAAGAATTTCGGACCACGACTACCTTTTGCGCAAGTTCGCTGGGAGTATAGTACGCACGATAGAGTGATTAATATTCCCGTGTCGCCTGATCCAATAAGTTTTACCCCCAACCGCATTGAAAAAATTGGTGTCGGTGAATCGTTGGAACTTGCCCGGATATCGGTTCACCAGTTGCGTGATTGGTTGAACGGGTACCAGGCTTCTCTGGATGAACCAGGCGCTACGATACGCTGCACCTATGCTAATTGGTGCAACCGTGCGTGGCAGATACGCGAACAGATTCGTAGGACGAAGGACGGGGCTAAGTCAACTTTTTCCGATGTAGAATTGCCTCGGCGCATCCTATCAGCCAGGCATGCCAGCCAGGCGATTTCCCTGACGGAGACGAAACAGTAAAATCGAAATTATCTAGGGCGTATCGTCTATGGATTGATCCTTTGTGCGCCTGTAATTTTTGTTGATAGAATGTCAGACGTATGACGCAAAATAACTCAGAACCAGGTTCAAACGCTTCGACCGATAGCGTTCAAGACCCCTTTGCCCATTCGCGTATGTCGTTCGGCGACCATCTCGACGAGTTGCGAAATTATCTTATACGTGCACTCTTGGGCGTTGTCTTAGCCGCCATCCTATCCTTTTCGATAGGGAAATATATTCTTGAAATCGTTTGCAACCCACTGCTCACCGTGCAATACGCCAACGGACTACAACCATCTTTGATGGTCTTATCCCCCATGGGTGGTTTTGTGGCTTATCTGAAAATTTCATTCCTATCAGGTTTGATAATTGCGATGCCTTGGATGATCTATCAATTCTGGTCTTTCATCCAATCGGGATTACACACACACGAAAAACGATTCGTTCGAACACTCGCTCCATCGTCATTAGCTCTTTTTGTCATAGGGGTGTTGTTTCTATATTACATCGTATTGCCGATCGTCCTACAATTTTTCATCACCTTTAACGCCGGCTTTGATTTGCCGGATTTACAGCCCTCTCGTTTCGAGCAAATGGTTCTCCCTGAGCATGCCGATACGCCACCAGTCGGTGATATTACCACATCAACCACAATGTCTGCTTTGGCCGAAGATCCACCATCCCCCAAACCCGGCGATTGGTGGATCAATACCACCACCCGGCGCCTCATGTTCAAAACCACGACGGATATTTTCTCCGTCCCCCTGCAACTAGGTGCTCGTGATGCACCCATGAAAAGCCAATTCGCCCTAGATTCGTATATCTCTTTCGTGCTCACCTTAGCCCTGGCTTTTGGTATTGCCTTCGAGACTCCCATCGCTGTCTTTTTCCTGGCCTGGTCGGGCATCGTCCCCGTAGAGACCATGAAAAAAGGTCGTCGCTACGTACTATTAGCTATGGTGGTATTGTCAGCTATGCTTACCCCCCCGGACGTCGTTAGCCAGCTATTGCTTGCCGGGCCAATGTATCTCTTATTTGAAACAGGGCTACTTGTTTCCAAACTAACACTACGCCGATAGTATGACGGCGCTGGATTATTCAATACGAACTGAGCCACGGGTTTTTTTGCCCGTGCGGTGCTACCAGTCGAACCGCGCGTCAAGGAAGTGGTCTTCCGCACGTGTGGTGTTACCATGAACAAACGACTTCTAGTCGGACTATCATTCCGACTCGTCGGTCGCTGCGTGAAACCGGGAAACTTATTTACTCTCGAACCCTCATGTTTAACACCCGCATGTTTGTCAGCACGCCGCCTTTATATGGTATGGTACGATTAATAGCGATTACGTAGAGGTTCCCTGTTGACTACTAAAATTAAACGATTAGCCGTGCGTGGCCAGCGAACACGCAATCGCCTGGCGCGTTTGATTGCCCGGGTTGGTTTCGGTGATGAGTATTTTCTCATTCTTGTGTCCATCTTTATTGGTGGCATGACCGGCGTCTTCGCGCATTTATTTTTTAATCTGATCGAGTCAGCCCATGTTTTTGCTTACGGTCACGGTGACAGCACGGGGCTCTATCATGGCCGGGTCTGGATGCTGATTCTTATACCGGCAGTCGGCGGTTTAGCCGTGGGCATCATCACCAGTGCTTTCGCCAAAGAAGCCAAAGGGCACGGCGTCCCCGAAGTCATGGATGCCATGACAAGAAAATCCGGCATTATCAGAGGTCGCGTGGCCGCCGCTAAGGCCGTCGCCAGTGCGTTAACTATCGGATCAGGCGGTTCTGCCGGAACCGAGGGGCCGATCGTGCAAATTGGTGCAGCTTTGGGTAGTCGTACGGGCCAATTTTTACAAATTCATCCACGACAAATGGGTATCGTCGTGGCTTGTGGTGTTTCTGCAGGTATCGCCGCTATCTTTAATGCACCCATCGCCGGCGTCATGTTTGCCCTGGAAATTTTTCTTCGTGATTTCTCCTTCAAAACGTTCTCGCCCATCGTCTTCAGTAGTGTCATCAGTTGTTCAGTCATGCATGCACTTCGTTTGGATGACACAGCCATTTTCGAAGTGAGCGCCTTGCGTGATGCCGGTTATCTATTTTCGGGGTATGAATTGCCGTTTTTCCTGATACTCGGGCTGTTAGCCGCTATAGCCGCGGTCCTTTTCATTCGCGCGTTGTACCTTACCGAAGACTTTTCCGATTGGCTTCGCATACCCGAATTTATGAAGCCCGCCATCGGCGCAGCCCTACTTGGTACCAGCGGCGCGATCTTCGTCACCATGTCTCAAGATGCCTCCGTTCCGGCCTTTTTTGGTAACGGTTATCCCGCGATTAACTTTTTACTTAGTCAAGATGTATTAACATCTTCGGTGGGTTGGCTGCTTTTGTTGTTCGGTCTGAAAACTTTGGCTACCTGTTTTACGCTCGGTAGTGGAGGTTCCGGTGGTGTCTTTGCGCGATCATTATTACTCGGTGCCACACTCGGTGCTGCTTTCGGTATGGCCTTGGCCGGGATAGGATGGATAGACCCTTCACACGTCAGTGCTTATGCGCTGGTCGGTATGGCCGCCCTAATCGCCGGGACAACCCATGCGCCACTTACCGCCATCGTCATGCTTTATGAAATCACGCGCGAACCTAAAGTCATTCTCCCCGTCATGTTCGCTGCAATTATCGCTACAGCGGGCGCACAAACGATGTTGCGCGATAGTATATATACGCTAAAACTACGACGTCGTGGTGTGCGCGTTGGATCAATCACCGATTTGACCATCCTGCGAAGAATTACCGTCTCGGATGTTCGCCGGATGGATACGGCATTCGTCCACCCCGCAGACCCTTTGCAGCAACTCTTGGACTTAGCAGCTAAGACTGAAGCCACCGATTTTGTCGTTGTGGACGATCAAGATGCCTTACTCGGCATCGTCACCGGACGTGACGTACGTACCGCACTATTACAACCCGAGGCGGTGTCCCTGCTCATCGTGCAAGAACTCATGCGCTCCGGTATATCGCCGGTTACGCCCAACGAAACATTGGACGTCGTACTGGATAAATTCGCTCGCAGCGATGTCGAGTCGCTACCCGTTGTCGAGGATTTGTAATCCGGCCCCGTCTTAGGTCTCATCACGCGCCGTGCCGTCATGCACAGCTACCAACAAGAACTGGACAGGCAATCGTAATAACCGCCCATCTCCAGCAACCGAATCACACCCTTTGAAAGGCTATCGAGATGTCCGGCTCACTGTTGGACGGGAGATTTGTTCTATTATCGATCGATGGTTGGTTTTGAAGTGATCGGTGACAGTATACATCTAATGTTACATGACTGAGCTAGGGTAAGCTCTATCCTACTATAGCGTCCGGGAATATGATTCTTATTGTGTCAATTGACGATACAACGTTGTTTATTGAATTATTGAGTATGCTACGGTCTGAGGCTGCACGGTTGAAGTTTGGAGCGATAATGGTGGGTAGCGGCGGGCTTGGCGTGACGTTGGCTATTACCGATGTATAACTGTATGTGCGCGAGTATTTGAAGAGCCGTGGTGAAACTTCGGAGGTGTAACCGGCTGGAAGTTAGGTGTGCGTTGTGTTTCCCATAGCTTGCTTGAATATTGAAGCTCCGCGCAAGCTGAAGCGTGCGGCTCGGTATGGTAGATTGCTGCATGTCCTAAAGACATAACCGCAGGTATGATAAAGTGGAAGTGACTCGAATAACTAACATGCGAAGATACAAGACAGGGTTGAGCGTTATCTTATTGACGGGTGCGTTCGTGCTGTGCGATGCACCAACTGCCCAGGCGTACATCGGACCGGGTGCGGGGTTTGCGGTGGGTTCGTCATTGGTGGCTTTTTTCCTGGCGTTTCTATCCGGGGCGGCTGCGATTGTTCTTTGGCCTACACGTTGGTTGTTTCGTTTTCTTCGTGGCCGTCATGCGATGGCGCGAGCACGCACCAAGCGGTTTGTGATTTTGGGCTTGGATGGCATGGAGCCTACGTTGGCTGAGAAGTATATGGCTGAAGGTAAGATGCCCAACCTGTCAAAGTTGAAACGGAAGGGTACGTTCACGCGGCTGGGTACGACTGCGCCGCCGTTATCGCCTGTGGCTTGGTCAAGTTTTTTGACGGGGTGCAATCCCGGAAAGCATAACATTTTTGATTTTCTGACGCGTAATACGCGCAATTATTTACCCGAGCTTTCGTCGGTCAGTATTCACGGCCCGCGTCGAGTTTTGAAGCTTGGTAAGTATTCCATTCCGCTGGGCAAGTCTGATATTCGCCTGATGCGTAAGGGGAAGCCGTTTTGGAATACACTCGGCGAGCATGGTATTTTCGGCAACATCATTCGCGTCCCGATTACGTTTCCGGCTGAGCCTTTTCGTGGTGTGCTTCTTTCTGCGATGTGCGTGCCGGACCTGCGTGGTAGCCAAGGTACGTTTTCGTTTTATAGCAGCGGTGAATCGACTCAGGAGGAACATATCGGGGGTGAGCAGATCCGTGTGAAACGCGAAGGCAATCTAGTGCGGTCGTATTTGGTCGGGCCGGACAACGGATTGCGTGAAGGAGCTGGGGCAATGCAGTGCCCGTTTGAGGTTGAAATAACGGGTAAGGATTCTGCGGTGTTGACGGTTAATGGTGAGCGTGTGGAACTTACATGCGGGAAGTATAGCCCTTGGGTTAATGTGAAGTTCAAGGCTGGGCTTGGTATCAAGGTTGATGGTATTTGCGAGTTTTTGTTGCAAGCGATTGAACCGGAATTTCGTTTATATGTGACGCCCATTCAGATTGATCCGGCGAAGCCGGCGATGCCAATTTCTTATCCGTCGGTGTTTTCAAATTATCTGGCTAAAAATCAGGGTCGATATGCGACGTTGGGATTGGCAGAGGATACCTGGGGGCTTAATGCCGTTTTGCTTGGTGATGACGATTTTTTGCATCAATGTCTGGAGGCAGATGAAGAGCGCGAGAAGATGTTCTTCGATGGTTTAGAGAAAGTTCGCAACGGTTTGTGCGTGTGTGTGTTTGATGGGGTGGATCGAATTCAGCATATGTTCTGGCGGTATATCGATAAGGACCATCCGGCTCATAAGGGGCAGGCGAAGGTGCAACATCGTGATGCGATAGAAGAATTATATAAACGTATGGACGAGTTAGTCGGAAAGACGATGAAGGCCTGTGATGATGATAACACGGTGCTGATGGTGATTTCGGATCATGGTTTTAATTCGTTTCGGCGTGGGGTGGATTTGAATGTGTGGCTGGAGCAGCAAGGTTATTTGGTATTGAAGCCGGAGGGACGCGGGCAAAAGTATCTAGCCGGTGTGGATTGGTCCAAGACGAAAGCGTATTGCCTGGGCCTAGCGGGGATTTGGCTTAATATAAAAGGGCGCGAATCGCAGGGTATTGTCGATCCAGCGGATGCGGATGCGCTGCGTGAGGAATTGTGTGAGAAGTTGACAGGGTTTCGTGATGAGGAGAAGGATGAACTGGCGATTAGTCGTGCGTTCGATGCACATAAAATTTATGCCGGTCCTTACAAAACTGAAAGCCCTGATTTGATCATTGGATACAACCGGGGTTATCGCGTGAGTTGGGAGGCTGCGATTGGTCAGCCGACAGACAAGCTTTTTCATGATAATGATAAGGCCTGGAGCGGCGATCATTGTATTGACCCCAAGTTAATCCCCGGGGTGTTGTATTGCAACCGAAAGATTGATACGCAGCATCCGCGTTTGATGGACCTTGGTCCGACGGTGTTGGATATGTTTGGGGTGGATGTACCGGGGCATATGGATGGCAGGCCGCTGACGGTAGCTGATCTTGATGGGACATTTCCGACGAATGGTCACGCCGATGGTAACGGGAAGCTAAAGCAGAAGGCGGTGACCGTTTCGTGAAATTGATGATTTTCATTCATGCCACGGTGAGTTCTATGCGCGTACGAGGTTTACATGCGTGTCGAGACACCGCGCAGGCTCCCGACAAGTCGGGATTACATTTCGCCCTCGGCTCGTTTAAGATGAAATTATTTAATGTCGCAATTATGGCATTATTGATGACGGTTGCCGTGTCTTGCCGGGAGGCGCATACGTCTTCTTCTTTGGGGCCTCGTGTAGTGGTGGTCGGCTTTGATGGGATGGACCCCCGTCTTTGCGTTCGACTCATGGATGAGGGAAAATTGCCCAACTTGGCCAAGATGAGGGACGCGGGGGGATTTAAGCCTTTGGGAACCAGTATTCCGCCGCAGAGTCCGGTGGCGTGGTCTAATTTTATTACCGGGGCAAATCCCGGTGTGCACGGTATTTTTGATTTTGTCCATCGTGATCCTTCACGGCAGTGTGCGCCGTATTACTCGGCTGCGGAAACGGTCGAGGGTGATTTAGGATGGGAAGTGGAAGATTTTAATGTCCCACTGAATTTTTGGCCTTTTAACCATCAACCGACGCAGACATTGCTTCGTCGTGAGGGGACGCCGTTCTGGGATTACTTGGATGAGGCCGGCGTGAATGTTCATATTTATGACATACCGGCGAACTATCCACCGAGTAAATCCAAGCATGGCCATATGTGTTGTTTGAGCGGTATGGGTACGCCGGATTTACTCGGGTCGTTAGGCGGTGACTCTCAGTTTTTTGGCGAGGGTGAAAGGTCGCGGACCGTGGCCGGCGGTTATATTGAACCGATTACTTTTTCGGGCGATAAGGCCAAGATTCGATTGTTAGGCCCTGAGCACACATTCTTACAACTACCTGAGCGGGTGACCATTGATGTCACGGTCTATCGTGATATCAAGCAAAAGTCTGCGCGATTGGAATGGCAGGGGCAGACGATTCTACTCAAGGAGGGGGAGTGGAGCGATTGGTGCCGTTTGGATTATGAATTGCGCATGCCCCCGTTTATGCCGGCATCTCATGCGAAGGGTATTTGTCGGTTTTATTTACAACAGGTCAGCGATCGATTTCGCTTGTATGTGACGCCGATCAACATTGACCCTTCCGACCCGGCGGGGCAGGTGATTTCCGAACCGGAAGATTTTATCACGGATATTTCAGATGCGCTTGGTTTGTTTTATACGACGGGTTTTCAAGAAGACCACAAGGCGCTGAGCAATAAGATATTTGCCGATCATGAATATCACGAGCAAGCGGATTATGTGTTGGAAGAACGGCTAACTTTGTTCGATTACGCAAAGCAAACGTATGACGATGGGCTGCTGTTTTTTTACTTTTCGAGTACGGACTTGCAAGCGCACATGTTCTGGTGGGATAGTGATAAGAAGCATCCGATTCGCTCGCCGGAGATGGCCAAGAAGTATCATCAAGTGGTTGAGGATTTATATCAGCGGATGGACGGTGTGGTTGGTCAAGTGTTGGAAGAATACGGTGAAACGGCAACCGTATTGGTGATGTCGGATCATGGTTTTTCAACCTTTCGCCGGCAGTTTAATTTGAATACCTGGTTGAGGCAGGAGGGGTATATTCTACCGGCGGATTGCAAGTCGATTTTGCGGGTGAGCGGCAAGGGAAGTGTGGATTGGTCTCGCACAACTGCTTATGGACTGGGCCTTAACGGCTTGTATATCAATTTGCAGGGGCGGGAAAAATTTGGCATTGTCACCAGGCGTAAGCGAGATGCGATGCTGGAGGAGATTCGTGAGAAGTTGCTCAAAGTGCGTGACCCGGAGGATGGTCATCTTATTGTGAAAGAAGTGTATCGTACGGATGAGGTTTATCACGGTCCCATGACGGGAGATGCGCCAGATTTGATTGTAGGTTATTACCGTGAATATCGTGCGTCGTGGTCTACTTCGTTGGGTGATATCAGTGATGTGATGGTCAGTGACAATACGGAGGCATGGAGCGCGGATCATTGTATGGCGGCGGATGAAGTGCCCGGTGTGGTGTTCAGCAATAAGCCTATACTGTCGGCAGCGCCACAGTTGATTGATTTAGCGCCGACGATATTGCAGGCACTACAAGTATCCCCACCGGCGTTGATGAAGGGAAAAATATATTTGAAATGACACAAACCGTGCATGTGACGGATGGTCAGTAGGAGATAGTAGTGATGGCTAAGATCAAACTGGATGCGAATTTGTACGATCGGGTTAAGAAGGTGGCTGAGGTTGCGGGGTATGGGTCTGCGGACGAATTTATCGTTCATGTGATCGAAAAGGAACTCAAGCAACTGGAAGCCGGTGGTGATGATGAGGCCGCGGTGATGGAACGGCTGCGCGGTTTGGGATATCTCGAATAAACGCCGTATGACCAACACAACTACTTTGATCGTGGTTATATCGAGTTGGTTCGTATGCAAATTTTCATGTGGCATGTTGTCGCTATGATCTTCGACGACGCGCTGACATCTAATCATGTTTGCGGTTGAGTATAGGTGATACGGTCTCACGATTAGTATGGATACACTTGGTAAGATTCTTGTTGACGGAGCGCTGGCGGCGTGGTGGCTATATGAGGCTATCATCGCGGTGCTGATGGCCGGGTTTAGTGCGCTGAATGTCGTGTTGGATCCGGTGTTGTCGACGGTGCTGCGCGTGTTGAATCCGATAGCCAATATAGCTGGTGATGTGGTGTATGGTATGGTGTCGGTGCTATCACCTGCTTGGGGGCTTGTCATCATTTCAGCGATCACCGGTGTGGTGATGTTGTTTCTGTTTAAGTATACGTCCAATCAAACAGCGATCGTGGCGTCTAAGGATGCCATTAAGGCCAATCTATTGGCACTCAAATTGTACAAAGATGAGTTGCGAGTGACCTTTTTGTCGCAATGGCGGTTGTTGTTGGCCATTGCGCGATTGCAGTGGCATATGTTTAAGCCTGTGGCGATCGTGATATTCCCAATGCTCGTAGGCTTATCGCAGATGGGTATTCGTTATCAGTGGCGTGCCCTCCGTAGCGGAGAACAGGCCTATGTGCATATGTATTTGGATGAACCATTGTCACATGAGGTGGCGTTGGAGCCTGTGCAAGGGGTGTCGGTGGAAGTGCCGGCGATGGCCGGTGAGCAGGACTACGCATGGCGCATCCGTGCGACGGAGTCAGGTCGTTTTGCGCTGAAGTTTCTTGTAGACTCAGAGATGATTGAGAAGGAGCTTGTGGTTGGTGATAAGCTTGAGCGAGTGAGTGTGGAGCGGGCCGGGGCGAATTGGGTAACGCAATTGTTTCACCCGATTGAACCTCTGCTGCCGTCTTCGAGTCCTGTGAGTCGAATTGAGATTAAATATCCGGATCGAGAATCATGGTTTTATGGTAGCAACTATTGGGTGCTGACTTTTTTTGTGATTTCGATGCTTGTCGCCTTGGTATTGGCACCTGTGTTTAAGGTGAAATTTTAGTGTGGGCACAAGTGATTTTATTGATTCAACGTTCGGATAGTTTTGGCATTCATCTTCATGACGATGCGCCATAAATACGAGCATACTGTTGTGGGGTTCTTGGTACTGCGCAGGCTAAAGCTTGCGGCTCATCATGTTAAAATCAGTTGACGCGATTTTTATTGACTTTTACGGCACAATCTCAGCCGGGGATCGCGAGATTGTCGAGCAGGTATGCGCCCGCGTGGTTGAGGACTGTAGCCTGGCAGTATCGGCTCCCGAGTTTGCTATGCGTTGGGGGGAACTATTTTTTGCCATGTTAGAGACCTGTAATCGTGATGGTTTTCGTACGCTGCATGAATGCGAACTGGCGAGTTTGCGACAAGTGCTTGGTACTTTCGATCGAAAGATTGATCCCGCCCCCTATGTGGTGGATTTAGAGGCTTATTGGGCTGATCCGCCGGTGTATGCGGATGCGCTGGATTTTCTTGCTCGTGTATCTCGGCCTATCTGTTGTGTATCCAATGCTGATACTGCGCCGCTGCTTAGTGCGATTGAGCGACATGGGTTTACGTTTGATGCGGTGGTTTCATCGGAGGATGCCCGTTGTTATAAACCGGGTGCAGGCATCTTTGACCGCGCGCTAGCGGCCTTGAATGTGTCAGCCGATCAGGTGGTGCATATCGGTGATTCGTTGCATAGCGACATTGGTGGTGCACGGCAGCGAGGTATTCAGGCAGTGTGGTTGAGTCGAACGAGTCGCATCTATGACATTGGCAACGCTCGACCCGATCATTCGATTTCTCTGCTAACTGAACTGTCGCAACTACTTGATTCCTGATGTGACACGCTTCTACGTCGATATAGGTTGTGATAATCTTGTCTGAATGTATCTAATCTCACCCCCTTCCGGTTGTACAATTATCCCACCAATACGCCCTGATGGACTGTGGAGAGGCTTTTAAGCGGTAGAAAGACGTGGATTGACGTGGGATCAGTTAAGATTTTGGTTGCCTTTTTGGAGGCTGCGTGATATTATTTAACATATGGAAACAGTTAGCGCATGTAAAAGGACCGATGCGGGAACTAATTCGGAAATGGAGGTTTGACCATGGCACATATTCGTCTATTAACCTTGAGGGCATTGGCTTTATTTGTCGTGGTGAGTTTGAGTTTTCCCGTAGTTGTGGATGCGAAGCAGGCCGGTCGAGGAAAATCGAGCAAGGTATCGGCGAAGTCCGGTCGCAGTCGTTCCGCCAGCCCCAAACGTACGACATCACGTCGTCATACGGCATCAGCTCGTCATGCTACTTCACAACGACGCACGAGCAGTCGCCGGTCGGTGGCGTCACCAAAAAGTCGTCGAGCCAACTCGGGTCGGTCCTCAGCGCGGACGAATCGTACCAATGCCGGGCAATCCAGTCGATCTCGAAAGTCATCGGCGAACCGAAGCTCACCTTCGCGAAATGTCGCGCGTCGTCCAGCGTCTCATGCATCGTCGACGAGCGTTCGTGCGCCGTCATCCTCTTCTCGTGGACAGCGCAGGCAGATCACGCCGCGACGTGTAGTTCGCAACACACAAGGTAGATCAACCAGTCGTCCGTCTCGTTCCACAAACCGTGGTTCGCACAATACGGCGGTGGCGCGTGATGCACATTCTACGGTGACGGAAACTCGTCGCAGCGGTTCGCGTGTGGTCGTCATTGGTGGTGGTGGCCGTACGCGGTCGAATGCCAACAATCCGAGACGAACTTCCGGTAGGCACAACGAGGGTCGAGGAACATCCACTTCCGGTGCTATCGTGCTGGACAATACTACGAACACATATCGTGATAGGTCTACGGCAGGTCGGAGCGGTGGTCGCCGATTTTACTCGGGGCACGGCGCGGTAGGAGCACCTTTTGCGGGATCGATGTTCATTAGCGAGAATGTGAGCCGATACGGTCGGGCGCATGATAGGAATAGTGGTTTTCGTGACGGTTCCAATAGCCGATCGGTGAGGTTGCATCCTTCTGAATCTAACGGTTCTCATGACGGACGGAGTCGTGGTCATGGTAATAACTATGGGCATACCGGCTATCGTCAGGGGTATGTCAATCTACCGCATGCTGATGATGACTATTATTTCGGCTCGCATTACTATGGTCGTCGCCATGATGGCTATTATGATGCCGTATATTATCCTACTTACGGATATTACGGCTATGGCTATGGCTATCCGTATAGCTATCGGTCAACGTATCCATTCACAAGTTCATCGATCAATGTGGATGTGTATACGCAACCCTATTATGAGGTAGATCCAGTTATTGAGCAGATTTATGAGGATGTGGTTTCAGTATCACCTTCAGATGCCGCCTCTCTTCCACCGGCCCCAAGTGGTGGTATAGTCCCAGTGCCGAGTGCTCCGTTAGTTGTACCTCAGGCCGGAGCTAACCAATCGTTGCCACCAGTGGAGCAAGTTCAAATACCACAATCCGTAGTAGATGGTCATCAAGCATTTGCCAGGGGCGATGTCGACAAGGCGCAGCATGAATATTTGACTGCGGTATTGACTAATAATGAGGATGGCTATGCGAAGCTGTTCTATGCTATGGCCAGTGTCTCGGCGAAGAAGTATGATGTCGCTTCTCTGGCACTACGTGGTGCACTCAGGCAAGCCTCGGAATTAGTTACTGAGCCGATCGATTTACGCCAGTTCTATAACGATGCGGATCAAGCTACTAAGGATTTGAATGCATTAACGGTCTATTCATCTTCCCATGATGATGACATCGATGCGCAATTTTTATTGGCGTACTTCTACTATTCGATGGGTCAAGCTGATGACGCGCAGCGCGTGTTGATGTTGGTGGACGGTAGCGCGTATGAGAAAGATGCGACCATGAAGGAACTACGCGATGCAGTGAGTGCGGTTATCTCACGTCCGCAGGATCAGCCTTAGTGGATGAGAGGGGAGGCGTGCCCGAAACGCGTAACATTTTTCTTGATCCGATTTGGTACGATAAGGGTATCAATTGGCAGGCTCGACTGACCAGGGAGATTCCGCTACTGGTTGAGGTTTTTGGTGCGCCCGGTGACGGAGGTTTGATTGATGCGGGATGCGGTACTGGTCGGCAATTGTGTGTTTTGGCTGCGCAGGGGTATCACATGGTCGGAGTGGATGAGAGTGCCGATATGTTGGCACTGGCTAAAAAGCGAGCCTTGGAATCGTCGATTGATGCCGCCTTTCATACCAGCGATTATGCTGACATGTATGAGCACATGGGCGGTGGGTTTGATGGCGTATATTGTTTAGGGAATGCTTTGGCTGCGGCAGGTAGTGCTGATGCGGTGCGCGAGGCGCTAGGACAATTCTCAAAATGCCTACGACCTGGTGGGCGCATTTTTGTGCAGGTGCTGAACTTTGAACCGATGCGTCGTGAACAGCCATGCGTACGTGGGCCAAGAGTGTCTGAAGTTGATGGTGTAGAATACATCTCAACGCGGCAGTTTCATTTTCATGATGATGGGACAACGGTGACAAATACGACGCTTTGGCATGAAGGGGGTTGGAAACAGCACAGCCATGCGGGTCGGTTATATCCGGTTAGCTTGAAGCAGATGCAAGATTGGTGTGAGGCCGGCGATTTGCATATAGATGATGTTTGGGGGAATTATCAGCGGGAACCATTTGAACTTAGCCATTCTGTAGATTTGATTGTTACGGCCACGCGCATGGTATAGTTTTGTTGTGTTAGCCAAAGAATTTGTCTGTATCATGTCATTGTACGTTGCATACACTTGGTTACGCTGCGCAAGCTAAAATCATGTGGTTCGATTTGCCGTGGGGATGTGCTGTGGAATTGCCTGTCTTGGATTTCGAGAGACACGGGCAAGCTGTTGCTTGCCCATGTCACCCGGTATGACAGAATCATCACTTGATAAAAAGTATGCTAATCGTGTTGTTCGATTCGTTTTTTGGAGCCGATTAATACGGTTGTGTTGGGGTGTTTTTTGCGCCATTGTCCCAGCGGTATAACCGGTGGTTCTTCGATGAAGGGGATAGTTTCGCCCTTGCGCGGTCCGGAGATGGCCGTCCATTTTGTGTCGTCTAGTGGATACCACAGGCTTTCTGTTTTGCGGTCGAATATGATGAATACGTTCTTATAAACATAGCCACTAACACCAAATTCGTCGGTGGAACCGTTATGTTCGCGTCCGTGAACTACGGACAGTTGAGCAAGTGGTCACCAACCGACTGTGACCGGTTTGCCGTCAATGTTGTCGTTGACCAACTCGTGTCGATCGAGCAAGGAGACGGGATAAGCCCGCGCGACGCTGCCGTGGGTATAGCCGATGACGTGTATTTCGTCATTTGATTTTGGACGTTGGTTCTTGCGGTAGGGGCTGGGTGGAATGTATTTGAGAAGTCGCGGATCGTCAGGTGAGACGAACATGGGGTCGTCAATGCTTGGTATAGCGTCCTTGCCGATGCCGAATTGAAGCTCGGCGGCTGGGATGGGAGAACCGGTGTAGTCATACCAGAATCCACCCGGTTTTGTGGGGTCGCTGCCGCGCTTGCCGCCATAGAGCATAGTTTTGCCGTTGTCGGTTTTGACTTTCTTGCTATGAGGCCCGATCAGACCACGAAATTGTTTCTTACCCGTGTCGCCATCTGCCATGGTTGGGAGTGATGTGCACAATATCAGCAGGCCTGTCATGGTGGTGCCCCATCCGTAGCATGATGTGACCGAGCTGACTACACGAATGTTTTTCTTGTTCATCTTATCAATTACCTCCGAAAAATATTCATATCACAAGCTCGGTTAAGATTTATTGTAGTGGTCTTGGTTGATATACTCAATGGGGGGGATGGTTCACTGACCGGCCCGATGGGTCGAAGTCCTGGAAGACACAGGCAAACACTTGTCTGTCCGAACCACCCATTTATGGGGATCATTAGTGAAAACGTCTTGTTGGTCGATCTTGCTTCTTAGATGGCACGTATCAGTATTGATAGGGTTGAATCACGCTTGGATGTGACAGTTATTAGTGATTTGAATAGTCCAATGGGTTGTATGATGATGTTGACGGTCTACAATCCGTGACAGTTTTGGTGATTACGGATGTGAATGGCATGATATGAAATGGGGAATCTAATCTGCATGATCGCGCACAGCCGATAACTCTCAGACGTGAGGGCACGAAAGTTCTTATTAGAAAACGGGTTACGAACATTTTTTTGTCAAACTAGATTGCCGAACGTGGTAGTGAAGGATTGAATCGCAAGCGTATGATAAGTCGTAGTCATCGTTCCAAGCGGAGGTGTGTACTGCATTGCGCGGGAGGGCTTAGCTGGGCGGTTGCCCTTGCTTTGGGCATAATAAGTAGCGGCTGTGCCATGCAGTCGATGTATAACAGTTGGTTGGACCCCACCGTGGTCGGTGATTTTGAAGCAACTAGAACGACGCAGATTCGTGCTTCGCTTTCGCTGGACGATATTCCACGAGGGGTGGCTGGGGCGACAAGACCAACGCGTGGTGATCTCGATGCTGTTATAAAGGATTTCTCCATATCGGCTGGTGATACGCTTCAAGTGGAGATCAACGAGCTTCGTGCGCGTGGTACGATATATCAAACACAGTCGCAGGTAGATTCCACAGGTCAGGTGAACATTCCGGTCGTAGGGCGTATTCTCGCGGCAGGGAAAACGGTGCAGGGGTTTGAAGAGGCTTTGGTTGCAACGCTGCAAGAAGAGGGGATTTTGAGAAATCCGGAAGTGACGGTGAATCCGTTGTTTCTTCAGAAGGCCACATATTCCATTTTTGGTATTGGTGTCAGCGCTTCAAACAATGCACCGCTGCGCGCAGGTGTGTTTCCCATTCGCCATCCGGACCTGCGGATTTTAGAGGCCATCAATCAGGTGGGTGGTCTAAATGAGTTTGTGACTGAAATATACGTTTTTCGAAAGGACGATCCGTCGGCCTATGGCACGCGCGGTGATGCGGAAAAGTCGGCGGATATAATGGAATCGCCCAAGCCTACTGAGATGGTGATGCCGGATTCTGATGAAGTAGTTGTTGGAGAGGATAATCACCAGCGGGATAAGCAGGAACTTATTAGTGCGATTCTGGATCAAGATACGCAGCCTATTGATAAGCCGGTCGAGACACTACCCGTGCGAGAGAGTCAAGCGCAGCGCGATATTATGACATCTACGGACGCTGATACTACGACGCCGTTTCTGTTTGTGGATGGTGCGTTCGTGCGTAATCCGGATTTTCAAGGACGGGCAGTATCGGGAGAAGGGGATGATGTTACGTCGGTGTTTGTGGATACGGTCATGCCGGCGGTGAATTGGGCGCGACTGGCTGGGAATTCTCCTTACCGAACGATTCTTATCGATGCTGAGCAGCTACGTCGAGGTGATCCGGAAGTGAACATTGTGATTCGCGCGGGAGATGTTATTCGCATTGTAAGCGGTGAAATCGGCCAGTACTATGTGATGGGTCAGGTGAATCAGCCGGGGCGTTTTCGATTTAATGCGGAGTCGATTACGCTTAAGGCAGCCATTGCATCGGCTGGAGGGCTTTCCGCGCTGGCCTGGCCCGATCGATGTACGATATATCGCCGCCTGGGTAGCCGGGAGCAAATGGTGCAAGTTGACCTGGATCGAATTTTCTCCGGCA
Organism: Planctomycetota bacterium; assembly: GCA_024276605.1. Classification (GTDB taxonomy): domain Bacteria; phylum Planctomycetota; class Phycisphaerae; order UBA1845; family UBA1845; genus JAJRPG01. The sequence continues at coordinate 34,331 of JAJRWX010000009.1, read as the reverse complement.
AGGATGCGGATTTTGAAGTGCGTCGCGGTGACATCATTAATGTCGGCACGCATCCGTTGGCACCTTTTTTACAGCGGCTTCGTGCGCTAACGCTACCTAATATAACTTCTAATATTGGTTACGGGTTCGTATATTCGCGGAATTTTGCGGATATCGACTCGTTCTCCGTGCAAAATAATCCCAATAATCGACCGAGTCGTTTTCAGCAACTGTTTCCTTAGTCGCTTATGTGGAATTTCGTTTGGCTACGCAACCACAACAAGCTGAGACCCCTTGGGCTGACATTGTTCCGTCGGCAGCACGTATGCAGATAGCCATCGTGATATTACTGCTAAGTGCGTTTTATTGGAGTATTATCGAGCGTGGTATGGTGAATCGATGGATTCATGACGGCAATTGGTCGCATGGATGGTTGATCCCTGCTTTTAGTTTGTATTTTTTGAATACCCAGCGCGAGCGATTGGCAAAAGTTGTCGCCAAGCCTAGCTATTGGGGGGCGTTGGTGCTGCTATTGTCGTTGGTGATGTATTTTGTGGGTGCCTGGGGGATGCGTGCGACTTATGTGCAGGCGGTGTCTGTGGTTGGCTCTATTGCCGGTGTGGTATTGCTGCTAGGTGGTTGGTCGGTCATGCGTATTGTGTGGTTTCCGATTCTGTTTTTATTGCTGGCGATTCCACTCCCGGGGCAACTATATTATCAGTTGACGTTTCCTATGCGTGCGTTTGCTTCTCAGGCAGCAGCGGTGCTGATGCCATTGTTTGTTGATGGATTGCACACAGAGGCGCAAGCCGTCGTGATTGATTATATCATGCCGGGTAGCGCACCGGGTCAGCTAAACGTCGAGGAAGCATGTAGTGGTATGCGCTTGATGATGGCGTTTGTTACCTTGGGTGTAGCTATGGCGTATCTGGGTGAGCGTTCATGGTGGCATCGCGGGATTATGGTAGCCGTGTGTGTGCCGACGGCTTTGCTGTGCAATGTGATTCGCGTGACGACGACCGGCCTCCTTATTGTGCATGGTCGGGAAGATTTAGCGACTGGTACGCCGCACCAACTACTTGGCATGTTGATGTTAGCATTAGCACTGGGTATCTACTCGATGGTAGGATATATTCTAAGTCACCTGTTTATCGAGGAGGGTGAAGCGTCAACCGTCGTGAACGTACATATGTGATGCCGATGGTATTCTGTGAGATTATGCGCTTAGTCTTGCGCCGTGAAACAAGAATATGAGTTTAGCACCGGGTACAGTTTACGATCAATCGGATATGACGCCGGACTATGAAGGCGAAAGTAGTGGGCGTGTCCCAATGCTGACAGCCGGCGATGTGGTGTCTATGTTGCGCCGCAGAACGCTTTTGATTTTTTTGTTAACCATCTTTTTTTCTCTATTGGCCATAGGCGGTTTTGCTATCGCTTGGATTTATTTTCCGGGATTTCGTTCCGATTGCCTGATCGAATGTATATCGAATATACCGGAGACTGAATTGTCTACCGGGCAGGATGTGCCGCGTGAAGAAGAGCATGCGCGTTTTGTCATGTCGCAGGCGGTGTTACCGAAAAGTCCAACGGTTCTTTCGGAAACTCTGAAGGTCAGTGCGGTTCGTGAAACGAATTGGTTTAAGAGCATTGAAGCGAATGAGCATTTACTCAGGCTGACCGAACAATTAGGCGCTGCACCGGTACGTGGTACGAACTTCATCAGGGTTTCTATTGAGTGCAAAGACCCGCGTGACCCTGCGGTGATTGTCAATGAAGTGGTGAATCAGTGGCTTTCTTCCGTGAAGCGTCGCACGGCTGAGAATTTTGCTTCCAAAGCACTGCAGGATGCCCAGGAACAGCAGTCGTTGTTGGATAAACAAGTGGAGAGTAAGCGTGCGTCCTTAGCGGAATTGGCCGCTCGTTTACCCGCCGGTGCGGTTGACAATCCTGCCAATAATATAGTAGCACAGAATGTATCGCAGTATGCGCAGCAAGTGGCTCAACTTGGCCTGGAACTGGCTCAGTTGGCGCAGTATCGCCAGGTATATAATGATCCTACCGGAGTGGCGGTGACAGCTGAGGATCGTGCGATTGTGGAGCAGGATCCACAGATCGCGGAGCTTGCGCGGGCGCTGTTTTTATTGGAGCAACAAAAGACAGCGGATTTGGAAACGTATGGACCGGCACATAAAGTGATTAAGCAGATCGTTGCACAGATTACTGCGACGTCTGAGAAGTTAGCATCGAGACGTCAAGAAGTTCTTCAGCAGCGCCGCAATGACATTCGTGAAGCAGCTAATGCCGCATATGCCAATACGCAGCACGCGCTGTTGCTCGCCCAGGAAAATGTAGCCCGCGCCGAGGCTGAGATGCAGGATCAGGATGATTTATTGCGTCAGTATCGTACGCTCGAACAGGATATTGAGCAGGATCTTTTGTATCGTGTGCAACTGGAAGAATTTATTAAGAGTCGTAGTCGGGTGGTCCGTAGACAGGCTGCGGTTAATGTGAATGTGGTTCAACCGGCTTCCGATCCACTTGAGCAAAATAGTCCTTCCATTTTTCTGTTGCCATTCGGGATATTTTTAGCGCTCATTTTGCCGATGGCTATTGCCATTGGCCTGGAGCTATTGGATAAGTCGGTGCGTTCACCGCTGGATATATCGAGACATCTTGATGTGGCGCTGTTGGGCGTTATACCGGACACGGATGACGAAGAGGTTTCAATAGAGCGCGTGGAGACGGCTGTCCGTGATGCCCCGCGATCGATGGTGGCTGAGGCATTTCGTCGCGTGCGGGCTAATTTACAGTTTAGTTGCCCTGTCGATCGACAACGTGTGGTGATGGTGACTAGTCCTCTTCCTGATGACGGGCGTACCACGGTAGCGGTGAATCTGGCTATGACCATCGCACAGTCCGGTCGTCGTGTGTTGCTTATCGACGCTAATTTTCGCCGACCTCATCTCGATAAGATATTTTCAAAGACAACAGAAGAAGGATTGAGCAATCTGCTTATCGGAGAGGGGCAGCTAGATCGTGCCATTAGTCGTAGCGATGTGCCGAATCTTGATCTACTGTTTGCTGGACGCGTGCCGCCTAATCCGGCAGAATTGCTGGGCAATAATTACTTTCATGCGTTACTCAAGGAGGCGAGGACGCGATACGACCAGTTGATTATCGATACGCCACCAGTGCTGTTAGCTTCGGATGCGGCGGTGTTGGCATCTGCAGCTGATGGCGTTATTTTGGTGCTCAGGGCAAAGGCTAACTCTCGTGGTGTGGCGAAACGCGCCATGGGTTTGCTGTCTGATGTTGGGGCACACATATTTGGGGCCGTGCTTAATGCCGCACAGGTGACACGGGGAGGTTACTTCCGTGAGCAACTGCGTAGTTATTATGATTATCAGGTTGATGTGGGTTCGTCGCCATCGGAATTACCAAAGGATGTGTGAATATCACGCACGTATGTCGGGATAACTTTCATGCCTAATGTCAATATGCTCGATCTTCAGGGTGAGTATGAACTAATCAGGGATAAGATACGAGCCGCTGTTGATGGCGTGCTGGAGAGTCAGCAGTTTATCAATGGGCCTGCGGTTAAGCAATTGGAGCAGGCGCTGGCCGAGCGTGTGGGCGTGGCTCATGGCATCGCGATGAGTAGCGGTACGGATGCGTTGTTGTGTGCTTTGATGACGCTAAAAATCAGCCCCGGCGACGAAGTGATTCTTCCCTCTTTTACATTTTTTGCAACCGCCGGGGTTATTGCTCGCCTGGGTGCGACGCCGGTATTCGTGGATGTTGACGAAGCGACATTTAACATGGATCCATTGTTGATTGAAAAGGCCATCACTTCGCATACGCGCGCGATTATAGTGGTACATTTGTTTGGACAATGCGCGGATATGGCGGCTATCAACAACGTCGCGGGTGCGCGTGATATCAAGGTGGTGGAAGATGCTGCGCAGGCCATTGATGCGCGTTATGGCGATGAGCCAGCCGGGAGTCTTGGCGATATGGCTTGTTTGTCGTTTTATCCCACGAAAAACCTCGGCGGGTTTGGCGAGGGTGGTATGATTTTAACAAACGATGAAAGTCTGGCTGAGGTGACGCGTCAACTTCGTAATCATGGGGAATCTTCTAGATATCATCACAAGCGTGTCGGTGGGAATTTTCGACTGGATACCATGAAGGCGGCCATACTCATGGTAAAGCTGGAGAATTTGGCTGATTTTACACGGCGCCGCCGGGACAATGCCGCGGCCTATGATGCTGCGCTGGCTGAGAGTTTCGTCACGCCGCCTGTAGTCATGGATAAGTGCTCGCACGTATATCATCAGTATACCATCAAGACGTCGCGTCGTGACGAATTGCGAGAATATCTAAGTCGTCAGGGTGTGGGGTCCGGCATTTACTATCCAGTTCCGCTCCATCTGCAGGCCTGCTTTGCTTCGTTAGGTTATAAGCCTGGGAGTTTGCCGGTCACGGAGCGTCTGGTGAATGAAGTATTGTCATTGCCGTGTCATCCTATGCTAAGTAAGGATGATGTGAAACATGTCATTGCTTCGATCTTGACGATGGACCAGACGTGTGAACAACAGGATCGTTTGTCTACTGGATGTACGGAGGTGTGAAAATGTTTTTCGTACATACGCCGCTTACTAGATGGTTGTCATTGGAGTTTCGTTGATGCGTGTTCTTGTGACAGGAGCAGCCGGTTTTCTGGGTAGTCATCTGTGTGATCGCCTGCTTAAGGATGAGCATGAAGTGATCGCGTTGGATAATCTGTTTACCGGATTCAAACGCAACATCGCCCATCTGTTGGACCGACATGATTTCGAGTTTGTTCGCCACGATGTGGTAAACCCGATCATGTTGGAAGTTGATTGGATTTTCAACTTAGCTTGTCCGGCCTCACCGGTTCATTACCAGTATAATCCTGTTAAGACGGTCAAGACCTCGGTCATGGGGACGCTGAACCTGTTAGGGATGGCCAAGCGCGTCAAGGCCCGTATCTTGCAGGCTTCTACGAGTGAAGTGTATGGTGATCCGCAGGTGCATCCGCAGCCGGAGTCGTATTGGGGGCATGTCAATCCGATTGGTCCGCGCAGTTGTTACGACGAAGGTAAACGGGTCGCGGAAACGCTCATGATGGATTATCATCAACAAAATGATATTGATACGCGCATCATACGCATTTTTAACACCTATGGGCCGCGCATGGCTGTTGGTGACGGACGTGTGGCATCAAACTTTATTGTGCAGGCGTTGCGCGGTGAAAAGTTGACGGTTTACGGTGATGGAACACAGACCCGTTGTTTTTGTTATGTGGATGATATGGTGGAGGGTATGGTACGTCTGATGATGTTCGAAGGAGAAGGATGTCATGAGCCGGTCAACGTTGGCAGTACAGAGGAGCGTTCGATGAACGATCTCGTCGAGTGTATTGCACACGTGACAGGAAAAAAAATGGATGTTGAGCACCAACCACTTCCCCAAAATGACCCTGTGAGACGCAAGCCTGATATTACCCGGGCCAAGGAGCGGCTTGATTGGCAAGCGAAAATATCCTTAGACGATGGTCTGCGTCATACCGTGGAATACTTCAAGGAGTTGCTTTCGGATCAAGTGGGCTAAGTACCTTTACTAACCGGTCGAGGGTGATTACCCACCTCTTTTTCTGGCCAAATTGCTGCATACAATATATAAGCTAAGAAGTGTCGTGGTGGTAGCATAGTAGTTGCAGCGATAGTTTTGAGCGTTGAATTACGATGATAGCTAGCTATATGGCCGATACATATGATGGGTGGATTGAGGGCTAAAGCAAGCTCTTTTATTGTGGAGCGGGCCATACTCATCATTACCCGGAAGATTGCGTTGAAAAAGCGATACGCAAAAACGAAAGATACTGTACATTAAGATCCACCTGATTGAGATCACTGGCCGAGGTGCGGAGAGTATAGTGGTCCATATGAGCGAGTCATTCATTGAACATCATTGAATATAGTCGAGAACGAATCCTGGTGTTGGATGGAGCGATGGGGACAGCTGTGCAACAGTTGGACCTGACGCTTGATGATTATCTAGGCCATGAGAACTGCACGGACGTCATTGTTGAGACTGTGCCGGAAAAGGTTCTTGAGATTCACCGGTCCTTCCTGGCTGTCGGATGCGATGGTGTGTTGAGCAATACTTTCGGGGCGAACAAAATTGTCCTGGCTGATTTTGGCATTGCTGAAAAGACCTACGCGTTAAATAAAAAATCGGCGGACATTGCCCGTCGTGCCTGTGATGAATTTAGTAAGCCTCATCGTCCGAGATTCGTCTTGGGATCGATGGGTCCGGGTACTAAATTACCAACGCTTGGTCATACGAGCTGGGATGAACTAGTCGATAGTTATGCCGAACAGGTCCGTGGGCTGCTGGATGGAGGTGTCGATGCACTGCTCATCGAAACCTGTCAGGACATTTTACAAGCCAAGTCAGCTGTTGTGGCTGCGATCGATGTCATGCGAGAAAAGCAGCGACGCGTGCCCATTATATGTACCGTCACCATTGAAACGACCGGAACTATGTTGGTGGGGACGGAAATTGCAGCCGCGCTAACTGCGCTACAAGTATATCACGAGATCGAGGGTATTGGGCTAAACTGTGCGACAGGCCCGCAAGAGATGAGCGAGCATGTGCGCTATCTAAGCGCGCATTGCGATCGCGCATTGATTGTTCAACCCAACGCAGGACTGCCTCAACTTGTGGATGGGAAACCGTATTACGCATTGACCCCGGAGGAACTTACCAAGTGGCTTGTTGAGTTCGTCGACGTTGACGGTGTGAACATGGTTGGTGGTTGTTGTGGGACAACGCCGGAGCATTTAGCGGTGGTGGTTGATGCGATGGAGGGTCGCAAGCCTAAGTTGCGTGATGTGAAAACTGAGCCTGCGGTGAGTAGCGTGTATCAGTCGGTCACTTTGCATCAGGAAAATGCCGTACTGGCTATTGGTGAGCGAACCAACGCCAACGGGTCTAAGAAATTCCGCGAGCTATTAGCGGCTGAGGATGTCGACGGTATGGTGCGTGTCGCGCGAGAGCAGGTTCGACATGGTAGCCATCTACTCGATGTATGTGCTGCTTATGTGGGGCGTGACGAAAAGCAGGATATGACCACCTTGCTAAAACGCATGGTCACGGATGTCACCGTGCCTTTGGTGATCGATAGTACGGAAGTCGAGGTGGTTGAAGCGTCGCTCAAGCTTGCGGGTGGAAAATGTATCATTAATTCGATCAACCTTGAGGATGGCGAGGAAAAACTTGATCATCTTTGTCACTTGGCCCGGCGACATGGTGCTGCGCTAGTGGCACTGACGATTGACGAAGAAGGCATGGCGAAGACGGCTGATCGGAAAGTGGCTGTCGCGAAGCGCATTTACGATTTAGCTTCACAACATGGCATTCATCCGTGCGATCTGATTTTTGATTCGTTAACTTTTACTATTTGTACAGGTGTTGAGGAGGACCGTAGGCTGGGTTGTGAAACGCTCGAATCACTACAGCGCATCAAAGAGGTGTGCCTGGGTAGTCATACTTTGCTTGGATTGAGCAATATCAGCTTCGGGATCAAATCCCCGGCCCGCCGGGTGCTCAATAGTGTGTTTTTGCACCATGCCCGTGAGCGTGGGTTGGATGCGGCTATCCTGCACACAACCGGTATCCTACCCTTGTATAAAATTGACGATGCCCATCGCAAGCTGGCAGAGGACTTGATCTATGACCGTCGCCATGATGGCTACGATCCGTTGCATGAATTACTCCGGGCGTTCGAAGATGTAGAAACAGCCAGCGACACTAAGCGAGAGCGTCCGGAACGTGTCGAAGACCGTCTAAAACAGCGCATTATCAACGGCGACCGCGTGGACCTCGAGGATGATATCAATGAAGCTATGCTCACCTATCCTCCGCTGGCCATCATCAATGAGATTCTTTTGGATGGCATGAAAACGGTGGGCGATCTTTTTGGGGCGGGACAGATGCAGTTGCCGTTTGTCTTGCAATCAGCCGAGACCATGAAAGCCTCGGTGCGCTATCTTGAACCGTTTATGGATAAGATCGACGGCTCAACCAAGGGGGTCATGGTGTTGGCGACGGTGCGCGGTGATGTGCATGATATCGGTAAAAATCTGGTAGATATCATTCTGAGTAATAACGGTTATACCGTGCATAATTTAGGGATTAAGCAGCCGATCAATAGTATCATCGAAGCGGCTGAAAAATTCCATGCCGATGCCATTGGTATGTCAGGATTGCTAGTCAAGTCCACCGTGGTCATGCGTGAAAATTTAGCCGTGCTCAACGAACGTCACATTGACATACCCGTGGTGCTGGGTGGTGCGGCGCTTACCCGGAAGTATGTTGAGCAGGATTTAAGACCGGAGTACAAGGGTGTTCTGTTCTATGCGAAAGATGCCTTCGCGGGATTGGACCTCATGGATCGTATTATTGAAGGTGTCGCGACTGTAGCAGACGTATCACATCGACAGTCCGTGATGACAGCCGCTTCCTCGGATGGATCAGGGACGGGTGAGACTGCGGGCGCAAGCGTACACGACGAAGCGGCTGAGCGATTTGGATATGCGCCGCCGGTTTCAAATATCTCACGAGAAGAGCCGGTGCCCACGCCGCCGTTTTGGGGCGCTCGTGTGATAGAACATATTGATCCCAAAGCAGCGGCGGCTTACCTGAACGAGAATATGCTATTCCATGTGCAGTGGCAATATCGTAAACAACAACGCTCACGCGAGGAATTTACGCGGTATATCAACGACGAAGTACGTCCGGTTCTTCGGGATTTGCTGGCCACTTGCGTGCAAGATGATATTTTGAAATTGCAGGCGGTGTACGGATATTGGCCTGCGCAGTCGGATGGCGATCAGTTGATTATTTACGATCCGGACGATCGTAGTCAACAAATTGCCGGGTTTGAGTTCCCGCGGATGGGCAAAGCACCGTATTGGTGTATTAGTGATTTTTTTAAGCCGGTTGGATCGGGGGTGTACGATGTGGCTGCCTTTAGCGTGGTCACAGCGGGGCGTCGCGTGAGCGAAGTTGCGCGAGAATGGTTTGCGCAGGATCGCTATAAGGATTATCTGCACATGCACGGTTTGGGCGTGGAGATGGCTGAGGCGCTGGCAGAGTACATCCATAAACAGATTCGTATGGAATGGGGGATCGCTGATAACGACGCGCGTGATAAGCAAGACATTTTCAAGCAGCGCTATCAGGGGAGTCGCTATAGCTTTGGCTATCCCGCCTGCCCACGACTAGAGGACCAGCTCAAACTTTGGCCCATACTCAAGCCGGGGCGCATCGGGGTGACGCTAAGTGAGGAGTTTCAACTGGAGCCGGAGCAGAGCACGACTGCGCTCATCGTCCACCATAAACAAGCCAAATATTTCAACGTAAGATAAGTGTGAAACCTGTTGAATCTTCTAAAATAGAAGACGGAATAAGTAGTCCAAACGTCCGGAGAGGACGAGTTTTTTACCAGAATACTGCATTACTTCTCGGATGGCCTCTCGATAGGCGGGCGAGTAGCAGTGATCGGGGCAGCGTCTGCAGGCCGGCTTAGGGTGCATGGGGCAATAGGAGCGTTTAGTGAGTGCATGGGCTAGTAGCTTGCTGCATGAGGGGCAGAGGAAGACGTCTTGGCCATAAATCTCTTGGATATTGTGCGTCTTCAAATCAAAGAGGTTTTTGTCGGAATCTATGTGACGGTTGGAACAATACACATTGATGAATTCGACTAGTGTCTTCCAGTCGCGGCTAATGTCTTGACTCAATTTATCGTTTTTGCTCATGAATGTGGTAAGTGCCAACATCGCTCCCCGTCCCGTCCGATATCGCCCCTGAGTATAACCTCAAGGCCTATCGTTCTATGTTCACAAAAAACAATCTTGCAAGCCGTGTGCCAATCATGAACTGCGACATTTCGATGCTGTGGTAAGGATGGCGTTTTTGCCGGAAGGCCGCGATAATTCACGTATGAACGCGGGTGACAAAAATAGAGTTGAGACGCTTCGTGAGCAACTCCGGGAGCATGACCATCTTTACTACACGCTAGGAAAACCCTTAATTACGGATCAACAATATGACGAATTGATGAGAACACTGCGAGAGCTAGAGGCTGAGCTATCTGGTCCCATACCGTTGGACTCACCGACGCAACGGGTGGGAGAAAAACCGTTATCCGGGTTCGAGCATGTGACGCATGTCGTGCCTATGTTGTCTGTGGACAATACGTACAGCGATCAGGAGCTGCGAGGCTTTGACACACGCGTAGCCAAGGGCTTGGAAGGGTGGGCATACCGATATGTGGTCGATCCTAAAATCGACGGTGTAGCTGTAACACTTCTGTATGAACAGGGACTACTCAAACTAGCTGCGACGCGTGGGGACGGTAGAACCGGCGACGATATTACGCAAAATGTGCGGACCATTCGATCCGTACCTCTTAGGCTATTGGGCGATGACTATCCGGATGTATTGGAAGTTCGTGGTGAGGTCGTTTGGCCGACGGAGGATTTTCAGCGGTATAACGCCAAGCGCGTGGCAGATGGTGAAGACGCGTTCGCCAATCCGCGTAACGCAACGACGGGTAGTTTGAAACAACTCGATGCCCGTTTGACGGCTGGTCGTGGTTTACAATTCGTGGCCCACGGGTTTGGTCGCCTAGAGCCGATGACTGCCCAGTCGGATGAGATACTTTTTGAGCAATTAGCCCGATGGGGGATTCCGGTTAGTCCCTATCGCGTGGTCCTTGATAGTATTGATGAGATTATAGACCAACTGCCCGCATGGGATGAGCGGCGACACCAACTACCTTATGAGACGGATGGGTTGGTGATCAAAGTGGATGCCTTTGCCCAGCGCGATGTACTTGGTACGACGAGTAAATATCCACGTTGGTGCATCGCCTACAAATTTGCAGCGGAGCAGGCTGAAAGTGTACTCATCAAGGTTGACTTTCAGGTCGGTAAACTCGGTACGATTACCCCACGAGCCGTGATGGAGCCGGTGCAACTAAGCGGTACGACCGTTCGACATGCGTCATTGCACAATTTTGACCAAGTCGATCGCCTTGATTTGCACATCGGTGACACGGTTGTGGTCGAGAAAGCGGGGGAGATCATCCCGCAGGTCGTGCGTGTGGTGGTGGATAAAAGACCCAAAGGTGCGAAGAAGATTAGAGCGCCGAAAAAGTGCCCGGTATGTCAAGGTGACATCGAACAAGACGAAGGCGGAGTCTATATTCGATGCATAAACCCGGCGTGTAAGGCGCAACTGAAAGAACGCTTAATACATTTTGCCGGGCGCAATCAGATGGATGTCGAAGGGGCGGGGCAGGTCTTGATGGCAACTTTAGTGGAAGAGGACTTCGTTAAAGACTTTGCTGATCTGTATAGCTTGCGTGATAAGCGAAAGAAACTAATCGAAATCGAACGTATGGGTGAAAAGAGCGTTGACAACCTGCTCGACGGTATTGACCAAAGCAAGAAGCAGCCCTTGTCGCGATTGTTGGCTGCGCTAAACATTCGACATATTGGCTCTACGACTGCGGAGCTTCTAGCGGATCACTTTGGTGATATGCCCACGTTGGCGAAAGCATCAGACGAGCAGCTTCTGGAAGTGGAAGGTGTTGGCCCGGAAATGGCGGCTAGTCTGCGCCATTTTTTCGACAGCGCCGCAGGGCAACAAGTTATTGAGCGACTGCAACAAGCCGGCTTGAACATGACCCAGCCACGTCGCCAACCAACAGTCGATCAACCATTAGCCGGGAAAACGATCGTGATTACAGGCACATGGAAAAGCATGGGGCGAAAAGAATTGCAAGCTCTGATAAAACAACTCGGTGGTAAAGTCACTGGCAGCGTCAGCAAAAATACGGACATGGTCGTATACGGTGAGTCACCAGGTTCCAAGCTGGATAAGGCTAATAAACTTGGCGTTGAGACACTTGACGAACAGGCGTTTCTCGCGCTAATCGGTCGCGGGTGAACTTATACTCCTTCGCATTATTTACTGCACGATCACGATGAAAAGATTTGATTAGTAGGTGCGTCTAGCGATTCTGTCGACTGTATAATGTATATATGACTTAAAGAAGGACGGAGGAATTTATGACTGGGTGGCCCATGTCCTTCCTTTTGGACATGGGGGAGACGATGATCCATGCTCAGACCAACGAGTGTATGCCATCGAGCAGCACGGTAGGGTAGGTCGTTGACCTGCCTTTTACTATGACGCCTCGACTTTTCTTCGTGTTGCGATGTGTGGTTGCGTGATGGGCTTATCAGAGCATATCTGGATACAGCATCCTTCGTTTTAGCGTATCGCTTTTTTGAAGCAATCTTCCGGGAAATGATGAGTATTGACCGCTACACAATGAAAGAGCTTGCTCTAAGCCTGGTGACATGTTGATGACGATGGCTCTGTTGTCACGTGTTGGTCCGCAGGCTTGCGCCGTGCGGCTCTGATTCGACTATCCCGGTGGAGTTGGTAGCCCATCTCGTTTCGAAGTGGGGGAGACAATGATCGCAGGGACATCTCATCATGAAGGAACGTGAATGACCGTCAGCAGGAGATCGCTCAGAAATTGTAGGGTGGGCTATTGACCGCCGTAAGCGATGACCGATCATGCTCACGAATTCCCATGTCTATCGGAATTCTCAACAAATACGTCATGTCAATTGAGTGTAGCGCCAATTTGCTCTAGATAAACTTACAACCAAGTTGAATTGTTATCCTTTGTAATAATTATACAACATAAGTGTCACATACATGGCATATTGCCACGTGAGCCGATACAATAGTCCAAGAACTTGACGATTTGAGTGCTTGAGCTAAAACCGTTCTTATTGGCTCAAAAACGTTGTTGACCTAAAGCTCTGACCTAAAGTTGTAGAAAAAAAACATTTACAGGCTAAAAATGCGTATGGGGATGGCAGGAAGCCTACACTACAAGTCACTTTGCACTGTAGCTCTAATCGATCGTAGATTCAGGCCAGCCTTGTTGACCTATGAGTTTAACGAATCGACAGCGGATTGAACGGGTGTGGTGAAGCTGTTGACCATGTCGTTGCACGCAATGCAATGTTTGCTCTTTCATATCGCCCACGGGCATGACCAAGCGTCCGCCGTCAGCTAGTTGATCGCTGAGCGCATGGGGGATGGCTGGTCCTGCTGCGGTGACGAGGATGCGGTGGAATGGGGCATGAGTAGGTAAACCCAGGCTGCCATCACTCAGGATAAACTTGATGTTATCCAGTTGTAACCGAGTCAAATTCTTTTTTGCGCATTCGAGAAGATTTTCGTGTCTTTCGATGCTGATGACCTGCGCGGCGAGGGAGGCAAGTATGGCTGTTTGATAACCTGAGCCGGTACCGATTTCGAGGATTCGATGTGAGGAATCCACAGCTATTAGTTCGGTCATGCGCGCGACAATGTAGGGTTGGCTCATGGTTTGATCCAGGCCAATCGGTACGGCGCGATCCTCATAGGCTAGGTGTCGATGTTCGTCCGGCAGGAAAATTTCTCTGGGTATGATGCGCATGACATCGATCACACGCTGGTCGGTGATGCCACGTGACATGAGTTGGTGACGTACCATATCGCGGCGTTGCTTGGCCCACAGGTTATCGCTGAGCGATTTCGACATGCCTTCATGTTACTTTGAGCAAGTACCGTTTTTCAGAATCGGTTCCCATCAGGGTTCTTATGGAAGATTGTTTAGATACAGCCATGCACAAAATACGCGAACACTACCATAGATTGACCTTGTCGTTATTGTATCAGATGATTATGTTTTGTCCTTTTATTGGGTAGCGAATTATGCATTTGTGTCGAGTTGGTGGTTATGGCTAGACCAGGCTCTGATGGATAGTGATCGATGAGTATTATCACGCTGATGACGGATTTTGGCACACAGGATTATTATGTTGGCGCTATGAAGGGCGTTATCAAGAGCCTATCGCCCGATGCTCAACTGGTTGATATTTCTCATTCGATACGTCCGTATGATAAGGTACATGGCGCGTTCGTGCTTGGGCAGGTTTGGTCTAGGTTTCCGGTTGGCACGGTGCATCTTGTAGTGATTGATCCCGGTGTTGGCTCGGAAAGGAAGATGATTGTCGGGCGTTGTGAGGGGCGATATTTTGTGACGCCGGACAATGGGCTGATGAGTTTTGTTGCGCATGAATATCAAATCGACGCGGTGCATTACGTCGAGGCATCGCGCCATTTTCTCGACGAGGTGTCATCAACATTTCATGGTCGTGATGTGATGGCTCCGACTGCGGCCCAGCTGGCTAACGGGATTTTGCCTGAAGCGTTTGGTTCCGAATGTCATAGAATGGTAAAACTCAAGATACCGTTACGGGCGGCGCATGAAGGAAACACTTTGTGCGGTAGCGTGCTTGTTGTCGATCATTTTGGTACTCTCGTCTCTAATCTACATGCATCTCAACTATCCCAGCTTGCCGGGCTGGGGCGTGATATGGTGGTTAGCGTTGATGGCACAGACATTGGGCCGGTGGCTGATACCTTTTCCGACGTGCCACAGGGCGAGGTTGTGTCCTACGTGGGCAGTGCCGGTTACCTGGAGATTGCGATTAATCGCGGTCGGGCAGATAGCCGTTATTCTCGATCGGCTCATATACAGGTACGCTCTGCGTAGGCATCACTACGCAAGATTACGCTCCGTATCATTATATCCAGGTACGAAAAGATGGCTTACGCATCCTCAGATTCTCATGATGCTGATATCTCTGTTGGTTTGGTATGTATACTGTCAGCCCTGATACCTTAGAAGCGTTTGAGGGGATAGTCCGCTATGAGCGGAAGATGCTGATGTTGTGCTTTTAGTACTGGGAGCAAACTCTACGGTAGGGTGTCGGCATTTGCAGGTGCTTGGTGCCCTGTACACAACCTTATTTTAGATCAATGGTTACCTTGCATGTATGGCGTTTCGAATTGCTCTTTGCAGACTACGATGGCTGTGATGTTTGCATGGGTGGGGTGGAGCAAATCGGCAATATCTGCCGACACAGTGGTACCACGTCAGGAGGATGTGGTGAATTATCACGAGCGAGGGCTCACGGATGAGCGAGGAATCAAGTTGGCAGAGCATTGGTCGACGGGTAGCGGGTAAGTGGCAAATCCCGCTGGCTGTTGTTTCCTTTGTGTTGTTAGGTGCAGCGGTATGGCGGATTCGACCATCACCGACGGCGCTACCGTTGCATCGTGCCTTCACGCACATCGATACCATGATCGCCGGGCGTCAGTTCAACGAGGCTGTAGACGTTGTTCATGCGTTATTAGCCCGCGAGAACATATCAGAGAATGATATGGCCCAATTATATTTGCGGCTTGGTAGGGCAGCGTCGGGCTTGTCTCGTCGTGATCGTCTTTTTAATGCATTGATTGGTAACCAGATTATCGGGCACTATCGCTATGCAGCTACACGGGGCGTAGCGCTAAGTGGTGAGGATTTTGTGAATTTGGGGTTGGCTTCAGAATGGAAGAAAGATTATAGCTCAGCGGTTCATTATTTGAAAAGAGCCGAGAAACAGCCCCTGGATCAAAAAGCTGAAGTGCAATGGTATAGGATTACGCTTGAAGATCGATATTTAGATCCGACTAATGAGCAATTGAAACGTGACCTGGATACCTTTATTTCTGAGGTTCCCGCCCATCGACTAGACTTGCAGATCAAGGCGTTGGCGTTGCAGTTATATGTACTCGACGAACTTGACCTGTTAAGTGAAGCCAGCACGTTGCTGGTCAAGCATAAATCTCAATTCGATCAATCCGATTTTAAGCATGCGTTTGCGTATTTGGAGTCGTGGCTACTGTATAGCCAAGGTCTTGAAGATGAGGCTGAGACTTATTTGCGCACGATTCGCAATGATCTGGAGCAAGATGATCTAACTTATGCGAAGACCGGCTGGCTGTTGGGTCAGGTTGTTATGGGAGTGAAAACGCCGAAGCGCCCGATGGAGGCACTGTCCTTTTTTGAAGATGTGCTTGCGCACCATGCGACGAGTGCGTATGCGGTGGCCAGTCGCGTGGGTATGGCCCGCGCGTATGCCATGCTGGAACGCCATGAAGACGCCATCAGTACATATCGTATTGCGATCGAATCGATGGATGAATTATTGCCGACGCGTGTGGTGAATCGCGATGTGGTGCGTACATCTTTGGGTGTACTCGCTGAGACGCAACGCATCGCGGGACATATAGCTGCTGCTACCGAATATGCTCAACTTGCGGTGTCATTGTTAGATCGGAGTGATGAGGATACGGCGTCCATGATGCTCACGCAGCTGGTTCATCTGCAATCCATGCAGGCGGAAGCGCTGGATGCGGCTCTTATGGATGATGCGAATGCGCGTCGCGGGGGTATGGATTATATAGAGGTGTCACCTTCGTCAGAAGCGCGAGTGATGTTCGGGTTGGCGGGGGATACTTACTATGAATTAGCACGGCTTCATACATTATCCGAACAACGTGCGGCGGAGGCTGCATGGTCAGCGGCGCATCATTATGCAAGGGGTGGGTTTCGTGAGCGGGCTATTGAAGTGTATCGCACGTTTACGATTGAGCGTCCGGAGCATCCACTTGTTCCCCGTGCACTGTTGCGCATCGGTCAGCAGTATCAATCATTGGGTCTGTGGGCGCAGTCGATTGAGTCATTTCAGACGTGCTATCGGAAATTTCCACGTACACTCGATGCTGCACGTGCGCTGGTACCCTTGGCGCAATGCTATCTAAACGAAAAACCCGGTCAGGAGGAGCTTGCGGAAAAGGCCTTGCGTTTGGTGCTTGAAGATTCGGAAGTATTTACACCTGAAGCGCCGGAGTTCCGGTCGGCGATGTTCTTGCTGGGTGATGTGCTCAATCGACGCGAGTCTTTTGAGGAAGCGATCTCCACCCTGGAGGAGGCGCTAAATCGATATGACGTGGATGCCGCGACTTCGCGCGCTCGGTTCTTGTTGGCGGATTCGTATCGTCGGAGTGCGTTGGCCTTACGCGAAGAGGCGGCGGAGGTGACTTTTGCGGGTGAGTTACTCCAGATACGTTCGGAAGCGGGAGATCGGTTGGGACGAGCGGCTACGCTATACCGACAATTGATCGATGAGTTTGAGAATCGTGACCCAACAACGCTGACACCTATAGAGAAGCTATACTTGCGACATGCGTATCTATATGAAGCGGATTGCTATTTTGAGACGCTGGACTATCAGGCCGCGCTCAAACTGTATGAAGATGCTGCAGGGTCATTTCAGGATACGACTTCATCATTAGCCGCTTATGTGCAAATTATCAATTGCGATGTTTTTCTTGGACGACCGAACGAAGCACGGGCGGCGCTTGCGCGAGCGCTGATTCTGGTCGATGCCATGCCACAATCGTCGTTTGATGAATCATTGTCTCCTGAGAAGCGAGCGGATTGGCGGCGGTATTTTCAATGGCTGGGTGAATCGGAACTATTTTAATGGAACGCGATCTAAGTGGGTAATACTCAAACCACATCTAATTCATTGGATCACAGCGATGGGCTGTTTACGTTGTTTCGTGATCAGGCCGAGGTATTGCAACGCATGAAACGGTTGGTACAGCGACAACGTCAGGCCGTTGTGCAAGACGACCCGGAGGCGTTGTTGAGTTTATTGAAGCAAAGACAAGCGGTCATGGAAGTGTTGTCTGAGATGGGAGGCCAGATCAAGCGAGTACGTGCGCATTGGGAAAGTCAACGTGCGTCACTCTCTCCGCATGATCGAGCACAGGCATCTCGACATTTCGATGAGATCGCTAAGTCATTTGAGGATATTTTAGCAGCGGATGCTCAGGATGTACGGATGTTGGCTGCGAAGAAACAATTGATAGGTAATACTTTGCGTACTACGCATACGATGGCGCATGCGGTATCTGCGTATGCGAGCCGCGTACCTCCGCCTCGTACTGCAACGCGATTGGATGAGGCTAGCTGATGGCGA
Organism: Planctomycetota bacterium; assembly: GCA_024276605.1. GTDB lineage: Bacteria > Planctomycetota > Phycisphaerae > UBA1845 > UBA1845 > JAJRPG01. The sequence continues at coordinate 16,305 of JAJRWX010000009.1, read as the reverse complement.
TAATCAAATCCAAGGAGAGTGACCTCATCGCGGTGATCGAAGCTTACAACGACGTGACTGAGCGATTGAAGCGTTCACATGAAGTGCTAGGCCGGGAAGTACATCGGCTACGTGACGCGCTGCACGAGAAAAATAGGGAACTTGCGCGACACGAGCGATTGGCTGCATTGGGGCAGATGGCTGCTGGTTTAGCGCATGAGATTCGTAATCCGCTCGGTGGCATCGGGTTGTATTCGTCGTTGTTGGAGAATGACCTTGCTGATCGTCCCAAACAGCAGCGGATTGCCAGGTCGATTGGTGAGGGCGTGAGTAACTTAGACAAGCTTGTTACTGATATTCTCGCTTTTGCGCGGGGCGCTGAACCTGATCGTCAGCTGCACCGGTTGGCTCAAGCGTTGGATAGTGTAAGCGTGCAAGCGGCGCCGCAATTACGAGCGAAAGGTGCCGTACTTGACATAGATTCGGATTTGTATGAGGCGGAAGTGTACGCCGATGTGGCGCAATTGGAGCGTGCGCTGATGAACTTGGTGTTTAATGCGGTAGATGCGGTCAATCAGGATGGACGCATATGGATACGACGAGGTGACGAAGCGGGGGACTCATCGCTTGTGTCTATCGTGGTTGAAGACGACGGTCCGGGTATCCCACGGGAGTTTTTGCATCGTGTGTTTGATCCCTTTTACACGACCAAACATACAGGAACCGGGCTTGGGTTGGCTATTGTACATCGAATCATCGAGTCCAATGGCGGGTCGATCACCGCACGTACGCGCGAGCACGGTGGTGCGTCATTTCATGTTGTACTACCAACTTCGTGTGAAGTTGCCCAACGATGTGGATTGGAGGAATAGTATAGATGGCTCGAATATGTGTAGTGGATGATAGTGATATTCTGCGGGAATCCGTCGCGGAATCACTTACGCGAGAAGATCATCGTGTGACGATGTTTGATGATCCCGTTGAGGCGTTGGCTTCAGTTAAACGTGTTGGTTTCGATTTGATCGTGTCTGACTTAAAGATGCCGCGTATGGATGGTGTGCAACTTGTTCGTGAGTTGCGCGCGAGCGGCTGCGAGACGCCGGTTATTATGATGACGGCGTTTGCGACGGTATCCACCGCTGTGGAGGCGATGAAGGCTGGTGCTTACGATTATCTGCAGAAGCCGTTTGACACGGCGGCGTTGACCGTTTTGGTTGAGCGTGCGCTGGAGCACGATCGACTATCTCGTGAGAATGAGGCGTTGAGAAAGTCTGTTGAGGATTTCACAAACCGCGTGCCTTGATTGGGGAATCCCAAGTTATGCAATCACTGCGGGAGGAGTTGTCACAGATAGCAGCTAGTCACGCAACCGTGCTTGTTAGCGGTGAGTCGGGTACGGGCAAGGAGTTGGTCGCCTTGTTTATTCATGCGCATTCACCCCGAGCAGATCGTCCTATGCTATGTTTGAACTGTGCGGCGCTGTCGTCGAATCTGCTGGAGAGTGAGTTGTTTGGGCATGAGCGCGGTGCGTTTACCGGGGCGGATAGAACACGCAAAGGCCGTTTCGAATTGGCTGACGGCGGTACGCTGCTCTTGGATGAAATTTCTGAAATGGCATTACCGCTGCAGGCTAAATTACTTCGTGTATTGCAAGAGGGTGAGTTTGAGCGTGTGGGGAGTAGTGTGACACGGCGGGCTAATGTTCGTGCGATTGCTACGACCAACCGAAACCTGAAAGAGTGGGTTGCGAAGCGACGGTTTCGCGAAGACCTATTCTATCGATTGAATGTGTTGCCGGTGTCAGTGGCGCCTTTAAGAGAGCGGATTGAAGATGTAGCTGAGTTGGTGACCTATTTCATTGGTCGTTCCGTTGCTGGTCAAGGCCCTAAGCCGCTGCAATTTTCACCCCAGGCTATGAAATTGTTGCGTGAGTATCATTGGCCCGGCAATGTGCGTGAGCTGGAGAATGTTTGTGAACGTGCGCTTACGCTGTGCGAGGGGAATACCATCTCAGCGGAAGTTATTGAACCCTGGTTGAGATCGGAGGCTCGGACATTGACAGAGTTTGGTCCACTTCGCGAAGGTAGAATGTTGCAGGATATGGAACGACAGCTCATCGAAAAAACATTGACGCGATATAACGGGCATCGGGCGAAGTCAGCTAAAGCACTTGGGATGGGCGTTCGGACGTTGGGTTTGAAGATAAAACAATGGCGGGAAGAGGCTGCCGCTACGCAATCGGCGATGGCTGTTTTGTAGGCCGACGTGATCTTCTGGAGCCGCGCAAATTTTGCCGAATGCGCAATTATGGCCTCTCCGCTCATCGGGCCATGTGCCTGCATGATGGTGAGATCGCGGTTGGTGGACTTGGCACGGTTTCTGTACTTGGAGGCACCGGCGGGTTGTAGATTTTTTTTTATGCAAGTTATATGTGTGGAAGAATAGGTAGCCATGTTTATTTCAAGAATAGCAGACGGTACAACCACGCCGGCGTTAGTCGCGACGATGACCTTCAACGAGGCACGTCTGCGCACCATTGCAGAAAACGTGGCGAATAGTTCTACGCCGGGGTATCGCGCCAAGCAGTTGGATACCAATGCGTTTCAGTCGGCCTTACGCCAAGCGTTCGAGAATCGTGGCAAAGAAGCTCAGAAACCGTTCATTGTGAATGATGGGCAGCAATTGCGTACGGATGAATTCGGATCGTTGCATGTGACGCCGAGTATGGCGCCGGCGGAAAATGTGTTGTTCCATGACGGAACGAATATGTCCATTGAAAAGCAGATGTCGGATCTAGCAGAAACAGCTATGTCCAACGAGTTTGTTTCCACGGTGTTGTCAGGAAAATACGCGGGTTTGAGGAAAGCGATTCGCGGTACGGTTTAATTTGGCTTCGTGGTTATTGTCGAAAGGGTGATTTGTGTACGGTATACTGAAGACTAGCACCTCGGCCTTAGTGGCGCAACGTACAAACCTGAACGTCATTGCAGGGAATATTGCGATGAAGGATTCGATGCGCAAGGTTGATGGTGAATGGGTTCCTTATCGACGAAAAGTGGCTTTGTTTGCGCCGGGTGAATCGAAAGATTCCGGTCAAGCGGGTGTGCAGGTGACCGGCATCGTCGAGGATCCCACCCCATTTAATCTGAGATTTAATCCGACGAGTGAGTATGCCTATAAGAGCGGCAAGCATAAAGGTTATGTGCCTACTTCCAACGTGGATTACCACACGGAAATGGTCAATGCCTTAACCGCAGCGCGTGCGTACGAGGCGAATGTGACGGTCATCGAAATCAGTAAGGCGATGGCAGCTAGTACCTTACGTCTACTGGCATAAAGCAAGCTTTATTTCTTGTGTGGCGGTCATAAGACTTGGATTTTCTCGATGGTTATTTCATGAATACCACACGACACAAAATGACTATAGTCGATTAGCGATCAGTTTTTCGGAATAAATACGTATGACCAACCCCATCAATATCACCAGCCAAGTTCAGTCGATGACGGGTGCTCGATCGTTGTTGCAGACGCCAGGTCAGCAGCCCGTTGAAGGGAAGGATTTTAAGTCGATCCTGTTGGATAGTCTGAACGAAGTGAATCGATTGCAAAAAGAGGCGGATGTGGGTGTTCAGCGATTGTTGACGGGCGAGACCAACAACGTCGCTGAGGTGTTGGCGGCTGCGAATAAGGCGGGGATTGCGTTTGATTTGCTCATGGAGGTACGCAACAAGCTGACGGAAGCCTATGACGAAATCAAGCAGATGAGAGTGTAGCACGAACGAACGCGGGGTTCGTGCTATCTAATGGTTGTTACTTGTTGCCAGGAGAAAGAGGTTGACGATCACATACCATTTACTTTGTGGAGCGTGATATTTTAGTATCGGATGACTCGTCGGACATGGAGGTCCAGCCGAGTCGCCTACGGGTTGATTATTGAAGAAAGCCATGCCATGGATCGGTTCAGGCAATTCCTAAGCACTATCTCAACGCAGTTGAGTGAGTTGAATGTATCGCAGCGCATCGCTATTGCGTTGTGTGCGGCATTGATTGTTGGCTCACTGCTTTGGCTATTGCAGTGGTCAACGACGCCTGAAATGGTGCCTGTGGTTAGTGAGCAGTTTTCTTTTGAGTCGTTGGATTCTGCAGAAGTGGCGCTGAACGCGAACGATATAGATTATCGAATTGGCAATGGGAATCGTATTTTCGTTCGATCGAGTGATCGACACAATGCCATTCGTGTGTTGCACGCTTCGCAGAGTTTACCCGATGGAAGTCTTTTTGATATGGCCACAGTCGTAGGCAACAACAATCCGTTCCAATCGCCGGATGCACGTATATATGCACAAAACTATGCGCTTGGGAATGAACTGGCCAAGATCATTTCAACAACGCCTACGATTCAAAGTGCTAACGTGATTGTTAACCAGAAGCATCGTAGGCGTTTGGGGCTTGCGAGTGATGTGCCTACGGCGTCGGCCAATGTTATGTTGGTGCCGGGCGTCGAAATGACACCGAGCATGATTGATGGTGTTGCTAGGCTGATCTCCGGCGCTGTTCCCGGGCTTAAGTCTTACAACGTAACCGTTCGTGATTCACGCAGTGGCCGATCGTATAATCCGCCACACCCTGATGATTCATTGAGTTTTGATTACCTCGATAGCGTAAAAAAGCATGAACAACACTTATTGTCGAAGATCATGGCTCAACTGGCGGATATACCGGGTGTACGTGCATCGGTTACGGTGGATTTAGATACCAATCGACGTCGTACGGAAAAATTTTCGCACGATGATCCACAACCAAAGGTGGAAAAACGTAAATCATCGGAATCCAATTCTTCGAGCCAACCTGCAGAATCCGGTATGCAAGCGAATACCGGTACGGCTGTAACAGCGTCCGGTGGTGCACAGAGTAGCACGACTGAAGATAGCGACGTTGAGAATTTTGCGCCCCTGCTCATCGAAACCGAAACGATCGATCAGATGCCTTTATCGCGCAAACGCGTGACGGCTACCGTGTCTATTCCGCGAAGTTATATCGTTGGTTTAGTGCAAAAAGCCTATCCGGATAAGGAAAATGTGAAGGATGACGATGCAGAGTTTGTGGCTATTACGGATCGTCAGGTGAGTCGAGTTCGCGAGGAAGTTGATAAGATCGTCATGGCTGATAATCCTGAAGACGTTCGTGTTGGCATCTACCCCGATATGCAATGGACCGCCGCTTCCGACGGTTGGCAAATTGCTTCCGGTGAGACGGGAGCGGGTGCGGTTGATGTATTGGGTGACGATACTATGACACTAGTAGGGACGTATGGTCCGTCGGTTGGTTTGGCACTCATGGCGATGGTCAGCATGTTCATGGTGTCGCGTATGACACGTAAGTCGGAAGACGCCGCATCCGATGAGGCCTCGATGGATATAAATATAGAAGCCGGCGATGAACCTTATCTGGCTGGTGAAGGAAATCCGGTGGGGCAGGCGGCACTATCGGAAAGCTTGTTGATGGGGCGTGAGGTTGATGATGAATCGCTTCGCTATCAGGAATTGGGCGATGAGGTTTCACGGTTAGTGGAAAATGATCCTAAAGGAGCAGCAGCGCTCATTCGTCGTTGGGTTGAGAATGATGAGATTGCCTCATGATACATGGGGCGGCATATCGCGCCAGGTTTGGCGCAAGTAATATAGGTATGAGACGGTTTTAAGAATGGATTGACGCAATGTTTATTGTGATGACGGCACGACATAAAAGCGACTAAGGAGCAGTTGCTGAAACCATACATAATGATCCATCTCGGGTTGGTTGGTATTAGCGTTATCGAATGGTAGACGAAGCGGTAAAACAATCTATAGATGATATGACAGGGTTGCGCAAAGCGGCGATCTTGTTGATTTCACTACAGCCTGAGCATTCAGCGGCCATCTTGCGCCAACTAGATCAGGGGATGATCGAAGATATTTCTCGAGAGATTGCACGGTTGGATGTCATTGCGTCTGATCATCGCGGTTCGGTGATAGAAGAATTTTATACGCTTGCGCTGGCCAGTGATTATGTGAAGCTTGGCGGTCTTGGGTATGCGAGAAGCTTGCTTGATAAAGTATTGTCTCCCGAACAGGCTGCGCGCATTCTCCGCATGGTGGAGCATCAGGTCCATCAAAAACCGTTTTCTTTCTTGCACAAGACCGATGCCGAAAACCTGACAACCTTTATTCAAGATGAACACCCTCAGACGATCGCGCTTATTTTGTCATACGTGTCGCCGTCGAAGGCAAGTGAGATTTTAGCTGGGTTGGTGCACGCTAAACAGATCGAAGTTGTGACTCGGGTAGCCCGCATGGAAAACACGAATCCCGAAGTGATTCAGGAAGTGGAAGACGGGCTTGAGATGCGGCTATCCGGTCTGGTACAACAGACTTTTCAAAAAGCGGGTGGCGTGGAGACGGTGGCGGAGATGCTTAACCTGGCAGATCGTGGAACTGAAAAAAGTATCATTGAAGCGCTGGAAGCGCAGGATCCCGATTTGGTCGAACAGATTCGTCGTCTCATGTTCATCTTTGAGGATTTGTTATTAGTAAACGACAAAGGTATTCAGCAAGTGCTCAAGGAAGTGGATAACGAAGAGTTGTCGTTGGCGTTGAAAACAGCAAGCCAGGAACTCACCGATAAAATCTTTCGTAACATGTCGGATCGTGCATCTGCGATGATAAAAGAAGATATGGAATTCATGGGGCCTGTACGTGTGAGTGATGTCGAAGCTGCACAGCAAAAAATTGTAGATGTTGTGCGTAGGTTGGAAGATTCGGGTGAGTTGATCATCTCCGGTCGTGGTGGTGAGAAAGAAATGATTGTCTAGAGTAAGTCGTGTAATATTTGTATCCCAAGTAGTAGCGGACACTTATGTCAACGGTTATTAAGGCAGGCGAGGCGGTAACGAAGGTCGGTTCACTTAGTGCTGTGAATCTAAACGACCACGTAGCTGAGGCACGCGCTATCGTTGAACGAGCACGCCAGGAGGCCGAGAATAGTAGGTCTAAAGCTGAACGTGAGGGTAAGGCCCTATTCCAACGCATCCGTGAAGATGCTTACAAAGAAGGTTATGACAATGGCCTGGCAAACGGCCTTGAGACAGGGCGCGAGGAAGCCTTTACGAAAGCTACTCAACGATTCGATGCACAACATAGTAATATTGTCACTACTTTTCAAAAGGCCATCGATGACATCGAAGCGCTTCGTACCAATTTGGCTATCATCGCAGAGCGAGATCTTCTACGTTTTTCCGTGGGGCTGGCATCCAAACTAACCTACGCTATTGGTCGGCTTGATGAGCAAGCAGCTCAAGCCAATCTGCAACGCACGCTAAGGTTGGTTGGTTCGAAAACGGACTTGCGTATACATGTGCATCCTAAAGACCTCAGTGCCATTCGTAATTTTGCAGACGAAATGTTGAACAAAATCGAGCATGCGCGCCATATCGAAGTATCGGAGGATGAATCTATACAACCGGGCGGTTGTTTGGTTCGCACGGCTGAGACTGAGGTCGATGCCACGCTGGAGCATCAAATGGACCATTTGGTTCAGTTATTATTGGGTGAGGAGTCCGGTGATGCCTAAGCTATTTGCCCAACATCGACATATGATAGATAGCGTTTGTTGGCACAGCGTATCGGGCACTGTTGAAAGGGTGACGGGATTGACGGTTATCGCCGTCGGTTTTCCCGTAGCCATGGGCACGCTATGTAGTATTCAACGAGTCCATGACGAACCGATTCAGGCGCAAGTTGTTGGGATCGATGGTACACGTGCCGTTTTGATGACACTTAAAGAACCGCGCGGCATCAGTTCGGGGGATCGTGTGACCAGCGTACCCGGCGGACAATACGTGGGTGTGGGAAGGCAGATGCTCGGTAGCATTCTCGATGGTATGGGGTGTCCGATCGGCGGAAACACGCAGTTTGCGATTGAGTCTCATTATCCCATTATGCGTGAGGTGATGCAGCCTCTCCAGCGCAAGTCATTGTCTGACCCGTTAAGCACCGGCATTCGGGCGATCGACACCATGACTACACTGGGTTGTGGGCAGCGGATGGGTGTGTTTGCAGGAACGGGTGTGGGTAAGAGCGTGTTGATGGGGATGGTGGCGCGATATACGGCTGCAGACGTTGCGGTTATCGCATTAATCGGAGAGCGCGGTCGCGAAGTGGGCGACTTCATCAGGAAAGACCTCGACGAGGCCGGATTAAAACGAAGTGTCTTGGTCGTAAGCACATCCGATCAGTCTCCGGTGTTGCGTGTGCGGGCGGGTTTTGTGGCTACTGCGATTGCCGAGTATTTTCGTGATCTGGGTAACCATGTGTTACTACTGATGGATTCGACTACCAGATTCGCGATGGCGCAGCGGCAAATTGGTTTATCCGCGGGTGAACCGCCTACAACCAAAGGGTATCCTCCTAGTGTCTTCGCCATGCTTCCGCGACTGTTAGAGCGTAGCGGGCGTACGGCGGACGGGAGCATCACCGGGTTGTATACGGTGTTGGTCGAGGGGGATGATATCAATGAACCCATTTCCGATGCCGTGCGAGGCATTTTGGATGGCCACATATGGCTCGATCGCAACTTAGCTAATCGCGGTCAATATCCCGCGATGGCCGTGCTGGAGAGCATCAGCCGCGTGATGCCGGACGTCACAGATCAAGATCATCGTAGCGCGGCTGCTATGGTAAAACGTGTAGTCGCGACGTGGTTGGACATTGAAGACCTTGTCAACGTGGGTGCGTATGCCCCGGGGACCAATGTCGATTTCGACGTCGCGGTGCATATGAAACCAGCCATTGATCGTTTTCTATGTCAGTCGGTAGATGAACGAGCGGACTTTGCTACGAGTAAACGGTCGCTATGCGCAATAGCGAATGACATTGAACAACTACAGGCGAAGTTGAGTGCCAAGGCCAGTGCTACTGCGTCCGCGATGGCTGGGGTGAGTGGGTAGATAGATGATGGCGGAACCATTTACATTTCGCTTGGAAACGATTCGCCGGTTGCGTAGGCAGGAGCGGGATGCGCAGCGCCGCGTATTGGCTAAGGTCATAGCTGAAGCTGCCAAGGCGCAGGAACATGTTCAAATACTCAACGATCAATTGCATAGGAATGTATCGAGATTGCGATTTGCCCGCGATACCGGTCCTATCGATATAGCAGCGCTACGCGCGAGTGAGTTTCACCAGGGATGGTTGCAGCGGTGCATACTTGAAACCGGTCAAGTGTTGGGCGATCGGCGTCATGAAGTTGAGAGAGAACGCGAAAATCTAGCTCGTACCAATCAACAACTTCGTGTGCTGGACAAGCTTCGCGAACGTCAGTATGCACGATTTCAATTGGAACAAAACAGACAAGAGCAGGCGCGTCATGACGAGTCCGCGCTGAGTATGTATCAGCGGTCAAGGCCGCTGATTACCAGGAGAGAAGGTGTTTGATGGCCTTGGCTGAATCCTTGCGAAAAACCTACGATGCCGTTGCGCTTTTTTCAGTGCTCAACATATTGGTGCTTATCGGTATGGTTGCGTTCTTGGTGGGTGGTGGTGTGATAGATGGTGATAAAGTGCAGGCTATAGCCGCTGTGATTCGCGGTGATGTTATCGAGCCGGAAGCAGTGGTCGAAAAAGAGGAATCGCTGGTTGAGCAAGTCGAAAACCCTGGCACTGGCCCTCTATCCTTTTCGGCTTCTCAAATTGAGAGAGAAATTTTGCAACGCGAATCGCAGCGATACAAGGAAGAGTTGAAACAGCGACTGGCTCTGAATAATAGCATACTGCTACGCATTTCTACTGAACGCGAATCTTTTCGAAAGGAGCGGGAAAGTGCGGCTAAACGCGATTTAGAGGAGGTGAAACGTCGCGAAGGTGTAGGTTTCAGCAAACAACTGGATATATATAACCAACTAGCACCGCGCGTGGCTGTGCAACATATGCTCGCCATGAAAAATCCTGACGATGCAGCCAATGTTTTGTTGCAAATCCCCAGTAAAAAAGCAAAGAAGATCGTAGAAGCCGCGAAGCGCGGTGATGACTTGCAGAAAATGATGGACATATTACGTCGCGTACGAAAAGTGGCACCCGCGCGAGCGGACGCATTGGGTGAGAAATGAGAACGCAAGAGTGATGATGTATGCAAACTGAACCAGCTTATATTGCACATCCGAAGACTTCGCCGTCACCGCCGCAGAGAGGGAGTGGCGATCGGGGTCTACAAACCAGCGATGATGAAATTGTAAGGCCGTCCGATCAGGCCTTTGATGTCTTGCTAGCTGCTCTGGCGCAATCACAGGCCGGGTTTAATCGCATTCAGCACATATACTCAGGCGAGGTTATGTTCGAGTCGCCGGGTGAACCAGGTACCACGAAAAAGAGTGTTTACTCCGATAATAGTTTTTCATCGAACGATTTACGACAGGATGCGCGTTTGAATCGCACAAGTCTGGAATCTCGCAAGACCAACACTGAATTGAAAGCCACGGTGAGCAGTACATCGAGTTCACCCGATAGTGAACCTGCATCGTCAAACTTTGCGGAACGATCGCTAACCTCTCAGGGGCGCATTTCAGCGGAGCGTTTTTCATCAGATATGGAGAGAAACTTTCAGTCCGACCGTAGAGGTGGTTCCGGGGCTACATCCTCTAATAAGGATACCGTGGCATCTGAGCCTTTGCCCAATGAATCGTCACTAACCGAACAACGATCCTTGGCTGCGCCTTCTGCTGTATCAAAGACCTCAGCCATGTCGTCGTCTCCAACGTCCAACACCGCACAGCAGGTGGCGAAAGTACTTGCGACGGGACAAACGCAAACTTCTTCTGTTATCCGGCCAACGTCAGGTCATGCGACTACAACTTTGGCGCAGGAAACGGTGAACACACGCCATGCGAAAAGTGAGGGTTCGGGCCGGGCAGCGAATTATGAAGATACGGCGCGAACGGTGAATGCGCGACGTACCGGGGCTGCGGCGTTCGACCAGTTGGTTCAGTCGATACGTATGCGAGCCGGCGCTGGGCGATCCACGGCGAATTTGCAACTGAATCCTCCTGAACTTGGTCGTATCGTGGTTAATGTTGAGATGCAAGGGGATATGGTCCGTATCGATGTGCATACAGAGACATCGGAAGCCAAGCAATTGCTAGCGGATCGCGTCGCTCATTTACGGGATGCTTTACAGAGTGTGGGTGTTCAAGTGGATCAGTTAAGTGTGGATGCGGATGTAGAGTCCATGCATGACCCTCATGCCGATTCGCAAGATGCCCGCGCTAACGATGAAAAACCAGCGACAACCGATCGCGGTTCGTCGTCTAACAGGCAGGCTCACGACGTGTCCAACGCGCAGTTGATAGGTGTTGCCGAGACGTCACAAGATATTCATAGTGTCGTAATGGTGGCGGGAAAACTGGATTTGAAGATTTAATTGGCCCCACGTGGCGAAAGCTTTTAGGTTTGGTCAAACAGGAGTATTTATCGTGAACGCAGTAAGTGAAATTCAACCCGGAAATGCCGTGTCACCCAATCCCAACGCGAATAGTTTGGGCGTGCTTTCCAGTGAGGACTTTTTGCAGCTTTTGATTACACAAATCACGACGCAGGATCCACTAGAACCTGTCGGCAACCAGGAATTGTTGAATCAGATTTCTTCGATCCGCGATATTGAATTATCAACTTCGTTGACTGATACGATTAAGTCACTGACAGGTCAACAGTATTTCGCAGCCGGGTCTGCGCTCATTGGACAATTTGTTTCGTCAGTACCTGATGAAGCGGGGAATACGATATCGGGAGTGGTGGAAGGTGTGAGGTTTGACAAGGAAGGCAAGGCTGTATTGCAGCTTTCCGGTGGTGGCGAATTTCCATTGGAGAAGGTGCAATCCATTGAATCACCAATGCAAGCAGCCGAAGCGTTAGTTGGATCAACTGTAGTCGGGATGAGCGCCGTAGAGGGGCGCCCGCCGGAACTAGTGGAAGGAGTAGTGACTTCCATACGCGAGGAATCCGGTCAAATTATGCTCGAATTGGATACCGGCGCCATACTTGCGTTTCGACGAATTTTGAGGGTGGTACCGTCACAAGAGTAAAGCGCCGCATATGTATGTAGCGTTTGATTGTTGCATGTTTTCCTGTCAACAACACTCATCCGAGGATGTGGCAGGCTAAAGCAAAGGGATAGACCAGTATGTCATTAACTTCGTCTATGATGGTCGGGTTCACGGGGATTCAAAGCAACAGTGTGGGTGTTGGTGTCGTAGGTGACAACTTAGCCAACCTCAATACCACCGCTTTCAAAGGACAGCGTACAAATTTTGAAACACTCCTTTATCGTACGATCGAGGAAGGTGAAGGCCCGAACGCTACCAGTGGCGGTACTCTCCCGCGTCAAATAGGTACGGGTTCTCAAGTGGCTTCCATACAACGAAATTTCCAACAGGGGGGGATAGACAACACTGGATTTCCGACGGACTTAGCGATCGATGGCGATGGGTTTTTTATTCTTAGTGGTGCTCAAGGACAACCGCTATATTCTCGCGATGGCGCACTGCGGTTGGATGCCAATCAAACCCTTGTTTCCGCCTCGGGAAATGCCTTGCAAGTATTTGCCGCAAACCCAGATGGTACGATCGACACAGGTACGTTGAGTGATCTTGTGATACCACTGGGTAGCGAAAGTGCCGCTATTGCAACGAATAGCGTCATCATGGACGGACAGTTGGATAGCGCGACGAATGTTTCAACGGCTGGATCGGTCGTGACTTCACAGCCTCTCACCACGGCAGGAGGGGCCGCCGCGACCGCGAGTACGGCGCTGACAGCGCTTGTTGATCGCAACGGTGTTCCACTTTTTGCAGATGGGGACTCACTTGCGTTCGGTGGCCAAAAGGGTGGCGTATCTGTCGCACAGACGACGTTTGTGGTAGGGCAGGATGGGGCGACGCTCGGGGACTTAGCAGGACGAATGCAGGCTGTTTATGGAATCAACACGGATACGCAGACCGGCACTGCGCCGGGGGTGACGATTGGCGATGGCAGTGATTATCCTGCGGGGTCGTTGGTGGTGCGTTCTAACGTAGGCGATGTGAACGCGATCTCGTTGGACGCTTCATCCGTGGTCAATCGGACAGGGCCGATTGTCTCACCATTTAGTTTTAGTACGGTCGAGCCATCGGTAGGCGAAGGTGTGACCACAAGCTTTGGTGTTTTCGATTCGTTGGGCAATCTGGTCAACGTGCGTGTCCGCGCGACGGTAGAATCAAAGTCGGATACCGGCATTACCTGGCGATTTTTTGCAGAGTCAGTAGACGATACTGATGTTTCACCTGTATTAGGGACGGGTACGATCACCTTTGATCCAAACGGACTATTTGTCGGTTCGACGGGTACGGACTTATCCATCGACCGAGCTGGTATCGGGTCCGGTACGCCTGCCGCGTTCTCGCTCGATTTTAGTGGCCTTATGGGCTTGGCTAGTACCGACGGAAGCTCCGAACTTATCATGGCCAGCCAGGACGGCGCACCGACTGGCATCATGAATGGATTTTCAGTCGATAGACGTGGCATCGTGACAGCCGCCTTTTCCAATCAGCAAACACAAGTCCTTGGTCAGGTAGCGTTGGCGACTTTTCGTAACAACGAAGGGCTAGTTGCGCAGTCAAACAATACGTATGTGGAAGGGCCGAATTCCGGCATCGCTACCATCGCAGAACCTTTAACCGGTTTATCAGGTGCGGTATTGGAAGGGGCGCTCGAGCAAAGCAATGTTGAGATTGCGCGGGAGTTTGTGAATTTGATTCAGTCGCAGACGGGTATTACATCAGCTAGTCGGGTGGTGCGAGTAGCCGACGAACTACTTCAGGAATTGTTGCTGCTGGCGAGGTAAGGCCGTTGGGCTGTAATGCCACTTTATGGCTCGAGCATTGGGAGGCGATGATGATTACGCTTACTCGCTTAAACAAACGCGTTGTAGTGATCAATGCGGAGTTGATCAAAATGTTGGAAGAGACACCGGATACCCTCGTCACGTTGATCAACGGCGATACGATGATGGTAAGCGAATCCGTGGACGAAGTGGTACGTCGAGCGATCGATTATCAGCGACAGATACGCGCATTTAACGTCGTATAATGTGTGTGTCGATTACTCGACGTATGGCCTTGATTTATCGGTCCAAACAATGTTCGGTGATTCGGATGTGTGCGTAAATAAAAGGAACGTGTTGGTTCTCTAACGCAGCGCATATCTAACGTCGATATGGCAGAGGATACTATCGCACGTTTTGTGCGGATTTGGGATTACAGCGATGGATATAGCAACCGTTATCGGTCTGGTCATGGGGGCCGGTCTGTTACTATGGGCGATTCTTACCAAGACGGACCTGAACGCTTTTGCGGATGCCGGGTCAGTGGCCATTGTGGTCGGTGGGGCTATCAGCGCTGCGCTTATCAGTTTTCCGCTTAAAAATATTCTTGGCATAGCCAAGGTGGTGAAGAATTGCTTTTTCGCAAAAGCACGCGACCCAAATGAAATTATTGCGGAGCTGGTTAAGTATGCGGAAGTCGCGCGGCGAGATGGTATCCTCGCTTTGGAAAATGCGATATCAGATGTCAAAGATGAATTCTTAGTCGCAGGTATACAGATGGCTGTTGATGGTACTGATCCCGAGTTGATCGAAAACATCATGATGAGCGACGTCGAAACTATTGAAGGACGTCATAGCGACGGCAAAGCCTTGTTCGACAACATAGGCAGATATGCACCGGCTTTTGGTATGATCGGTACGTTGGTTGGGCTTGTGATCATGCTTGGAAATATGTCGGACCCCAACTCGATTGGCCCGGCTATGGCGGTCGCGCTGTTGACGACACTGTATGGCGCTGTGGTGGCTAACCTGGTGGCGTTGCCTATGGCGGACAAGCTGGGGATGAGAAGTCGAGAAGAGATTATGCTGAAAATGATTATCGTACGCGGTGTCATGGCTATCCAGTCCGGGGATAATCCGCGTATCGTCGAGCAAAAATTGAAAACTTTCTTACCGGCTCGACTTCGCACAACGGGTGAAGAAGAAGCCGCGGCCTGATTTATAGTTACATCATGGCAAAGAAAAAGGAAGAACCCGCGGCCGGCGCTCCTGAATGGATGGTCACCTATGGTGACACCATGACGCTATTGCTTTGTTTTTTCGTCATCCTGGTGTCCATGAGTGAGCTTAAACAGGATCAACGATTCCAACAGGTGATGGAATCCTTGCGCAAAGCGTTTGGTGGATACGTAGGGACCATTGGTGATGCACCGATAGAAAATTTGCCGATCAATGGGCTTATCCAACGCCTGATGGAAATTGAGGTTGTGCAGTCGTCAAAGGAGAAGGGCGACTCGGACGAAGAGGGGATACACGGTAAAAAATTCAGGGTAACCAATGTTCGCGATGGGCTTGAAGTCGTGATTGGTGGAAAGATAACCTTTGAAAGGTTTAGTGCGACATTGAAACAGGAGGCAAGGGAATTAATTGCTGAAACCGCACAGCGCCTTCGAGGATATAATACGAAAATACTCATTCGCGGGCATACCACTCGCGAACCGTTGCCCCAGACATCTATTTATGCCGACACGCGCGATCTTTCCTACGCCCGCGCTCGGTCAGTGGCTAGGGCGCTGGAAGAGAATGGTGTGAGACGAATTAGGATGACTATTGTTGCGGTCGGCGAAATGGAACCTTTGGTCAGGCAGGCCTACACGGAGGAGCGGCGAGCGTTGAATCGTCGTGTTGAGATTTTGGTTACGGAGGACCTCATTGAAGAATATGCCGGTTCATCACTGGCAGATGATTTGAAGGAGTCCCCTAATGGCTGAAGAAGTTGAAAGTCAAGCCCCACCGTCCCAAGGCGGGAGCAAGAAAATGCAACTCATCATCATCGCATTGTTGATGCTGGGAGAAGGGGCGGCGGTTTACTTTATTGCTAACGCTATGAGCCCACGTCCGATCCAGGGGTTTGCCGTGGAGGCTGAAAATGCCGAAGACGAGGATAACAATCCTGCGGATGCGTTCGTAGAGATTGACATTGCCGATTGTAAACCCAGTAATAGGATGTCTGGCAAGTTGATTCTCTTTCAAATGCGTACCTCAGCACTGATAGCAGAGGTCGACCAGGAAAGTGTGGCAGCTTTGTTGGAATCAAAACGCGGACGCATCCGCGATCGCATCAATTTCGTGATTCGCAGTGCTGATCCTAAGCACCTGAACGAACCAGGATTGGAAACAATCAAACGCCGTATCAAGCATGAATTGGATCGTCTTTTGGGCGAT
>JAJRWX010000060.1 GCA_024276605.1 Planctomycetota bacterium | reverse complement strand
ATTACATGTTAATATGCAAGAATATCTTACATATTATGCACGTCTACACATTTTGGGCAAGAACTTCACTTAACCTGCTTGCATGAAAAGGCTTACGGCGAGAAGCCGAGAATTCCAGGGGTGAACATCCGCTAAAGATAACGCCAAGACCGATATCGCTTCGTAACTGCGTAACTTGGGCTAACAGTGCCTAAGGAATCATCTATCACACATGCACCCCCTATCTCTTGTCACCAACGTCCCAATAGCTACATCCATAGCTGTATGCACCTGAAGATATGTGCGCAACGCAACAATCGCACATGCGTTCGTCATTCCCGCGCATGCGGGAATCCAGCCGTATGCCAACACATGTATAACAAGAAACCGGGTTCCCACCCGCGCAAAGAACGACGGCATTATCTATTCGATGCCACCATCCCCGTCACACCCGACTCAATCCACAATCGTCAGGCGAATACCATCAGTGCCATCTTGTGGACCCCCATCATCAGCTAATAGGCGCAGCACGGTTAACCACTCCTGATACGCGTAAGGTACGTCCAGTTGAATATGCATATCTCGCAAACGAGCCAACAGCGCTTCGGTCATCGGCCCCTGCCAATCCTGTGCTTGGGGATCACAAAAGAAGACGCGACACCCCAAAGGTCGAAAGTCACGTGCATGACACTTACCGTCTATCGCATGTGGACAGACATCCTGAGTGACGGGCAATGGTGACGGATGCCCAGCCAAAAAATACGCAACCTCAAGCGTCGTGACATACAAACGATGACCAAATTCTCCAAAGCGACAACAAACACCGCGGTTGATGCAAAGCGCACTACGGGCTACGATTTCCTTATCCGCCGTTTCATAGAATGCGCCCATCGCCTCACGCACATCCACGCGAGCGGCCACTTCGTATAACTTATCCAGGCTGATAGATTCTTCAGGCATGATAAGTCGCGTTGATAGAGTAATTTCGATAAGGTGTCAAAGGAGGGTGATCGACGCCTCGTCAAAAAGAGCTAAGCAGAGACACGCTGCAAGGCGGGCATAGTGGGCGACTGAAACGACTTAGCCCATTGACGCATACGACCCAGCTCCTTATTCCATCCCGCATTGAGTCGTGCATACAGAAAAGTGTCGAACAACTCATCCAAGACCTGACCTACCTGCGCGATCTGATTAAAGCGACCTTCGAGTACAGCAGCCGGATCATCATCTTCATCACGCTGTAACATTAATCGGGAAATGCAGGCCTGCATACCGTCCAACTGTAGCGACCATTCATGCGCACCGCTGGCGATCAACAAACCAAGCTTGTCCGGAAGCTTGCCAAGAGACAGCGCAGCCCGCGATTCAGGTGCTGTCGCAGGGCCGTCACAATGAACGGTTGTCGTACCCGTGATGTCGGCACAACAGGATAGTTTCATCGCCGTACTGATAGCTAGGCCTATCTGCCGGTTGAGTCTGGTATCTATCAAACCCTCAGATGTTTGCACATGATGCCAAATCCAAGCGAGAAATTCTCTTCCCAGAAATCTTCGATCATTACCCGGGAAACGTGCTGTATCCATCTCATGATCCGGCGGATCAACAAGATATGAGGGCGATGTATCGTCCAAAGCTCGAACCAACTTCGCCCGCTCAGCCGTGCGATGACTTAACTCGTCAATCGTGGCCGGAACAAGTGTCACAACGAACGTCCGATGAAAAAGCGACGTCAGCGCCTCAGAAGCACCTACACCTAATGCCCCATAATATACAACCCCCTGTTGAAGGTCGATCAACAATGGATAGGCGTTGATTCGTCTAAAAAACCCTTTTCCAGCCTCTTTATCCGCCCGATCTACAGCCGCTTCTTTGGCCATACGCTTGTCCTGGGCGGAAAGAAACCCCTGGCCATTAGCCAGCAAAGCAGCCTGTTCTTCCTGTGCTCGATAGCTTCGAATAATGGAGGCAGGCGCTTTGGTTCGATCTACACGAATAGCGACATAAACAAACCGCCCTACCACCACACGACTCTCATCTGAAAAATCAACGTCGTCAAAATGTGTTGGTAAGATCCAGCCCATTTCGATGCCGTCCGAACGAACTTCATGTTCCGCTCCGAAGGCATGACTCGCCAGAGCCTTTAGCCACGACTTAGACAATGACGTAGGATGCTCACCCGTAAGATAATAACGCCGAAAAGTAACCGAACCCGCAGCAAATCCCATATCAAAATTCCCATCCCTGCCCGTTTTATAATGACACATTTATGGCACTAGATCAACTAGCATACAGGACAAGCACCTTAGATTTACTTCCCACGTGGGTCAAATACCATCATGACCAATAAGATGTGATATTCATGTGAAAAGATGCGCAACGAACGTAGACGTCGGAGATTGACAAACCCTCAAGATAGTTCAAGTATTTTCCCTACCGAGCTGAGGGCTTTAGCCCGCGCGGTGTTTCTATGTTTACGCAACGTTGATGAGCAACCCGACACACCAAGTGCACAATCGCTGTTCATCTGATGGGCAGCATGGGTAAGCGATAGCTTACCCGTGTTAATCCCAAAATATCCCGGAATGAGAATATGAAATGCCGCACTTATGTGTCGAATTGAACGTGTACGCGACGAACACCCCCCAGATAGTCGTCCGCCGCGATACACTTTTCTCGATGGCGACTGGCCGGCCCTGCCTACGCCTGGAATCATCATTCAGATAGATGCACACCTGCTCCAGCACCAATACGCCCAACATCCCCTCGTGCAGCTTCCCTCGCAGGCCATGCAAGTAAGTATTCATGGCCTGTCACTGTCTCGACAACCATAAATCTCGTAATAATGCTGGTGTTATCAACCGAATTCGTGATAGTCCCCTTAATCTGACGATAGATACTCACAGAGAGTGTACAACAATGATTAAAACCAAAATTATCGCAACCGTAGGCCCGGCTACTGATTCCGAACAGGCACTGACCTCATTGTTGAATGCCGGTGTAAACATATTTCGTCAAAATTTCTCTCACGGCACACTCGAACAACACGCCGAAGTCTTCCACCGTATTCGAGAAGTTTGTCGAAAAAATGCCTCCCACGCCGCGATCATGGTCGATCTTTGTGGGCCTAAAATCCGAGTCGATCAGATAGAGGGAGACAGCTTCCCGATTGAGACCGGCCATCACTTTGACATCCTCGCTGAACACGTATTAGGCTCACCCGATAGAGTCTCCACGAATCGGCCCGCATTGGTGAGAGAAGTTAACGTAGGCCACCGCATTCTCATCGACGACGGTTCAGTACTCGTGCGTGTATTGGAGAAACATCAAACACACTTACGCTGTGTCTGCGAAGTCGGTGGACGCATTGCCACACGCAAGGGCTTAAATCTCCCGGATAGTGACTTGGTCATGTCTGCGCTCACTGAAGATGACAAAGTAAACGCTAGCTGGGCATTCACCAACGGCGCAGACTACGTGGCTATGTCGTTTGTACGATCGGCGGCAGACCTCCAGGAATTACGCGCCATGATGCCGCTGAACTGCGACTGTCCCCTGGTGGCCAAAATTGAAACCTCCCACGCGATTCAACACTTAGACGAAATCATTGAAGCCTCAGACGTGGTGTTGGTAGCACGCGGCGATCTTGGTGTCGAGATGGATCTTGCCAAGGTGCCGATCCTTCAAAAAGATATCTTGCGACGTTGCCAACAATCCGGAAAACCCGCCATCACAGCCACCCAAATGCTGCAATCTATGGTAACGCAGCCCACGGCGACTCGTGCGGAAGTGAGTGACGTCGCCAACGCCATTCTCGACAACTCGGATTGTGTGATGCTCAGCGCAGAAACCTCAGTCGGCCAATACCCCATCGAAGCCGTTAACATGATGTCACGCATTGCCCAAAAAACGGAAACGCTACTCAAAGAAAGAGGGACGACCAGCAGGGTCAACGCGGCATCTACCTTACGACTTGTGACTACCGCCGTTTCCCATTGCACCGCCTTGCTGGCCAATGAGCTAAGTGCGAAGTTGGTGGTGCTCTGGACCCAGGCAGGTAACACCGCGCGACTATTAAGTAAATGTCGCTTAAATCGACCGATCGTCGGGCTATCACCAGACGAATCCGTCTGCAGAAGGATGGCCATGTACTATGGCATCGTTCCCGTACAAATGCAACGACAGAAGCGGACCTTAGAGATGCTCAACGACGTCGACACCATGTTGCTGAAGAAAAACTTGGTGGAGGTGGGCGACCTGATTGTAGTCGTAGCCGGCACACGACTTGAACAAGTCGGTGCCACCAACGCACTATTGATCCACCTCGTCAACAACCCCCAAGAAAGCGCCCCAGCTTTTACCTAGACGTAACGTCGGGCAATAGCCCGACCTACAAATTTATCTGTTGGGTGTCCCATGTCCTTTTGTTTGGACATGGGGGAGCCGATGATATATATCCAGTGTCATTATTGTGTCAGCAAAGCCCAGTAGGTCAGGCATTGCCCGACGACGATACTCACGATGCCCCATCGTCGGGCAATGCCCGACCTACTAAACTGATCCGAGCCGGTAGCGCCAGCGCCCGGTGTCTTCGGATAGTCACACACGCTAAACATGTTCTATGACATGACGGTATATATGGCATTTCGAAGACACGGGTCGCTCGCGCTCGCCGCTCGGATTGGTCGTCATATCTGCGCAGGTAGTACGCATGCGGTTCGCAATATTTGACCGTTACATATTAAACCACGAGAAAAGCTATTTCGGAGGGGTTGGAGAAGACCGGCGTAGTGGCATCGTCATGCACCGAGGACCGCCTAATCCGCGAACAAGTTCCGACCCTTCGATGCGAATGCACTCGACCCCGGCTGCTTCCATCGCTTCGATCGTGCGTTCGTTACGTTCGTAAGTGATAGCCACTCGCGGCGCGATAGCCAGAGCGTTCGTCCCATCCATACGCTGTTCGCGTGGCGCGAAATGTTCGGAGCCACCTCCGGTATCAATAGCTGTGAGCGCTGTACCGAATTCATCACGAAGAATGTCTTCAAATAAACGCGTTTCTGCCACCCGCCTGACTGTCATCTCATGTGACGTGCCTTCCGCTTCGTAACGATGTACACCGGATAGCCCCTTCATAACTTGTGGAAACCAAAGTACACGGCCACGATCCAAAATCGTAAACACGGTATCTAAGTGCATAAAAGCGCGCTGCGATGGAATGGGAATCTCATAAATACGCTTGATGGTGCCGTTTTTCAATAATTTACCGGCTAACAATTCGATGGTTTCACTGCGTGTCCGCTCGCTGGCACCGATCAGAACAACTTCCTCAGATAATATCAATACATCGCCACCTTCGATGGTATAAGGGCGATCCTCACCAGGCGTATGCGTACCCCCAAAGGTTACGGCTTCATCACTGAATTCCGCATGATGCTCTAGTACCGCACGTACCAACAGCGTCTCACGCACGCGCTCCAAGTAATGCATTTTCGACGAAATCACCGAATCCCGGACAACCACAGCCGGGTCACGACTAAAATAGGCGTTGGGCACAGGTGGTAACAAAAAGTGCGCTTCATCGACATTCACCGCACTTTGTCGACCGATAGCCGCGTTATACTCACCGGCGGTCAACCCTGCGAACATGATGTCAACCAGCGCTTCAGGAGAAAACGTACGCGTATCCTGTAAATCTTTCGCAATCGCAGGAACCGCCTCCGCCGAACATACCTGATCGATCAAAATACGACGGGATGCATCATCACGCATAAGGTCCAGGAGGAAGTTTTCGAGGTAGACCACAGAAATGCCGCGCTCCCGCATGACGGATACAAATGCGTCGTGCTCATCCTGCATACGACGCAAATAAGGGACATCCTCGAACAAGAATCGCTGCATACAATCGTGCGTTAAGCGATCAATCTCCTTGCCCGGTCTATGAACCAGAACCGCTTCCAGCTTGTCATATTCGTTATTGATTTGAAGATGCACGAACCACCTGTCTATTATCGATCGGCGCAGCTCCGGTCGCGCAATCTCAAGTTTTTAATAATCTCGTTTGTTGTAAAGCGTCGTATCCACAAAAAATATCGAGGCTATCCGAGTTCCAACTGCCATGTAAAAATAGAGCCTCTTCCACAGGAACTACTTCATCGTAGACCTGCAAAAGTCCATGTCAACCCTGCCCATGAATGCTACGCCTTTATGCCCACGTAGATAATCGTTTAAGTAGTATCCGACCAACTTGATCTTGGTTATTGTCTATGATGTGTAGATCGCTAGCAGTAAACCGATCAGTATGAATCCACTATGGAGCAACTCGCATACAGCCCGACTACGGACAGCTAGGTACGCAGGTTCCGGACAAACAATTCGTTACGTCATAGCCAAAGTCATAACTAAGGAAGGCGACTACAGCCCGCAGGATGTCATTACTAGCCACAATACCATTGGGCGTCTTTCCATCATTATCCACACGAGAAAGGTGCGGCGCGGAAGGGTCTAGTTGAAACTTCTGAACAACGGCAGTAATATCACTCACGGTAACAATCCCATCCGGCGCAGTCCATGCCCCCCCCACCAGAGCGCCTACCACATCACCAAACTGCCGACCGACATTAATCTGAGGTGCTGTCGTGTATATCGATAGTGGTGCCGAAAAGATGGCATCATCCAATGTCGCTTCAACCAGATACTCATTACCAGGCACAATATCGCAGCCACGAACGTGGATAACCGATTCCGTCCACGCACAGAATTCGGCGGTGGGTACCAATTCGCCGAACTTACCTTCAACGCCGGCATCTTGTAGTGTACAACTCACATACCACGGCGTGGTCGAACCGACACGTGTGACACGATAAGCGACGGGGTTCGCCCAATTGCTATCAGGCACAAATGAAAGATAACGATCTTTGGTAAATCCTTGCTCGCCGATGGGTAAAGTCGGTGGCTGTGGAATATTCGGATCGCCACGAAAACCCGCAAGTTCCGCGAGCGTAGCCGTGAGTAGACGCGTCACCTTCGTGTGGTAGGTCAGATTGATGTGTGTCACGCGATCTTGAGAGGAATGATAGTAGTCATTGAAGTTGTACTCGTGGTAGAACAGGGCGTCGTAGCCATATTGCCAAAAGTACCAGTGATCGCTTCCGGATGTCAGCCCGGCTTGAAGGATAGTAAGATCAATGCTTGTGGAGTACAACGCATTTATATTCGTCGTGTAGTCCGCCAGCCAGGACGAGGAACCATTTAGGAAGACCTGAATTAAACCCTCATCGACTTGATTCAGTGCGAAACCGATCATATCCGCGTTCAACGCGGCCATAATATTATCGCCTGCAGCAAAGGCATCCCCGACATATCGATAACTCCCCAACAGGCCTTGTTCTTCTCCAGAGAACGTCACGAATCGAATGGTGTGATCGAACGCATAAGGACTCAACACCTGAGCAGCCGCGAGCACCGCAGCCGTGCCGGATCCGTTGTCATCAGCCCCCGGGCTACCGGGCACGCTGTCATAATGGGAACAAATGATATAGATTTCGTCGCTCGTAGTATCGCTTCCGTATAAAGTCGCCTCTACATTGCTGCCCTGGCGACCCTGATAGCTCCAATCATGGAAGCGCACATCCAGCCCCATCGCATCGAAGGTATTGAAAATGTAATTGCCGGATGCCTGAATAGCGGCACTTTCGGTGACGCGCGGCCCAAACGCGGTCAAGTCCTGTAGATATGACAAAAGTAAGGATTGATTCACTTGCTGGAGCAATGTGCTCACGGACGTGCTGGCGCGCTGTGGTGGAATTCCACCGTATGAAGTGGCGCGTTGCGTCAGGTCCACAGAAACAGAAACAGGGAATGGCGTCGATAGGCATCCCGGTTGCTTGATGGGGATACCGTCTTTCGTTGTGGGTTCGTGAGCTTTACGATCACACGGCTGCTTATGGACAACGCCAACCGGATCGCTGAATACAGGTGCATTTCGAGAGGGGTCCGCGATAGCAGGCATGGCCAAAACAAGTACCGAAACGAAAGCCACGAGCCGGGTATTTATCCCTAACATCTCTTGCTCCTTAGTATAACTGTGGAGTTCCACCCGGATTCATCAACGGCGAAGTGGCTTCTCCCCCTCTCTCTTGTTGTTTCTCTCTTACCAGATTACCGGCTCCAAGTCAAGATTCATGGGTGACATCATTAATATGATGAACTAATGAACCGTGCGAATCTCATGAACCGAAGTGGGTGTATTGGTCCAGGTAAACTGTGATAAGGTCCGTTAATCCAAACAGGTATAAATCCTATCCCGTTAAAAATCTTCCCAACCGGATAGCTATCACCAATGACTGAACCACAACTCCTCCACTAGATTCAACAATGTCAGTGCTGTTACCAAGCACGGACTACAGTCCACGAGACCATTCATGACGAAGCGGTTGATCACCGGAGAGGGCTGCATCAATCTGCTGGAGAATAGCTTCACGATCTCGCGGGAGTCGACCGCCAATCGGAAGGTAGTTCGACGCATGATTGGCGCGGAATATAGCGTCGGTGGGATTGACCTCGGCGACAATAATACGCAGTTCACGCAGAACCCCTTCGATACTCGGCACTTGGAAGTGTTTCCT
>JAJRWX010000002.1 GCA_024276605.1 Planctomycetota bacterium | reverse complement strand
CGTAACGTCATCGGGAATGCCGGCTCGCTCTCGACGCGCTTTGTCATTCGCCCAGCTCTTCGGGAGAAACAGATCGCCGTCGAGCAGCGAATGAAACCGTCCAGCCGTGTACCCGAGGTGAACGCTGACCACGCAGTTGTCAACCTTGCCCCGGTTGCCGTTCCACTGACGTTGTACGCAGGCCGTATGGACTCCCTTCTTGGGTGATCCCGTCTCATCGATCAAGCCGATGGCATAAGGATGGCAGTGATCGTGAGCCACGATCTCCTGAACACGATCGATCATCCGCTGCTCATCCCAGTTCGCCGAGCCAAGAAAAACCTGTAGAGAACGGGGAACAATCCCCGCTCGAAGGGCGATCGGCTCAGCACTCTTACGCTGCAAGTCGGAGTTCTGCCCCTCCACGTAAACCTCAAGATACGACTCCGTATCACACCGCCCAAAGCAATCCGAAAACTCCGCCAGAAAGGCCTCAAGCCCAGGGCCAACACGCTGAATCTCTGCGACATCCATGTCTCGCTCCTGCCAAAGAACCTAAATCGTTCCCATGACAGAAGTTATCGAATACGACCGAACAGTTTCTTGAGCTTACTTTGCGCTGTAGTGCTAACCCAGTAGACCTGATCCTTGAGCCTGCGGGCCGCCATTTCACCTCTTCAAAAGACGGGAAAAACAAATAAAGGACATCGCTCACGTTTCGCTGAATAGTCATAAAGCGACATAGAAGCGACGACGATCTAGTCGTTCACCACTGTGTTTCGATGCGTACCGGCGGCATCACTGAATTCGTCGGCAAGGAGGTTTTTCTCATGAAAGCAAAAAAAAAGTTGCTTACACCGGATAATGTGGCAGACATCCTGCAAATCGCTCGCAAGACTGTGGTGGTTATGGCGCGCGAGCAACGCATCCCCTGCATCCGTATCGGTCGATTCATACGATTCGACCCGAATGAGATCGACCGTTGGATCGATAACCAAAGATCGTAAGAGAGATAGATGAACACACAGGACGTGATCGATGCCACCTCAACACTGAAGTAGATCATGCTCTTTCGACACACATCTCGAAGCGTTTCGTAACTGCCTGTAACGGCTCGACTTAGCTCACTGTCACAGCGCGATGTAGCTCAGCGCAAACAGTGACAAGCTTGATAGAGGGTGCGCCTTGTCTACATCACTCACCCGCAACAGAGCGGCGGTGATAGAGGCGACTCCAGACAGCCCGATAGGGCGCGAAATTTCAATACATAAGGAGGATTCAAAATGACATACAACGATTTGTATCAAAGCTGGATGGCTAGGACAAGTCCATCCACCACAAAAACTCGCATGACGAGAACCACGATGAAGTATCTGGCCAGGGCCTTGGATTGTGACGACTGGTCCAAGGTCAAGGTTATGACTCTACAGCAAGCCCTGGTTCTGCTGGACGCCGCAATGGCAACGAAAGACCTACGGTCGCAGAGCCGTTCCAACTACCGTAACTACCTGCGGCATATATATAGGTTTGCTGCGGATGAGGGGATCGACATGACCGGTGGCGACGACAAGCATTTGTGGCCGTCAATGCCGGAGAACAACGGCTCGCTACGACGTACGGTTGTAGCCTATGACAGGTTCGTAAAGTGGGCCATAGGTCGTGGTCACTGGCCAGGAACGATACGCGCCGGTGACCTCGTCGATTGGGCTTTTGATGAAAAAATGAGAGCGAACCTACATTGGCGTAAGGACTATGAACGTCTCACCGATGCATGGCAGATTCTTTTTGAACACGACGGCTTACAGCCAATGGTGTTCGCTTCGCTACCGGCCAAGCTCAACAAAGCGTATGCCCTTTCGATCGATATGTGGCCCTCCCATCTGCGAATTGAATGGCAGCGGATGTGTCGTGACGCATCGGCTCCACTTCGCAAAGGCGGTATGCGCCCGTGGCGATCGATCACGAAGCAACACTATGAGAAGTCGCTGTCGAAGTTCCTGGGTTGGCTTCGGATCGACCAGCCGGGGCGCGACCTAACAGCGGATACTTGGGCGTCACTCCTCACGGCTGACGAATGCCAAGCGTTCGTCAACTGGCTCGTTATCCGCAGCGGTAACGGTTACGTGAACCCGTCGCACACGGCGTTTCTGCGGACGGTTCGCGGGTTCCATCGGTTCTTGCTGAACTCGGGAAATGACACCGTCGAGATGTTTAACGAATTGACGAAGCGATGCGAAGTACAGGAACGTGACAAAGCCGTCCGAATGGTACCCTATCCTGTACTAGAACAAGCATTCGAGGATCTAGTCAAGAAGGTGATGATGGCGATGCGTGTTGGTAAACAATCGAACGATGATCGGGTCCGCCTCGCGCAGCAGCAAATCGATGTGATCATCTTCGGTTTGCTGGTAACCCGCGCCTTGCGCGGGGCTAACATATGGGGCATCCAAATTGGAACAAATCTCATCACATCGGAACATCAATACAACTTACGATTCTGTTCATCAGAGATGAAGGGTCATCGCAAATTCGAAATATCCTGCCCGGATGAACTCACACCGATCATCAAGGATTACATCCGACATGGTTACAAGGCATTAACCGGTCGGGTGGCTTGCGATGGCGACATCCTACTGGTCAACCGCCGTGGCAAACCATTCGACAGAAGCTCATTTAGCAGCAAAGTACCGAGGATGTCACGTCGGCTGATCGGTAAGCCGATCAACGCTCACCTGTATCGCCACATTGTAGCCACCCACGCCGCACAGCAGTGGAAGCTAACACCGACAGAGCTGGCGGCGTTCCTTTGCCACCGTTCGCCGCTGACTTGCATGAAATATTACGAGGTAACGAATCCGACGCTAGCCGCCGGACGTGTGGATGATTTCCGCCGGAACCAGTTGGTGTCACCCAACCGGATCGTTCACAGGTAACCGTAGCGCCCACGGAAGTGACAGATCATGAGCACCTCGACACTCTTTTCGGTCACGCTAACGATCGGTCCGGTGCTCGGTGACCGCTCAAACTGACAGGTGAGCCTGCCAGCATGGCGTGTTACGATCGCTCGACCGATATGTCCGATGCGCCCTTCCAGTTGCTTGACGGTCGGTCTTGGTCGCATTTGCATAAGGACGACTTGTTCCCTGGCCAACTCAGACCAGTCTGCGGGGCTAAACACTGCTAGCGTATACGGTGTTAAGATGGGTGGTGCTTCGTTGAACCGAAAGGCGCGCATGCTGTTGGTCATGCTGGGGATCCAGATCGATTCCTTAATACTCGGTTCGGGTGGCTCGCGAAGGTCGAGTCGGGACACCCATGTCTCCACTGGAATCGGGGCGACCGCGCCGAATTCTGCTTTGAGAAACTCCGTATTGACCCCGCCATGACGGAGGAACTGATCGAACGGAATCTCGAATACACCCTCTTCGGACATACCCCACAGTGCGCGCAACATTTTTTTCGAGACAGGAAGCTGGCCAATTTCGACTTGGCTGATGAGACCTTGTGTACAGCCTAGCTTAGCTGCGAGATCCCGCTGGTTAAGCGACAATCGCTCACGATAGGCGCGAATGGTCTTTCCGGAGATGCTTTTCATGTCAAGATTCTCTGGCCAAGCGATAATATTATCAAGATTAGATATGATCTTGACATTCTAATATTTTCTGTTATGATTCTTAAGTGATCCAAATATAGTCTATTGAATGGAGGAACAATCATGCCGCGACGACGAATAATCGCTCCTTTGGAGTATTTGCGGAGAAAAGAACACTGGCGGAAGGTGACCAAGTGCGCAGTCGGGCGTCACCACACTCAAATGAATGACCGTGGCCTCATAACATCCAGCCCCGTAGCCGAACCGCCGTTTCGGCCACGGGTTTGGATCGAACGTGACGATGCATGCGCGTCTCTGATGATGGCTGCAAAGGTGGAAGACAACGTGAGCGTCGTCGACATCAGCGTGGCGTTGGGAATGCCCGGTGTGAAAAGCGTTCCACACGGATCGCTGACTCTGCTGGGAATCGTAGCAGTTCCGGTTAGCGCGGGGCAGGTACGACTGGTCGGTACGTCTCCAGACGTGGCCCGAATCGCCAACCACGTTCATTGGGGGCTTCGTCGGCGCCACATCACAGCGGAGGAGCTGATCGAGGCGACGCTCGGACTTGAGCCCAATGGTCGCAAAACCAGTGTTACCGATCCCCGGCTGGAAGAGACGCTGACGTTCTTCTTCGGACGGTTCGAGATCGATTTCAGCGACGTCGTCTATCGTACTCCGGTTCTCGTGTAAACAGGAACGGTATGGACCTTCTGGTTAGGAATCTTGTGTTATGCATGAACATGAACAACCAAACGAAAAAAACTGACGCAATGCTAGTTAACCGGGGCGCAATGAACAACGCCATAGAAGCGGTGGCGAATGAGACATCCGGCGAAAAATTCACCTTCGTCGAAACCGAACCATTGTTGTCTGCGTATTGCCGGGCAGAGCTACTCCAAACACTTGGCAAGCTCGCCGTATCCGGTGCCTCCCCCGAAGTCGTACGCGGTGTCGGGGCGGACATCCACCGCTTGATCAAGGTGACAGCTACGGCGATGAAATCGGGCTACAGCATCTTGCTGGAGGATTTCCTTCCGGAGTTTGCAGCCCCGACGGCGGACCCGCACACGCAATCGGCGGATGGTACCGAATCTGGCCAATAGGCGGGCGGCTGGATAGTGAAAATAGAATCAACGACATGGGTACCCGCAGGCCCAGAATTACATGGAGATCATTAATGATGATTGAACAAAGAACGAAAGACGAACGGTTCCGCGTTGTACTTGGACTAAGCGCGGCGGACATGACGTATGAGGAGATGGCGAGATACATTGGCGTGGGAAGTCGGCAGCACGTCCAGCAATTGGTGGTGAACGCGGTGTCCAAGCTACCCCAGCTCGCCGCGCGCCTCGGGGTAACGGGTCGGCGCCAGCCGGGACGACGCCCCATAGAAAAACACGAGACCGAAGTTCAATGTAAAGGCGCGGCCAGCAAGCCCGGGTCGCCTTACGCATCTGTTCGGGCGCGTCATATAGCTACGGCGAGGCAACTACTTGACCAACACGGTGGCCACTACCCATCAGCGACTGACATGCTTCGCTTAGGGCATGGCGCGTTATACCAGTTCATGCGCAAATATCCTTCTGATTTTGAGCGGCTGATCCATGAGCGCCAAACGGTCATCAGGAAAATACATCGTAAACACAGGCGCCGTCGCCGTTTTTAATGCTCCAACGGCTTCTTGGTATTACTGAACGTCTAACTCAAAGCTCATTCGTGGTTTATCTGGAGTAGCCTGTTGGAGACGCATTGTGGCGACACGATTGATCCTACCCGATGATATAGTCAGCAATTTCATTCCACCAAACGCGTGCAGGCGTTGTGGCCGATCAGACAGGAACTTCAGGTTACTATTCCCTCGGCTTAAGTGGGGCATCGCGAATATCGAGCTTATCTACCCGCTTCGGTGTCCGTGTGGAGGTTCGGGTTGTATTCCCATAAAGCTACCGACACTCCTGTTTGGATACATCCTGGCCAATATTGCACTTGTCGATGCAGATCATCGTTGCCGGTCTAAATCCACAATGACCGTGTCACTCAATCAGAAAAGCGACATGCTTGCCAATATATTCCATGACTTCGATTGGTTGATGGAAACCAACAATAATTCAACGATGCGATCATTGCCGGCACTCGAAATCGAACAGAATTCGCCCGACGACAACGACGTAGAACGTATCAAGTTCGGTTTCGACAAGGATGAATGGAAAGATTTTCTGAGGCGGCTGGGTCTTAATGACCCGAGCACCGAAGACCACGAATCGTAGTCGGCAACGCCACTGTTCCGAAAGTAGGCTGACAAAATGAGCGATATAATCCGAATTTCGGCCAAGAATCTGAGTACGCTAGCCTTGCCGGGTGTTTGCCCACGTTGCTTCTGGCTGAAGCTAAAATATAGCCAAACCACCTGGTTACCGTTCCATATCTTCCCGGATATCTTCTCGTCGATCGACGTCTTCACGAAGAGCATCGTTCATGCCTACTTCGACGAACTCGATGAGCCACCGTTATGGCTCTCTGACCTTGGACCGATTCTCGGATACCGCGAACCGCCACATTTTTCGCAGTTCGACTACGTCGATACCGAGCACAACATCCTACCGACCCTCGAACGCGATGCTCGTCATACTAAGTGCAACTTGTAGGCGATCTTATCAACGGTCTTTCAGCTTATGAATTTGGTGTCGTAAAGAATATGCACGCTACCAATGGACACCTGTCGGCATGGTCGAGAACATTGCCACTGTCCCAATACTGTCCCAATTTGAGGGTCACAAATCGTAACGGATCAGCACGAACCGGAACTGGTACAAAACCGTAAGCCTTTTTAGGGGAAACAGTTACGTTGCCAATCGACCATACGACGTCGTGAGCGGCAAAGGGCGAAAAGAATCCCCCCCTCTCCGATAGTTTTCGACGATGATTTGTAAGGCCTTGATTCGCAACGACTTGCGCTCAGGGCCTTCAGGCATTTATGGGCTGCTGTCCCAATACTGTCAGCGGCGAAACCGTCCGGGCGTGGTCCAAAACAAGAACGCCAGGAAATTCTGCAACGTGCGAACGACTACGCCAATAGCCTGGTAATCGGCTCGATGCTCTTTCGCTTGAGATCAGCAATCCATCCGAGGATATAACGCTCCTACTGCGTGAATGTGTTCACGCAGTGGCAACGAGGCCGAAACCGCTCCATCAGCACAGCCTACACCGGAAGAAACGATCGAATCTGATCCACAGTCCTGTTGAACACACGTACATGTCTGTCCAATCTCTTCATCCACGCTCTCGCCAGAATCTCTTGAACCAATCTAGCCCGTCATACTATCCAATATGTCTCGATAAAGACGTTCGTAAGCATCCAGCATTGGCATGAGGTTCCAGTTGTCTTCGACTTCCTGGCGGGCGGCTAGGCCAAGTTGGGCTGCTAATTGTTGGTTTGAAAGAAGACGATCAATGGCGTTGGCCAATTTAACCGTGTCGCCGAAGGGTACAAGCCAACCGGTTTTTTTATGGGTGACAAGATCACGACATCCTGGTACATCAGTGGTTACTACAGGAAGACCACAGGCCATGGCTTCGAGGAGCGCGTTTGGCAAACCCTCCGTTCGAGAAGGGAAGACGAACAGGTCGGCACGTCGCAGCCAACAAGGCACGTCATCGCGCGCACCTAGTAAGTGAATATGTGATGACAATCCTGCATTTGCGATACGCTCGCGAAGCGAAAGCTCCATCTCTCCCTGTCCAACGAGCACCAAATGGGCAGACAAACCTTCGGATATCGTAGCAAATGCATCGATGAGATAGTCCAGCCCCTTCACCGGATCGAGCCGACCTACCCATAAGACCAATTGGGCATCATTAGGAAGTCCGATAGAGGCGAGATCGATGGGAGTCGCGCCTTGAATACCCACCATATCTACCCCACCACGCACTAGCTGTAATCGGTCTCGCGGAATGCGGGCACGGATTGATAAATGCTCGATCACCGACGGCGAGTTTCCTATGGTTAGACGACACCGACGATACGTCCAACGATCCAGCGTAAGATGCCAAGGTCGCTCTACCTCGACGGTCTGAATTTCACATAGCACGCGATGAATAGAAATTCCAGCACTTCGAGCGGACAACCGCACAGCTAGGTTGGCATGAAACAACAGCGCATGAACTATGCGGGGAGACATCTTAGCTAACATTTGCTTCAATCGGTGAATCACCCGCCAATCCCATCCGCTACGTCCGTGACAACTAAACACCTCGATGCCATTGGACTGCAGTCGTTCAGCAATCGGACCGGGTGGTGCCAAACATGCCACGGCTACGTGATAACCTCGATCGCGCATAGCCAGCGCGAGGCGGTGTAAATGAAGGGGAACACCGCCGATGTCTAAATCCGTAATCACATACAGAATGTCAGGTGGCGTATCTTTCAAAGTTCGTCAATACTTAACCGAGAGTAACTGGATTAACCATTAATCTTTTACTTTGTTATAGAAATCGATTGCCTAGCATTGTTCGTGATCCGTTTTCGCGCAGGCTAAAGTCTGCGACTCGGGGTAAAGACATATCATTTACTGGGAACCATCAGGTGACCACTGTTTCTCACCGCACGCTAGAAATCCTGTTTGGAAAAACGCCACATAGCCAGAAGTAATATGAATAATTCGAATATCAATGAAGATCCTACCGTATACATCGTTGGCACATTTAATCTGGCGGTTTCCACGCGCATAGCCATGTCACGATCAGATTTCTCCTGATCGGTAGATGCCGGCATAAACTCAACAACAGAGTCCGTACCGGCCCACTTTCGAGCAGTGAGTCCAATGTCAGCTGTATTGGGGACGATCCAACGCACGGTTCGCGCCGTCGTATATACGGTCTGATAGCGCTGCCATTGAGGAAATGTCGTAAACAAGTCATCTACCAGTTGAACACCCCCGAACGCCGTCCAAGCTACCAGGGTGAGCATAATCGCAGTCACTGAACTTCGCGTTACCACAGCTATCAACACGGAGATGCATTGCAAGTAGCTGTATAGTAGGACGATGAGCGGAATGGCCAAAAGGTATCCGGGCAACCAAGCCCCCCACCGCAATCCCATCACCAAAAAAGTTAGCCCGACAAAGATCGTTGCATGAAAACCGATGAATGTCAGCGTACCCAGGTAGCGTGCGAAGAAAAGCTTGGAACGCGACATGGGCTTAGCGAGCAGAACCTCGATCGCCCCATGCCTGAGCATAGAGGTAAACATCCCGGCTGTGGCGATAATCGCAATGATGATACCAATACGATTCATCATCAGGTCTAAAATGAAATCGACAACGACAGCGCCAATGGTTTCCGGGCGGACCTGATGCCCTACGGTAAAAATGTCTGTTTCAAACTCGGATATACCGAAGAAAAAGTTTACACGACCTGGCTCAAAGCTCACGCAAATCATGGTTAACGAAATAATGATGGAAATACAGAGCATCACCCAGAACATTTTACGATCGCGTGATTCGCGAAAACTATCGATGATGATGGCCCAAATTTGCATAAGTTCAACGCGCTAACGCCTCAATACCGATCAGACGTCGTCCTCCATATTTACCGCTCGTGCGGTTACAGGCTCTTGTTGTCCCATGACTTCAATTAACAAATCTTCCAGGCTAAATCGATGAGGTTGAACGGATTCTATGGAAAGCTTAGCGTTTCGTAGCAGATCGATCACTTCATTGACCCGCGAAAGGTCATGGCCGGGTACGGATACGATATGTCCGTCCAATGTCGCACGACACGCTAACAGCTTGGAGCGAATATCCGAAGCATCGCCGTCAAACTGGATGCGATACTCGATCGTATGTTCGGTTAACTGTGACAACGTCCCCTGCCTGGCCACGAGTCCGTCGACGAGAATAGCCACGCGGTCGCAAACCATTTCTAATTCACTGAGCAAGTGGGAATTCAAAAAGACAGTCATCCCACGATGCTTTAGCTCTAATAATAGCTCGCGCACCTGTCGCCGACTTACCGGGTCCAGCCCATCGGTCGGCTCATCCAACACAACCAACTCGGGATCGTTCATAAGCGATTGAGCGATACCCAACCTTTGCAACATTCCTTTGGAATATTTGTCGATGCGTGTGTTTGCCCATTTGGTCATGTCGAGTTGATCCAGCAACCGCTTGGCATTATCGCGGCGCTTAGCTCGTGGAACTTTGGCCAACGCGGCATAATAGTCAAGTAGCTGATTACCCGTTAGGTACGGTGGAAAGCGATGATCTTCAGGTAGATAGCCGGTCACAGCCAGCTTGCCACGATGGCCTAACGGACGTCCCAGGATAGTGCCATAGGATCGATCCGGTTTGACAACCGTCATCATAATTTTGACCAGCGTCGTCTTTCCGGCACCATTGGGGCCGAGCAAGCCGAAAATTTCTCCACGACCTACCTGAATATTGACACCGCGAAGAGCGTGAACCGTCCGACCGTACGTCTTGCGCACATCGATCATATCGACTGCCCAATTTGTCATTTCGGTTATACCGACCATACGTTCCCTCGACGACTCATCAAATCATCGGCGATATCCTCAACTTTGGACAGCGGCGTCAGATCAACCCATTCGGTCTGAAGAAATCGCTTGAACCAAGTACGCTGGGATTTTGCTAGCTGTCGGGTATTGATTTTGATCAATTCCACCGCTTCTTCAAGAGAAATCTCTCCGTTTAGATGTTGAATCATCTCTGCATACCCTACTGCCTGTCGTGCTGATGCGCTCAAAGGCCTTGTTGCGGATTGTAGATGACGGACTTCTTCGACTAAACCCTCTTTGATCATGCGTTGTACACGCTGGTTTGTTCTGTGATTCTGATCTTCACGCTCACGCCGTAGCCCGATCAAGACACACGGGTATCGAGTTCGATTGCGATCCCACTGGGTCTGTAAATCCGTGATGGTCGAGCCGGTGAGTTCGTACACCTCAAGCGCACGAATCATGCGGCGCGTGTCATTGGGGTGAATGCGTTGAGCGGCTTGGGGATCGATCTCGTCTAATTGCCGATAAACAGCCATGGAGCCTTCACGGGTAATCTGTTCACGTAGACGAGTTCTGATTTGTTCGTCTGCGCCGGGTCCATCGAAAAGGCCTTCAATCATTGCTTTGAGATACAAAGGTGTACCACCGACAAAAAAAATGGGCCGCTTGCGTGCATGAATAGTCCGCACGGCATCCTCGGCACGTGCGACATATTGGGCGACCGAAAATTCTTCACTTGGTTCAACCACATCGATCATATGATGAGGAATTTCCCGGCGTAACTGAGATGACGGTTTTGCCGTGCCTATGTCCATCCCGCGATAGACTTTCATGGAATCAATGCTGACGATTTCTCCGCCGGTATTCCGGGCTAATGCGCGGGCAAGCGATCCCTTGCCGCATCCCGTGCATCCAATGATAAAAGTTAGTGTAGGTTCCGTCATGTTAGTGGATGATGACATACGGTCTGCGCGATGATGTGGTCTAAGGTACGCAAATGACACGCTGGACTTTTGGTATTTTTTCTTTCAGGCTGCACTCGATGCCCATCGTTAAAGTCATGGCACTGGACGGACATCCGACACAAGCACCGAGCAAACGAACCTGGACCACACCCCCTTGCAGGACACCGACCAACTCAATATCACCACCATCCGCACGCAATAACGGTCGAACTTCATCTATCACTGCAGCCACCTGGGAAAGTAGCGCGGTATCGGCCAGTGTGGTATCGTCGGCATTGGAAGCTGAGGATTTCATGAAGCGTCGAGATAGTTGGCAAAAACCATACCCATGTTGATCTGGTCGAGGAGCTAAGCCACGGCTCGTCACCTTACACAATCAGTCATCATATATCGTGGAAAACGACTCGACAAGTGATTGACGTCGCCAGGATTATTGCATGTCAGTTCTTTGCACAGCTTGAAATTCACGAAAAAGAACGGAACAAAAAGTACCCTACTCCCACCACTCTCATATAGCTTGTCCCAATTGTCAGCTTGCAAAACGGCCCAAAGCCGGGAACAAAACATGCCGATCAGCTTAGTAAGAGAAGAGTACGCACAGAATGAGGAACAGGCTCTTACCGGTAAGCCGTAGTGCCAGCGGCGAAGTATAGTTGCCAATATGTAGTGTGCTGAGTACAACTAGAAGCGCGGCAGCGCGATTGGTTGGGCATGTACACCTACGGTGCATGCCATGAGGCTTTACATCCTAGGGCCTCGTCAAGGAGTCATACTCTACCGTGTACCTAGAGGAGTGAATCGTGCATAATCGGATTCGACGTGATGTGCTGATGTCGATGATCTGTCTTGTTTGGCCGGTCTATGCTGCCCTCGCGCAAAACTCGCCACTTGGCGAAACGAGCTTGGCGAAAACGCAACAGGCTGTCGTTCACGAACAACAACTCACGGATTGTCGCGCAGGCATACTCGATCCGCAAGGCCGACCGGCTGAAAGACGTCGCTGGGCACGCACGTTGTTGTCTTATGATACGCCCCAAGCACGGGCGATGATTATTGATATCCTCTCACTGGACAACCATCCGAAAGCACAATCTGCACTCTGTTCGGTCATCCAGCAGCGTGTGTCACAATCTACCGATCTAGGCAATATAGTTTTGGTCGGTCCACTGTTGGAACTTCTAGACGCGCCGTCGGCAGAAGCTCGACAAGCCGCAGCGGCAGCGCTGGCAGCGTTTCGTCAGGGCGAGGTCATTGAAAAACTCGGGGCGCTTTGCACGGATGAATCAGCACCAATCACAAAACGCATGGCTGCGATTGATGCCCTGGCCCCCAACATCGATCGAGTTGATGTCGTAGGTCAATTGATTGCCATATTAGAAGTGGAGTCGCCGACGGTTATGGCTCGTGCCCTAGCCGCACTTTCACCTGCCACACCCCAGCCGTTTGGCGAGAATGTGAAAGCATGGCAAACCTGGTGGGCTGAAAAATCTCAGCTTGGCGAACAAGCATGGCTGGTGGATCGCTTGCGCCTGTATTTAGGGCGTTTGGCAACGGTAGAAGATGAATATCGCACTTATCGAGAACGGGCGGAACAACATCGACTCATGGTCACCGCTAAACTTCGCGAATACCAGTTAGAAATTTTTGCACTCAGCAGTCCCGACCAACGCGATGCCAAGATTATTGCATGGCTCTCTGATCCGGTCACCGTCGTCAAACTCGTTGCCCTGG
The DNA here is from genome assembly GCA_024276605.1 of Planctomycetota bacterium. Classification (GTDB taxonomy): domain Bacteria; phylum Planctomycetota; class Phycisphaerae; order UBA1845; family UBA1845; genus JAJRPG01. Next base: position 44,561 of record JAJRWX010000002.1, on the reverse strand, counting down.
GAATTATTAAAGGACATATCGCCGACGAAGGGCGTCGACCTTCTGATGATGTGTTAAATAGCCTGCTCATATTACTGCGCGATGAGTCTACGGTTGTCCGGCAAGAAGTGCTGATTATCGTGCAGACGCTAGTAGACCCGAAAATTGAAAAGACCCTTTTGGCACGCCTCGATGAAGAACATGACCCGACCACACGTGAGACATTACTTCGGGCGATCGGTCGATTAGATAGTGCAGCGGCCATCCCCTTCTTGGTTCGTGAAATCGACGCCCCGGATAGTTTAGCTCCATGCGTTCGAGAAGCGGCCATCGCGCTGGGGCAAACGGCTTCGATGCTGGATGACATACAACGATCCTCCGCAGCGGATGCGTTGAAAAGACGATATGCGCAGGTTCAAGAGTCGGATATTGAACTGCGTGCGGCGCTATTGAGTGCCATGGCCGGCGTAGCTGACGCTCATTTCGAAAAAGAGTTTCAAACCAGTGTCGACGCCACGGATTCCGTGATAGTTCGACCGTCGATCCAAGGACTAGTCGCACTTGGCGATAAATCTCGAAATGCCAGACTTCGTGCCCTCTGTGCTGATGTAGACGCTCTGGTACGGCGTGATGCCGTTGAGGCACTGGGGAATTTGGGCCAAGAGGATGCCGACCTCGAAGGCGTGTTAAGTCGTTTGAACCCGACCAACGAGACGAATGAGTTAGTCCGCGATGCCGCATGGCAAGCGTTCTTGCATCTCTTATCAAACAAAGCCCCGCTTCAGAAATTCAACATCGCAGCCAGGCTGCGTGATTTTCCGAGTCTGGAGATTCGTTACCTCACAAAATTATCTGACGAATTCAGCCGGCGTGAAGCCCCCTCCGAGGTGCTTGAAAAGGTGAATGAGCGGCTGATTAAAATTTTGCTCGATCAAGACAAATGCACGGAGGCTGCGCCTTATCATCAGCGCCTATATGATCATCGGATCAAGCTCGCACAAACCGAACCAAACCAAAATCACGATGTCGACATCGTCGACGCCGGTCGAACATGGTTGCTCACGGTGTTAGATTGTCCAGGTGTGGATGCCGGCTCTGTGGTGAGTTATTTACTGGCTACTTCAAAAGATGCTTCAGCCCGCAACGACATGATAGCCACGATGGCCACTTGGGTTGACGGACAAGACTGGTCAACTCAGCTCGATAGATGGAGTACAATGACTGAATCATTTCGATCAATCACACCGCAACCGCCTGATGAAGCTTGGACGCAATTAGTTCAACGGATGAGCAAACAGCTTAATAATAGGCAAAAACCAACATCACCGAATAACATGGACGGTTAGTAGTTAACTACTGTATCGTGTACGCCTGAATGCTGCATATTCTTCGCAGCACCGCATAAGATTTGAGCCATCAACCCAACATACTCAACTGTTACATGTATTCATTCACTGACGGCGTGGCCCAGGTCCTTCTTTTTGGACCTGGGGGAGTCGATGATGGACGTATAGTGCCAGAACATCGACACTTCTAAACACAACGAATCTGTTGAATATCACTATCGGACAATCTCCTGGCGTCGGTGATTCACTTTCCTGCATCATGAGATTTGCCGGACATCATCGACTCCCCCACCTCGGAAACGAGGTGGGCCACCCAACGACTGGGTGTCCCAAACCTTATTTCGATTTATGTGTCGCAATTACAAAGCGAAACCGGCTTCGACCAACGCCAGCTCTTTCTCGGCTAGGGCCAGGTCTGCATTCACCATCATACGCGCAAGTTCCGGCATATACACGGTCGGGGACCAATCGAGCACTTCACGTGCTTTACGCGCATCCCCTTGAAGTAAATCTACTTCCGTCGGTCGCAGATAGCGCGCGTCGAATTCAACATAGTCCTGCCAATCAAGATCAAGATATGAAAAAGCTTCTTTTAGAAAATCGCGCACGCTGTGACATCGTCCTGTCGCTACGACATAATCATCCGGCTCGTCTTGCTGAAGCATGAGCCACATAGCCTCGACGTAATCCCCGGCAAAACCCCAGTCTCGCTTGGCGTCAAGCGTACCTAGAAAAAGCTTATCCTGTAAACCCAGTTTGATCCGAGCTACCGCCCGCGTGATTTTTCGCGTGACGAACGTTTCACCGCGCCTGGGCGATTCGTGATTGAACAAGATGCCGTTGCAGGCGAACAATCCGTACGCTTCGCGGTAATTGACCGTTTGCCAATAGGCATGCACTTTCGCACAGGCATAGGGGCTACGCGGGTAGAAGGGTGTTTTTTCCGTCTGCGGCGTCTCCAATACTTTGCCAAACATTTCGCTGCTTGAGGCTTGATAGAAGCGAACCTTTTGGCCGGTACTGTCGCAAAAATCGCGCAAAGCTTCGAGCACATTCACCGTGCCCATGGCAACAGCTTCAGCCGTGTAGATGGGTTGGTCAAAACTTGTACGGACATGAGTTTGAGCGCCTAGATTGTACACTTCGTCCGGCTTAACTTCGCTGAGGATGCGCCGCGAACTCATGGGGTCTAGTAAATCACCATAATGAAGCTTGAGCTTGACGTCGTCTTCGTGCTGATCCTGGTAGAGATGTTCAATGCGTTCAGTTGTGAACACGCTCGAACGGCGCATCATGCCATGAACTTCGTAATCTTTACTAAGAAGCAACTCAGCTAAGTATGAACCATCTTGCCCGGTAATTCCGGTTATAAGTGCTACTTTGGACATACGCACCTTTCTTTACACTTTCACAAAAGACACTAAACCTTCTCGAGCGCGTGGCTTTTGCCCCAAGACAGACTCAACATCGCTATTAATAGGCGCTGTTTGGACCGGGTACGCATTGTCTATCTTCAGCGTTTTATCGTTAGATCCAAACCAGCACACTACCGGTGTAGACGTCAAGGCCTCCAAACGTTTTTTCGAAGCCAAGGCCGGCGGCGCTGTGGTTTGACTCACCACAATCCGGTCAACATCTATACCTAAGGATTGTGTAACAGGCAGTATGTCCAAGCCTCGATACCGCCGACCCGGTCGATGAAAACGGTCATCCGCGATGGCCACGATTTGCACACAATGACGACGCGCAGCCTGATAGAAGGCATATATATTTTTCCCCAAGTCCGCCAGCAACACGCGCCGAACGCCATCGTTACCCAATTGGCGAAATCGTTCGTTGATTTCAGACCATAGGAAAAAACGCTCGAAAGATATAGCATGTAGCCTTTTTCGGCGATACATGACGCGTTCGCGCGCAGCTAATGGACGACCGACACGAATGCCTCGATCATAGGCCGCGTAATGGCCGTCATTCATCGCCAGCCAAGCATAACGCTGACACCAATCTTGTCTGTATATTTCGTAATACGATGATGGAAGAAATCGAGCAGCGACGCGAAGGTTATTGCGTATATCATAAAAAGTGGTGCGTTGCGATTTTCGCGCCAACTCGGTTTTCATATGTTCAACATGAAGGTCATCAAACACCTCAGTTTTCCAACCGGCAGCACTGAGCTTGAAACACAAATCATATTCTTCCGCCTGCATAAAAAACGACCGATCCAAACCGCCCACCGATCGCAAAGCATCGGTTCGTAAACCAACACCACATCCGACAAAAACACCAGGTAGCGCACTAGCTTCTTCACAACCGCTGGGAAGATGAACGCGAAAGCCCGCCGCAGCTAATCCGTCGTCAGATTCAAAATGATCGATCATGCGTACCAATGAACCTAGTTTGGGGTATGCATCATCATCGAGAAATACAATGTACTTACCCCCGGCTCGATCAACACCTAACGCCTTTGAGCAGCTACCGATATTTCGACGTAGGCAGATCAACACATCGACCAACGGTGCCACCCGTGTACGCGTATGGTCGGTGGAGGCATTATCAACAACGATGATTTCAGACGACGGTACTTCCTGGCGCAATGCACGAACGCGCTTAAGCGTCGACTCGACAACCGCGCACCGGTTGTGGGTAGCTATAACGAAGCTAATCGTAGGTCTTCCTGACACGTTCATGCGTAGCCCTTCCTCATGCCCCTATTATCGGTCCTCAGAGCCTGCAACTGCAGATGCGGTCCATCTTAGATCGGAAATTCGTGATAATAGCCGGCAGAAGCCCTATGACTTTGTCACGTTTAGTGGCGTGGCATTGACAAGCGTCGCAGCAGAGTGGTCGTAGAATCAGGAAAGTCGTCTGGAGAAACGCTTGCCCGTGCTCTTCCTCGGTAGCGTTTGCCCCCGTTCATGCCGCCCACCCACCGATTCTGTCATACACTCATAATATGATGTGATTGACGCTATATTATTACGCCAATACGATCATAATGGCGTATGCATGGCTACGATAAGCCGGTGAATTTCACCAACATGGGTGTACACGGGGATGTCAATCGAACTGGATGTACTATATGGCACTACGTGCTGGTTTGTATGGCGGTAGTTTTGATCCCATCCACCGAGGCCATCTGTCCATCGCGACGGCTGTAGCGGATCAGCTCAATCTCGACGAGGTCATTTTTCTGCCAAGTGCACAACCACCACATAAGACGGATATCCAATTAACTCCGAAAAAGCACCGGGCTGAGATGGTCCGATTAGCCATAGCGGACTTTCCCATTTTTTCATTCAGTGATTACGACCTCGAACGCCCCGGCCCTACGTTCACCATCGATACGGTCAAACACTTTCGCCAAACCTGTAAGCCGGGGACGGAACTTTATTGGATCATCGGAGAGGACTCACTGTTGGAATTACCCATGTGGCACCGAATCGCAGAATTCGTTGATATGTGTCAGATCGTCACAGCTGCGCGTAAGACAACCCAAAAACTCGATTGGAACCACTTTCAAACGGTGCTGAATGATCAACAAATCGAATCGCTACGACGCGGTATTCTAGAAACCCCGATCGTTGATATTTCTGCGACGGACATTCGGTCACGATTAGCTCAAGGTCGGCAGGTGCAGTCAGAAGTCCCTAAGATAGTTTGCCAATATATTCAACAACACGGTCTGTATACAACCTCCCCAAACTAGCTCATTCAGGTGACAGTGTACCATCTTTCTTTTTCGTCACTTTTTGGAGAACGCGGACATCCCCTTCAGGCTTATAGTCGAACAGTTTAGGATCGACCTTGGGATTCAATTCGATATTGTAGTACTTCGCGGTTAACAATAACATATCATGCGTCTGTTTGGTTACCATTTGTCGTAACATGCCCGTTTTCTTGCTTATATGAGCAGTAATAGTTCGCAAATAAAAGATCGTACCGGGTTTGCCTTTGGCCTCGATCACATAGACTTCTTCGCCCTCAAAAACCTCAGAAGGACGCAATTCGGGAATATAATTTAGCCGTATATAATTAAAGATACCCTCACCACCAAAATCGGTATTTACTGATTCCACGCTGGACTTGAATACTTTATCTTTGCCCTTATCGATCTTGAACTCGTAATAACAGGTGTCGCCGCTACATATATTTTTCGCATGAGTATTGACTTCAAACTCGGGCTTGCCGAAAGGTGTTTTTCGCCCACGCGTTTTCAACTCTTTAAGAAAATAATTTTTCCCATCACGTCGCATATAAACCAAATGGCCTTGCGTTGTCGTTTCTTCTTTGACCGTCGGCATGATTGTTTTTTTGGTTGTCAGGATAGACGCTTTAACGGTTTTCAGTTTGGACCAACGTTCCGCAATAAGCGCCTCGACCTCTTCCAAAGTCGGCCCTGCATCAGACGAAATCTTTTCCACAACTTTAGGGGCTGCCGCTTTTTCAGCGACAGGCGGCGTATCACCCCACGCACTTTCGCATGTACCCCATGCAACTAGGGAAAAAGCCAAAACAAGACGGGTTATGACTATTCGCTGTTTCATGCCGATAGAACTCCTGTATCCTTTGTCATCGCAAAGCTAACCGTATCACATATACCTAGTCAGAACATATTATACTTGATTTCGACGAAACGTAGAAAACTTGTTAGTGGGTGGAGTGACCCCGTTGTTACGTCCGGAAATATCTACTTATCAAGGGCCAAACTCAACATATTACATAGTGCTAGCAGCTAATTCTGCAAGGATCGCTACTAGGTATCGATACGATTTCCCCACCGAATCGACAAACACCCGCTCATCCGGGCTATGAGCACCGAGAATGGTCGGGCCGAACGATACCATATCCATCCCCTTGATTTGCTCACCAATAATGCCGCATTCCAAGCCGGCATGGATCGATGAGACGTGGGGCTTTTCATCAAATTCACTTTCGTAGACGCGTTGGCAAACGCCGAGAATATGTGAATCCGCGTTAGGTGCCCACCCGGGATAGTCGTTGTCATTTTTCACGTCGGCCCCGGTCAAGCGACCAGCCGTAGCGATCAACGCAAGGGCTTCGAGTTTACGTGAAGCCGAAGAACTCCGCGTCAAAGCACCTATCGCTACAGCAATCTGGTTTTCATGCACGCGACTGATGACGGTGGATATATTGTTGGACGTTTCCACTAACCCAGGCACCTGGGGATGCATACCGAGCACGCCACTGGGTAATGCCGTCAATAAATCCAATATGCGTCGGGTAGTCGTAACGGACATCGCATACTGACACGACGATGACTCCACTTCCACCACATCGATGACAAGCTTCGATTCGCAGGATTCCTCCGATGCTTCAAGTTGAACCTCCCTAGCCGCCGTTTGAAACTTATTCAACACACCCACCGGTGCGGCAAATGTAGCCATAGCTTCCCTCGGGATGGCATTTCGCTTACTACCGCCCGTGATTTGGGCCAATCTCAGGTCGCCCACGTCAGCCCGAGACAGGGTTCGAGCCAGCAATTTGATGGCATTGCCCCGGCCTTCGTTAATATCGCAACCGGAATGTCCACCCCGCAACCCTGAGACACTCACACGAATAGCTGTTACCTCTCCAGGGACGACTTCGAGCTTTTCTCGGAATGTCAAATTAGTGTCACAACCACCTGCACAACCAATACACAACTCGTCATCTTCCTCTGAATCGAGATTGAGTAAACAACGCCCCTTGAATGAGTCTGAGGTCAGCGCTTTGGCGCCTGTCATGCCGGCTTCTTCATCCACCGTAAATAACAACTCAAGCGGACCATGTACCACGGAGGGATCAGTGGCCACAGCCAGCGCCATGGCTACGCCTATCCCATTATCCGCCCCTAGCGTAGTACCCTTGCCACGAATGACTTTCTTGCCGGTATCCGCGTCATCGCCATACACGAGGTGAATGCCTTCAGCATCAAAATCATGCGTAATATCGCTGTTTTTCTCGCAGACCATATCGACGTGGGCTTGCAGTACAATCAGCGATACCCCTTCTTTCCCACGCGAAGCAGGCACATCAACGACCAAATTCCCGACACCATCCTCATGATAGCTTAGATGAAATGAATCGAACAAATCACGCAGGTGCTTGCGAATCTTCTCTTCGTGCTTGGAAGGTCTGGACACCGAGGCCATGCCGGCAAAAATTCGCCACACACCTTGAGGCTCTAGTGATTCGACTACGGAAAGATTTTCTTCGTAAAGACTCATGATACTTTTCGCTTCATTGTTCTACGAGCCGAGGGCTTCAGCCCGCGCGGACTCGCGTACTCTTATACCTACGCAGTAAAAATAAATATCCTTGGCTCTATATCTCGCGTATACCCTACGCTATGCGGTCTGTGGATCGCTTTTCGGCAATGCGACTCTGTTATAGATTAGAAATACAACGGCTGTCGCAAACATGATACCGCCGAAAGTAAACCACATTAGATCGGGGCGTCCCATATCGCGGACGAGTTTTCCCATCAGTTGCCCGGAAAGAATACCGCCAAACAGATTACCAAGAGCAACAGATACGAAATAATACCCCATATATAGCGCAGACTTGTCTTTAGGCGCAATGCAACTGATGTACGCCTGACTCGTAGGGCTGGCCATCATCTCACCGAAGGCAAAGATGATAATACCTGCACCGACGATCCATATAACACCTCCGCTGCCAAGTAGGCCCGTATCACCGGCAAACCCGGACAACCCGATACCAACGGCAGCGATCACCATACCGACGATCATGGTCGTGAACTGGTGGAATCGCGTCATCAGAAAAGAAATCAACACTTGAAACAGGATAATAGCACCAGCATCAAAATTGACGATAAATTCCGGATTAACTTGTCTTCCCTCAATGATCACACGATCCGTCACGGATGATGTAGTCGCACCATCTGCCGCAACGAAGGACGTAAGTGCTTCAGAAGATATGCGGATCTTCGTATCGAGTAACTCTTTGGCAATTTCATCGTAAAGAGCTGCCTCCGTTCCCCCACGAGCTTCGATTAATTTTCCTACCCGTTTCTCGATCTCCAGGCGTTCCAAATCGCTAATCGTAGCTACAACACTAGCGATACCCGTCGTTGGATCGGTAGGATCATTTTCTCCAAAAATCATCGGGAGCAGTCCGGTCGGATCAGCATCGACTACAGATTCGGCAAAGTCAATTAAAGGTCGTGTATTGGTATAGTCACGAATGTATTCCGGCATGGTGTAGAAAATCTGATTGAAGCTGGTCCAGAAGCCTGACATGATCAAAAGGAACATGGCAAACCGCCAATCGCTGCAATGCATACGTTTGAGCAGCGGAGACCGTTTCGGTGAACCTGGTTCTTCCGGCTTGTCGTTTTCCGCAGGTAAGATGGCGTCGTATAGAAAGTTTGCGATAATCCACAAAATGAGAGCAATACCGCCACGTTTCCATGTAAACCAAGAAATACCTACAGAGTCCAACACACTGGCGACCATTAGACCAACAATAACAACACCGACCGTTATGAAAAAACGCAGATTACCCAGCACGATGACAAGATTCTCAAAGGCTTTTCCAATAGTACGCTTCTCCTCTGTACGGTCAGCGACTTCGGGTTCCTTATAGATAAATATAACAATAACCAAGTTAACCACTGCCCACCCAGAACAGGCGATGAATACATATTCCCAACCCCAACCACGAATATATCCCGCCACAAACGGGCCAACGAAACCACCTATGTTGACCATCATATAAAAGATGCCGAACGCCATGCTGGAATTGGATTCATTGGTCACACGGGCAACAGTTCCCACAATGATTGGCTTAAAAATCGCGGCTCCGATGGCAACAAAAAAGAAGGCCACGGTAAACATGGGTAAGGAATGGAACTGTCCTAGGGCATAATACGAGGCAATCATAACGATATAAGCAATGATAAACATTTTCTTATACCCAAACTGATCGGCTATAGATCCCGTCACGACGGGCATCAGATAGAGCAGGCATGGTATGATGGCTTGTAATGTCCCCCGTGTTTCGGTGGTAAATCCCAGCCCCCCAGTTTCCGGGCTACCCGTCACATACAAAGCCATGACCGTGAACCAACCATACCAGGCCATGCGCTCAAAGATTTCCATGGTGTTAGCGCACCAAAAAACACCTGGGTAGCTCTTTATCTGGGCCGTGAAGCTGAGTTTACTGTCCGACACGGGCAATACTCCTTATCAGGAACTGGTTGAAGGTTAACCGCTTATCGCGTGATGAAAGCACTGCCCAAAGCGGAAGGTGCGATCAGACTACGCTACGTCGATCTTAACGCTTACCGGCAGCGCACCGTTAGAGCCAATTAAATCGTGTAAAGCGTAGCGGCAAGTACTTTCCAGAGCAAATGAGGTTCCGTTGACGGGCTATGACCGAAAGAATTGATAAGATTGCGATCTGTCCATCTCCATCGTACAACTTACGTGATTCGTCAGGGCTACCCAGCTTGTTGATCTTCTTAACAACAGGTAGCCTACTTCGTTCACCTTAAAACGATGACGCGTCGGGATGTGATATGATTTCTCAGGTATACCGCCAGCGCACAGAGGAGTTCTAAAGCATGAATAAACCGAATATCCATTTAGCATTTATCTTAACCATCATAGCCTTAGCTGCGCCACATGCCCTGGCTCAGAGTAAGCTTATGCGCTACGCCGACATACACGATGACAACATTGTCTTTACCTACGAGGGCGACCTGTGGCTGGCCTCGTCTCAGGGTGGCCATGCACGGCGCATCACACGCGACGGAGGTAACGAACGCTGGGCCAAGTTTTCACCGGACGGATCGAAGATTGCCTTCAGCGCTCAGTACGACGGCAATACGGACGTCTACATCATTCCATCCACCGGTGGCCAGGCGAAACGATTGACCTATCATTCCGCCGCAGATCGCGTCGTCGGATGGTGGCCCGATGGACAAAGTGTACTGTTTCGCACACGACGTGAATATCCTTCGCGCGGCGAACAGGTCATGCGTGTCACCATAGAAGGTGGTATGCCTGTCAAACTTCCTGTCGATCGAGCAGGTCTGTGCGCGGTATCACCTGACGGTAACAGCATCGCCTACAATCGAATCAGCCGGGAAGAACGAACCTGGAAGCGTCATCAAGGCGGCACGGCACAAGACATCTGGATGGGCAGTTTTGATAAACTCGACTATCGCCGCATTACCCGTTGGCCAGGTTCTGATAATTTCCCCATGTGGGTGGGCAACAACATTTACTTCAACTCCGACCGTGAGCATGGCACGCTCAACATTTACAAATACAACATGACCTCCAACATGGTCTCAGCGATGACTTCCTATAAGGATTATGACGTTAAGTATCCTTCCGCAGGGCCAAGGCAAATTATCTATCAATATGGCGAACAGCTGCACATACTCGACTTGGCTAACGGTAAAACGCGCCGCGTACCCATCCAACTTGATAGCGATCTCGTACGCATGAGGCCGGAGTTTGTTGACGTTTCACCTCGAACAGGTTCGTTTGGTTTATCACCTTCCGGCACTCGGATGCTACTGACTGCCCGAGGTGAAATTCTTAACATCCCCGTTGAAGACGGAGAGCCAATCAATTTGACGTCATCAACCGACACGCGTGAGAAGAATGCGACGTGGTCCCCGGATGGCCAATGGATTGCTTATTACTCCGATAAAACCGGCGAAGAACAACTTTATCTGATCGATCAAAAAGCTCTATTGCCCGCCCGTCAACTGACTTCCGGCGGTATAGGCTTTCGGCTACAACCCGTCTGGTCGCCCGACAGTCAATGGCTGATCTATTCCGACAAGTATCTCAAACTCAATCTGGTCAACGTAAAAACCGGCACTAGCACCGTCATTGACCAAAGCGATTATGACGACGGTTGGTATCGCTGGGGCATACAGGATTATGTGTGGTCGCCCGACAGTCAGTGGATTGCCTATACCAAGCTCGAACAGAGCCTTACCGAAGCTATCTTTCTATACTCGATGAAAGATGGGGAAAGCCATCGCATCACGGACGAGTTTTACGCCGATTGGAGTCCATCGTTCGACCCGGCAGGTAAATATCTCTACTTCCTGTCCAAACGTGCTTTCAATCCGATCATGGGCGCGTTGGACCAAAACCATGTCTTTTTGAATATGGCTACGCCGATGGTCGTCCTGCTACAGGCGGATGCACCATCCCCGTTTGCACCAAAAGATTCTCAGGAAAAAGTCGCCGAAGACAAGGATGATGCCGCTGAAGAAGATAACGATGACAGCAAAAAAGAAGATGCAGATAAGCCGGTCGATGTGCGGATAGATGTGGATGGCATACACCGCCGCGTAGTTCGTGCCAAGGACATTGCGCCGGGCAACTATTTCCGTCTCGAAGCCACGAAAAAAGGTTTCCTTTACTTAGCAAAAACCAAACAGGAATTCATTAAATACCAAGCGGTCAATGACGGCACATCCGATAGCCTCGATCTGTATAGCTACGACATAGAAAAAGCGGAAACAAAAAATATCCTCAGCCCCATCGCCAACTATCATCTTAGTGCGGATGGCAAGAAACTTGTCTATCGCAGTGGTTCTACATACGGCGTGGTGAAAGTAGGCGAAAAAGCCGACGTCGGTGACGGTGAAGTCGATTTGGACGGCGTCTACATCGAAGTGGATCGAACTAAAGAGTTCATGCAGATATTCAACGAAGCCTGGCGCGTGCAGCGAGATTTCTTCTACGACCCGGCCATGCACGGGTTGGATTGGGCTGCAACAGGTGAAAAATATCGCCGGCTCCTACCGCACTGCGGCAATCGGAGCGATCTCAACTATCTCATTGGCGAAATGATCGGCGAACTCAACGCCGGCCATACTTACGTATTCGGCGGTGATAGGAAACATGATGCCAAGTACGTATCGGTCGGACTCCTTGGCGTAGACTTTGAATCTCCCCCGCAGGGTAAATACCACCGCATCAGTCATATCATTCCGGGTGCCCCTTGGGACAACAAGGAACGATCCCCCCTAGCTCAGCCGGGATGCCCCGTCAAAGAAGGTGATTATCTCATTGCCATCGATGGCCGGGAAATCTCCTCTAAAGAAAATCCTTATTCTTTCCTGCAAAACAAGGGTAATGCAGTCGTCACATTAACTTATAACGACAAACCTACTGCCAAAGACGCCAAGAAGTTTCGCCTGCGCACGTTGAGTAGTGAAAGATCGATACGCTATCGAGAATGGGTAGATAACAATCGCGCATTCGTGGATACCGAGACCGGTGGGACCGTGGGTTACATTCACATCCCCAACATGGGAGAAGGCGGCCTAATCGAATTCGCTAAAGTCTATTACCCGCAGTATTACAAAAAGGGGTTCGTTCTTGACGTACGCTATAACGGAGGCGGTTTTACATCCCGCATGATTCTCGATCGTCTTGAGCGCAGTATTTCCGGCATGACCCAACCGAGGGAGGGTAAACCAACACCAGACCCCGAGCGCGTCTTCTATGGTCATTACGTAGTGTTAATCAACGAAGACACCGGCTCGGATGGTGAAAACTTCTCCGAATCAGTGATATCGAAAAAGATCGCACCACTGATTGGAAAACGCACATGGGGAGGGGCTGTTGGTATTGAACTGCATCAACCCTTAGTAGACGGTGGCGGGACCACCCCACCACAGTTCGGGGCTTATTCGTTAAGTAGAACCTGGCAAATCGAGGGACATGGCGTTGACCCGGACATCGAAGTAGACAACATGCCCGGCGACGTACTACGCGGTAAAGACGCCCAACTCTAAGCCGGCATCGCCAATATCATGCAACGAATCAAAGAAGACCCACACGATTTACCGCAACGCCCGGCGTTTCCGGTTAAAAGTAAATGAATCAATAGCCATGATCCAACATAAACGAACCGAGGGCTTTAGCTCGCGCGATCGTTGATGTGTCCAATACGCTGTGCGAGCATAACAAGTGAAGCTGTGCATGACGTACATGTAAGAAGCTTGGTAGGTCGTGCATTGCGCGACATCTTTATCCGTAATTCTAATTCGTCGGGCGATGCCCGACCTACTTCACTAATTCGTCGGGAGATGCCAGACCTACTTCTCCACCCCCTCCGGTGTCATCTCCACCGGCTGCGGCAGATCTAATCCGTCAAGTTGCTTGAGAATAGTTTCCTTATCACCCACCAAGACCAGCACCGCTTTTTCCAGCGGCACGGCGTTATAGGCTAATCGATTGAGTGCCCCCTCGTCGATCTGTGACACTAACCGTAAATCATCACCCAACTGAGAAAAGGGTCGATTATTGCGCACTAAAGTTATCGCAGCGAAGAGTGTTCCGTTTAATCCTTCAAAAGACTGCATCAGGTCCATGCGATGATTCGTGCGGGCTTTACCTGTCTCCTCTGCCGTGATGTCGCCACTTCGTATCGCTCTAAACTCTTTCAAGAATTCTTCGATGGATGCGCCGGTGACGTCCGACCGAACGCTTGACGAGGCCGTAAAATACCCCACCCGAGGCGACATCGTATAACCCGACCGCGCTCCATAGGTATAGCCATGCTGCTCACGCAAGTTCTGATTTAGCCTTGACGTAAAACTCCCACCAAGAATCGTATTCATCAACTCCAGCTTGGGGCGCGCGGGATCGCCGTAACTCGGCGCGGGCATGACAAAGCGTATCACCGTCTGCACCGCATCAGGCCGATCCACAATAACGACTTTGAGCGAATCATTTTCAGGGGCGGGATAATTCGGTTCAGCGAGCGCTGCCACTCCACTCGTCGCCGTCCATTTCCCGAATACACGCTCCATTTTCTCCTTAGCCTGCTGGGTGGTGAGATCACCGGCGATCAAAATCGTAGCCTTTTCCGGGCGAAATAGCTGACGATGAAACAGACGAATATCATCCAACGTCAATTTTCCGGCGGCCTCTATCGATCCCGACACCGAACGGCTGTACGGATGAGCATCACCAAACAACACCCGTGCCCCAACTTTCGCCGCTACCATAGTAGGTTGATCCTTCGCTCGTTGCAGCGATTCGATATGCAGCTTCTTCACACGCTCCCACTCTTTCTCATCAAAACGCGGTCGTAGGATCGCATCAGCATACAGAGATAGTGCCGCATCAAATTTACTCGCCAGCGCAGAGAGTCCGACAATTGTTGAGTGTTGATTTGACATGGCAAATAGACTTGCCCCGAGTTGATCCAACGCATCCGAAAAGGCCACCGCACCAAGTTCCCCTGCTCCCTCGTCCAACATGTCAGCCGTCAGGTCGGCCAGACCTGCCTTATCGGCTGGAGTCAGCGTCGCGCCACCTTCCAAAAGCAATCGGATCGACACCAAAGGTAATTCTTGTCGCACCCAATGGTGAACCGTCACGCCATTGCTCAGGCGAAATATCTCAGGCTCAGGCGGCGAAAAACTATCCTTCCCAGCCAGCGTAGGACGTCGGTCTCGTGGATTCACTGACGGTAATTCGCGCTCTGGCAACACCCGAAGAATAAACCGTGCATCCGGTGTTAACACTTTTTGTGCCCAAGACCTGACACTCTCCGGTGTCGCGTTTCGATAACGGTCCATGTCCTGCTTGAATGAATCCGGCTCACCATAAAAATACTCATATGAGTTCAATCGATCCGCCTTGGCCAGAAGCGATTGCAAACGCGACACGGCTGCATATTCCCATTGCGCTTTCTGCCGTTCCAACTCATCAAGCATGGGTGCCTTCGCCGTAAACTTACCCACCTCTTCATCGATCGCCATTTCAATTTGATCCAGAGAAACGCCCGGCTTGGCCGTCGCGACAATATAAAACAAAGAACCAAGCTGCATGGACAATTGATAGGCCATGACATTTGTAGCCAGCGATTCATCGTAAATCAAACGCTTGTACAACCTACTCGAAATACCCGAGGCTAAAATATCCGCAGCCAGGTCCATCTCAGCATCGCCCGGCTGAAATCGAGCAGGACTGTGATACACCATCGTCGTCCGTGCGAACTGCACATCGTCCGTCATAGTCAATCGTTTGACTTCTTCCAACCGAACCGGCTTAGCCGTCGCATGGAACACGTCATTCCCACGCGGCAACGACCCGAACAACTTTGCGATTAACGGCTTAATCTCAGCAGCATCAAAATCTCCAGCGACCACCATCGACGCATTACTCGGCACGTAATACTGCGCAAAGAATTGCTTCACGTCGTCAACCGTAGCGGCTTGTAAATCTTCATGCGTGCCAATAACCGGAATGTGGTATGGATGATTTTTCGGAAACATCGTCGGGTGTATCATCAACTCGGCCCTGCCGTATGGTTGATTTTCCGAGGTCTGACGCCGCTCGTTACGAACCACGTCCCGCTGCTTGTCAAGTTTTTCCTGCGTCATCGCCTTGCCTAACACCTCAAGACGATCCGCCTCCAACCAGAGCAACGTCGGCAACAGTTCCGACGGCCCCACATCGAAATAATTGGTTCGATCCTGGCCGGTGGATGCGTTATTCCATCCACCCCCTGCTTCCATGATCGCATCAAACTCACCGTTCGGAACACGATTTGTCCCCATAAACATCAAGTGCTCGAACAAATGCGCAAAACCAGAACGTCGTTCAACCTCATCCTTAGCCCCCACGCGATACCATATATTCACACACGCAATCGGTAGTGAACGATCCTCATGCAAGATCACCGTCATGCCATTTGGCAGTGTGTACTTTTCAAAGGGCACATGCTGTGCTGCGGCCATCGTGCCATACCCCAAGGCTATCAAAACTGAAAATGGAATCGTCCTAAACATGTGCATCATTCCTTGTGTGATGTTAACGGATGGATATACCCACTAGGGCCAAAACCACCACCTGTTGAACAGGCAAGGTAATCCATCCTCGCAAGTTCTACCACCGGCACACCACCTGAGTGTTGTAAGATATGATCTTCCTCGTCATCCTTTGTTCACACGACACGAGCAACCATACGCTTGCGATCATTGTCACTTTTAATGTAGTCCGATAAATACCATACCCATTCATCTCACCGTCGTCCGAATATACTCACTTGCCTAACATAACGAAGATCACCCAACTCGAACATGAAATCTGTCGATTGATGATACAACTAGATGTTTTCAGGAGGCGATTCACTAGGTGCGAATTGCGTATCTACGACAGGCGTCCAACATTGGCCGAACATTCGACGTAACAGCGGGGGAGCTGTAGGCAATGGGTATATGGGATAAATTTTGGACATGGCTCTCAGACGAGCCTCCTCAACAGAACAGTGACCAAACCGGCGCTACCGCTGTAGCGACGCAAACGCTCACTGAGGTCGAAGGGGAGGCCGCGGCAGACACACAAGACCAACTACCCTGGTGGCAGCCGGAGGGTGAAATATTCACGCAGCTAATCGGCATTCAACCACCCGAGTTAAGCCCTGAAGCAGTGGCCATTGAAAACCTTCTCGTTTCTTACTTCGATGGCCATGATCTCAACATGCCGCCACTGTCACATGTAACTGAACGCGTGTTGCAGCAGTTACGCAATCGAAAATCAAGCATGGGTAAAGTCGCTGAAACCCTTTCAGAAGACCCGGTGCTAGCCGCTTCAGTGTTGCGCATGGCTAATTGTCCGCTATACCGAGGATTGCATAAGATCACAGCCGTCACACCGGCTGCGACACGTCTCGGTGCAAAAGCTATCCACACATTGATGATGCACGAATCCCTGCGTTCTGCCATGTTCCCTGGAAAACAGGGTGAAACGAGCATGGCACAAAGATTATGGTCACGATCGCTCGTGGCAGCCCACGTGATGCGTGCGCTTTCAAAATTTACGAATGTTGACGAAGAAGATGCCTATTTGCTTGGTCTACTTCACGACATCGGATGCGTCGTCGTTTTGAGGATTATTCTAAATGATCGAACCGTAAGCTCCTTTGATCCGGATGAAAGAACATTCGAGTATTTATGTGCGGAATGCCATCAGGAATTCGGAGAACTTATCGCCAATGAGTGGAACCTGCCCGACGACATCAAAGCCATTATCACCGATCACCATAGATTCCCAAGTGAAGATGATCCGCTGCGTACGCATCGCCTCCAACTTCAACTGACTGACATCATCCTGTCTCTACAACGCTTCCAACCATACCAACCTTATGACCTGCTTAATACGGATGTCGTAAAGGCGCTGAACCTACACATGAGACCAAACTTCGTACCATTTCTAGAAAACATCCCCAACCTCATCGACGAAGCCTTCTCCTCCTTCTAATGCTTTATCAAAACTGAGAATTCGGGCGTATGGGTAAGCAACAGCTTACATGTATTGTTCCGAAGGCTGCCACGGCATACTTCCGAACGCCTCTAGCAATGTAAAGCTTGCACTAAGACGCGACAGACAAGGCTGCCTTGCGCGTAGCCTTCGGCTTATCTTCTCGATCCTGTTGCTGCTGAGTGGTATTCGTTGAACGAATGAATTTCGAAGGCGCTCGCTCGATCGCTTTGCGCCAAGCACGACGCTCCGCCCGGGTCATCAAATCCGACAGCTTAGGACGCAAACGAGCTGCTTTTGTCCGATTCCAGGCATTCTGAAGACCTGTATCGTCGTGACACAGACCATCATCCATAAGGCGTGTTAAGATACGAAACAACACGTACCCCATCTCCGGCGTAATAAGCTCCAGCCGAACCTCTCGATACAATCGATCCATCGCCTGCCCCACCGCATGACGAGAGGTTAGCTTGCGCAGATAACCATCAGGCATCCGAGCTAAAGATCGTCGGCGACGCCTGTTCGGATCCTGCTGCTTAAGTTTACGCTTAGCTATGATGGTCGGGTCGTGAAATACACAGTAGTCGCTATCTCGGCGGGCTGTACAACCACACCGTTCACCGTTTTTTTTCCGGGCAGCGCAATGTCGATCAAAAGGCAAACGTTGATTCCCACCGGCCAAATTACTCGGTTCCGGCCCCGTCGGCGATTGGATAGACGGCATGGCATTGAGTTTTTCCCAGAACAGCATCGCATAGCCTCCCCACATGCAGCTATAACACTACATGATAGTGACTGTTGCCACGCCGACATCCTTCCTTGAAAGGTCGAGTGGAAATGAGATTTGATCAACGAGCGTAACAAAGGCAGAATCTTCCATTGATTAACCGCCATAGCACGAACCGAACATAGCCTCCACAGCACGCAACATTACCCGATACGAAACGACGCCATAGACCATCAATCACATTGTACACCGTCAACACGTATCAACAAGTAAAAATTCAAGATGACCGTTTTTCACAAGGTAACAACCCACTCACGCATTTTCACTTATCCACGATAAACTATGTGCTACGATTGGTTTGCAACAAACACGAGAAAAATATCACAACGACAAATGATCTGCTACAGCTTGAATGATGGGTAGCATGGATCGGTCGTTACTTGAATACCACATCACACCATGAGTGAATTAGCTATGGGCTTTTTTTTTCGAAGCGTATTCACTCATCAATTCATCAAAAACCTGGGCATTGCTAACAACCAAATGGTATTCGCGCATAAGCAGAAAAACATGACAAACCAGCAAAAGCATAGCTGCCATTAAATGTAAATACATGTTTGGCCCATCGCGCCACTGCATGGCCCCCGTAGCCGTCGCCAATACACCGCTGGCAAAAATACCAGCCACGCAGTGTGTCATCGAGCGTTTCAAACTTTTCACTTCATCCAAACGAGCACGTCCAATACTAGCATGGTGCATGGCTTGAAACATCATTTTTCCGGTGACGGTAAAATATGTAAACGTGACGACTTGAACGAGTGCGCTCACCATCAGTGCAAACACAGCTAGCAATACGTGACGATCCGGCGTCTCATCCAGCTTCACTAGACCTAGCGCAGCCACTCCGATGAACACGATGAGATTGCTAATCGCAAGATAGGTAAAAGTTCTCGCCATACCCGCGCCAAGAAACGCAGCTAAGCCGGTGGGTACACGTCCTCAGGCAACTAGCGCGTAGCACTGACTGTTCGATGCTTCTTGGTAATTTCATCGATACGGCGGACGGCAAAACGTACATTACTATCGAACGCCGATTCTTTAGCTATCACCGCCTGATACAATTCCAACGCTCGGTCCCGATCATGCAGCCGGTAGTCATACACAACCGCAGCCTGAAACCTGGCGGGGTGTTCAGTATCCGGATTCCACGCCCAAGCTCGCTCATACCACTTCACAGCCAGCGTTTCCTGATCAGGCAGATACTCCTTATGAATCTCACCACAATAAAACGCGGCGTCATCAATTTTATCACTACTAGGATATGTTTCGATCAATTCGCGGAAAACCCCGGCTGCCTGAACCATTAAATCCTGCCGGTACAATCCCGGAACACCGTGCCCGCCACGTTTCATCAAATCCTGTCCCTTCGCCAGCAACGCATCAGCTTCTGGGATACTCGTGTCAGCCCTTAACTGATCAGACGGGATTTCAGCATCCATCAAAAAACGAAATGCCTTGACTGATCGCAAACCGTCGATCTCATACGCTGCCCACTTGGCTTTTTCTGCATGACCATGCACTTCATAGTACTCACGCAACTTAGCTAAGCCTTCATGATACTTCGCGCGATGAGCAGCCATATCTTCCACCAAGTCAACTTCGCGCGCGTCGGCAATTTGGATATCTACCGCTTCATGGTCCTTGGGAGAGGCAAGCAAATTCGGAATTTTTATGGCCGGTGTCGTTCGTACCTGCCGATCTCGATACACGCCATCGACATTACAGCCTGATAAAGAAACAACAACTGATCCCCAAACGATCAACATCATCCGATTAAACCGTGTTATTTTCATGGCATCTCCTCGCCTAAACTTTAGGACATGTGACTCCGTTCCCCGCGCAAGCACCACCCATCACATTACACCCTCAGCCCATTCGCATGTCAACGCATATCAGATAACCAAAACACATTTTCGAAGTCCAATATAGTTTCTTACACGAACAACAATTCACAGGCACCACCACGATAAGCTGCAAGCCAGAGAAATCACATTATTTTCACAAGCAACTACCACTGCGCCTCATCAAACGCACCCAACTTCGGCGTTGTCTTCCTCGGGCTGGTCTTAATGATTGACTGGGCCAGCGCCATATCCGATCTGCTTGTGATTTTTAGATTCAGCGGACTCGACGAAACCACGGTTACCAGATGCCCAGTCTGCTCAACAACCTGAGCATCATCAGTAATCGTGTCTCCGTTATCACCTAACTTAGCATACGCCTCCACTAAGATCGACTTGAGGAACACCTGCGGTGTCTGCGCTTCATACAGATTCTCACGTGAGACCGTAGATTCTATACCGACTTCGCCAACGCGCTTTAATGTCCCGGTCAGCGGGCAAGCCAAAATCGCAGCCCCACTTTTTTTCGCTTCCGCAAAAACTCCATCGACCATCGATTCCGTCACACAAGGACGCGCTGCATCATGAACGGCCACATGCGTAGCGTCATCACTAACGCGCTGAAGTGCGTTACGCACCGTTTGCCAACGCGCTGTGCCACCCTCAACTAAGCTCACACCCATGAAACCCAAATTCGCACCGAACTTGGATTTCATCTCCTCCATATCCTCCGGCGCAACGGCCAATATCGTCTGACACACATCGTCCCGTCTCGTAAACACCTCTAACGATCGTAAGAAGATCGGGCGACCATCCAGCTTGGCGAAGGTTTTTTTCTCCTTACCACCAAATCGCTCGCTCTTACCGGCAGCTACCAGGATCACCGCGTACTTACTCATCACAACCTCCCCTGCAAGGACGATCACACCTTGCGTCGTTCAGGTACTCCGCCATCCACACGACCGAATATCATACGTCCCGCCGACGTTTGAAGAACACTGGTTACAGCCAACTGAACGATTTCACCGATGCGTTCCCGGCCACCTTCGACAACCACCATCGTACCATCATCAAGATAGCCAATACCCTGTCCCGACTCCTCGCCCGGCTTAACCACTTTGATGGACATGGCTTCACCAGGAAGCACCACCGGCTTAAGCGCGTTGGCCAGATCATTGATATTAATCACGACCACACCGCGCAATTGCGCAACCTTATTCAAATTGAAATCGTTGGTCACAACTTTACCATCCAGCTGTCGTGCAAGGTCAACGAGCATCTCATCCACTCCGGCATCCGAAGCACTTCTCTCAGGCTTGACTTCCAGTATTTTAATATCCACATGCTCATTGGTTTGAAGCTTGTTCAACATATCCAGACCGCGCCGACCGCGAATGCGCTTGAGCTTATCGTTGCTATCCGCAATGGTCTGTAATTCCTGCAATACAAACCTCGGCACAATTAACTCCGAGTCAAAAACCCGTGTATCTGCAATATCTGCAATGCGACCATCGACAATCACGGACGTATCCAGAACCATCGGTCGCGATCCCTTACTTTGCCGGGAAAACTCCACATACGGGATGACAAAACGAACATCATCCTTAGTCTGTAAAATAAAACTGACCGCCATATAGCAACACACCACACCCAGCGCCAACTTGAGCGCACTGACCACCGAAGCAGAGCCGGGGTCTTCTAAATCAATCGTAGCGGCATTCGCCTCCACCAGCAGGTCGATCACCAACGAAAGCCCATACGCCACCACCATCCCCACTACCAGCCCAAAAAACAGACCCGATATCGCAGAGAGCGACTTGCGCGGTATAAACACATCCAACGCGATCACAATCAAAGCTGAACCCAAGAAACCTAGCACAATCAACTGACGATGCTCTGATAACTGAGCCGATAATTGCTGTTCTTCCGAAGCCAAACTCCAACCCACAGCCATCAATACGAGCAAAAACATGAAGCGCAGTCCAAGCAAAAATAACATGCTCGAACGGGCCGTGTGTGCGCGATCAGATACACTTACCGGTGCTTCACTCATGCTTTATCCTTCAAATACAGATGCCCACTATCCATTCACCCTGGAGTCGCCTCAACCGAATTCCGCCCGTCGAGTATAGCCGTCATAAACCTCGCATCAATGAGACATGCACCAAAAGTGACATTTCCTACCCCCTCCATACCGTGAATAGGCCTCCTGCTTCACCTCGTCTCGTTTTCCAGTCATCCCATACAACCACATCTAGGCATAACCTCCCAACTGCCATACTGTATATCGAACCGGCTAAACAGTGGTTTTTTCCGGCGAACGATGCGAACGTGTGTTACATAACACGGCTAACGGATAGAGATATGATATGTCCAACGTCCATTCGGACACTGAAAACTATGACATGCTCGATGGATCGAATCAGCCAGCGCAAGAGCCACTGGTAAAGAAGTCGCAGACTTCTACAAAACTCGTATCTGCCCCCATCCGCCGTACCTTGTTCATCCTAGCCATCCCCGTACTTGGCGAACAGCTACTCAACGCCGCCGTAGGCACCTTTGACGTTTTTCTCGCCGGTCGTATCAGCCACACAGCCACCGCCGCCATCGGTCTCGGTGCCTACGTCGCCTGGCTAGGCTCAATGATCGCCATGCTTGTGGGAACCGGCACTACCGCACTCGTCTCTCGGTTCGAAGGCGCAGGAGACCGCCGGCAGGCTAACCGTTTCGCCAACCAATCCATCACCCTGGCTGCGATCGTAGGCCTGTGCATCTTTCTACTCATTTACACCTTAGCCCCCTGGTTCGCACACTACTGCCGCATGACCGGGGAAGCTTACACCATCACCGTCAATTACCTCCGATTCGACGCCATTGGCCTATTCTTCCTCTGCATCACCCTCGTCGGCAGCGCCGCTATTCGCGGTCTTGGCGACATGCGAACACCCATGGCTATTTTCGCCATCATCAACGGTGTCAATATATTGGTGTCATACTTGTT
The DNA here is from genome assembly GCA_024276605.1 of Planctomycetota bacterium. GTDB lineage: Bacteria > Planctomycetota > Phycisphaerae > UBA1845 > UBA1845 > JAJRPG01. Next base: position 21,330 of record JAJRWX010000002.1, on the reverse strand, counting down.
GGTCTACGGACCAGGGCCAATTCCCAAACTGGGCATCACAGGTATTGTCATCGGAACGGTCGCTGCGCAAGGTCTCGGCGCAATGTTGATGATTCTCGTACTCGCACGCGGTAGGACCGGCATCATGATTCAAGCGCCCCTACTCAAACTCCGCCTGCAGGACGTCAAACGAATACTCAACATCGGAACCCCCGCAGCCGCAGATGGCGCGATCATGTGGTCCGGACACTTCATATTCCTGGCGATCATCTCACGATTGGCAGACCCACAGCAAAGCCAGATTCTCTTCGCAGCCCACATCGTCGCTATCCGCGTCGAAGCACTAACCTACCTTCCTGCCGTAGCGTGGTCTACGGCCACAGCCACCATGATTGGCCAGGCACTTGGTGCAGCGAACATTGCCCGCGCCCGTCGCATCGCGCACGAAGCCGTTATGCAATGCGGACTACTCTCACTGTTCGTCGCGGCATTTTTCTATTTTGGTGCTGACCTGATTTATGACGTAATGAGCACGGACAAAGAGGTTCGTCTCGCCGGCGCAGCCCCCTTCCGCTACTTATCTCTACTCCAACCGATACTTGTCATAGCCATTGTTTACATCTGGGCTTTACGTGGGGCGGGTGATACAAAATACCCCCTGCTGATCACCATAGTCGGCGTCAACATACGCATATTGACAGGTTACATCTGTGGAATCGTCCTACAAGGTGGCCTGCTTGGCGCTTGGATGGGTATGTTCGCAGATAATATTTGGCGTGGCGCCGCTGGACTAACACGTTACTATCGAGGTAAATGGGTACACACCAAAGTGTAGTTAAAAAGTGCACTTCACCGAGCGCTTACCTTCATCCCGCTCGGAGCCATCCCACAGCGCCCACCGCAAACGAATAGAGATATGTGCCCAAGAAGACTACCGCCATGAAAGGTGCGGTTTCGGGGGAAACCCAGGTAAGCACAAGGGCAACATTGACGCCCAGGATCGCCGTCGCTGACTTGGTTTTCGAGCGAACAAGGTGAGGCATGGCAAATGGTACGAGCATCGACGCCGAGTTCAGAAGGTACACAGCGACAAGGTATGTAGTGATCTCGAAGGCATAGAACTGATGGAGCATGGTCAATAGCAGGAGGTGACGCATTAATTCGTTGGTCGGCGTCCCGGTTCCGGGAACGTGAGAAGGGGCTATTCGCTGAACAACACGAATAAGAATCGCGACGGCAGAGAGTAGGCTAGCCGCCAGCACGACTCCACCAAAATGGAAGCCGACAACCATTGCAATGAGGATGTGCGCCACCGCGTCGCATACATTGTCCAACCCGGCACCGAATTCACTGCAAAGCCCCAACTTCTTGGCCAGAATTCCGTCCAAATCATCCATGATGTTGTTGAAGACGATGAGCGGGCAGAGATAGATAAACGCGTCCTCCCGGAGAAGGATGAAGAGCGGTAGCACGCCGACAAACGAAACGATGTTTGGGAGATTGCAGTAGAGTTGTCTTAGCGGTTTATTCAACGCGATTTCTGCATCCTCTCTTGCCCGACCTGCGTGCCGTGCGACGGCGCGTCCATCCGGTCCGCTGCGGCCTGTATACTTGGCCGTAGAACAAAGAAGTGGTTCGTCAACCACGGGAACTCGCACCCCATTCTGGTCAACAGCCAAGGAATCAGCCTCGTATTCCACGGGTAGCCCAAGCGAAACCCCAAGTACGCAAGGCGACCGACGATTGGGAGACATCGGAATCGCGCCGGCACAAGCGCCTTCCATTTCTTGACAAGTTCGCAGGCCATTTGCACGCTGATGTATGCGTTGTTGCCCTGTACCTTCATGACGTCGAAGCCGGCATCCACAAGAATGTTCCGATATGTTTCAACCGAGCGGTAAACGACCTGATAATCGCCTTGCAACGTGTCGACACCTTGGCGAATCGTGGACTCACGACAAAGTACTATCGCGCCCGGTTTAAGGTGTGAAACGAGCTTGCGCAGCAGGATCGAAACATCGTGATCGTTCAAGTACATCAGCAAACCACCGAGAAAAACCAGCCCAAACCCACTGGTGGATCCAAACCCTTCTGCAGCCCCGCAATCGTTTTTCATCTCGAAGGATAACACGTCGCGGTGGTGTGTGGTCACGTTCGGATAGGGTGAGCATCGTTCCTTCAACACCGTGTACAGCGTTGAGCTAGCCTCGACCGCCACTACTCTTGAGAAGCGTTGCGCGAAGTACTCCGCCCACACGCCTATGCCACAGCCAAGGTCCAGCACCGACGTTTCCGGTTTGAGGTCTTTTATCGCTTCTGCGACCGCCTTTACTTCGCCACGAAAACGAAAGCGCCCCGCGCCGACGGGGAACCCGAACCCGTCCATCATGTAGGGACCAAGCATTGACGGTCGCGCACTCTTCCAATACGCCCGAACCTTCGTGTAATTGAGTTGACGCGGGGTTTCCCCGGCGACAACGACTCCGCTGTGGTCAGTTGCGCCTTGCGACCCCGTCATGATACCCGCAAGGAGCACGAACGTTTCGCAATCTGTGGTCCGTACGCATCTTGCGGATCAAGAAAGATCTGTTCGGCTATTTGGAGATCTTCGAGCGTGTCAATCTCGCACCAACGTCCTTCGTCAAAGTGAACCGATTGCAGCGCCAGCAAACCTTCGGCGACCATCTCCGCGAACACGACCTCGTAGTAGTCATGCACTTTGCCCGCAGCAATATGCTGATCTAATCGTCGGATAACTTCCAGCCAAGTCGCCTTCGACAAGCTATACACGTTGACGGTCTTATGCCCTAACTCAGTCGTGCACGGGTCGGCCCCAACACGGAATGATAGAACACGTCCAAACTCGTTTATCGAGACAGTCGTCCCAAGCAAGGGCGATTGAAAGCGGGCAACGGCGATGCGATCCCGAACACGCATCAGGCCCAGTAGATGCGAATCGAACACTAAGTCCGATTCAATTAAGACGAACGGTTCTCGAACGTGTTCACGTGCCCGCCAAAGGGAGTAGATGTTGTTTGTCGTCGCAAACTCACGGCAGTCCACGAAGTCGATCGTAAGCCCTGAAGAATGCCGTTCCAAATAATCGCGGATTTGCGCGTCGCGGTAACCGACGACTACAACCAACCGCCTGAAGCCCTCCTCCACTAGGCAAGAAAGAAGCCGTTTTAGAATGGGAATGCCGCGCACTTCCGTAAGGCACTTGGGGCTGTTGTCTGTCAGCGGCTGTAGACGTGTCCCCGCTCCAGCGGCCAAGAGAAGAGCCGTGGTAATCAGTCCATCATCTTTATCGCACGGATCCGTGCGGGACGGCAACCAGTGATCCTCACCTTGACTCCTACTAGAAACGATCGTCTTATCCATGCAGGTTGCCTTCTCCGTTCTCTGAGTTGAAGACTCGTGCCGCCAGATTCTGCCGCACCAGCCCTGCCCTCAGTCAGCTGTCCTCGTATCTCAAATGGACCTCCTCCTCCCGCCCTACGAGGTTGTCGGAGGGCTAGAGCTGGCCATTTTCAGTAGTCACTGTCCGCCTGTATTGCGAGAAGCCTGTCATACACCGCCCATCCGTAGGCGCATCATCCAGGCTAACCATCTATACTGGCCGATTTGCCGTGGGGGGCACGATCACCGAGCCTAGGAGTGGGGGACGGATGTCGTTCATTCGGCGGTCCAGATTGAGCGAGTAGATTCGTGTTGCGGCATCGCAAGGTAGCAAGAATGAGCTTCGACACCTGATCTGGACACCTCATGCTAACACAATAGCCAAGTTTAGGCAATCGAAAGGGTATTATCCCCGTTCCTTCGGGTCCGTGACAGAATCGGCGGCAGTTGTTGCAGGCCGAAGGCCTGCTCGCCCCTGAAAGGGTCGTCTATTCTGCGAGATGTGTGCGACGCGGCGCTTGTGCGACCCCTGCAGGGTCGAATGGAACGCATGTTGGGTTTACCGTGAGCGGCATCCGCCTGCGGCGGACTTGCCCACGGCTACTTTCGGTCAGCCTTTCAGGCTGCAACGAGGAACGGTTCTCAAGCCGCCGGAAGTGTCACGGACCCCGTTCCTTCAGCCACTTTCTATACGTGATACCAAGCTTGGCACACCTGAATCGACTGCCATGCTACTGTGTGCGTTACAAAATCGACGTCTGGTTGTTCAGAACACCTGGCGCGAGCCTGGTGATGTTGGATCGGGTGTGAGCACTCTCGAACTGTAAGCGGACAGGTCTAGCAACCATTCCCAAACGCAAAGTTACGTGAGTGGGTGGCAAGAATGCCCGCAGATTCATCCCAATGTACATCGGGGCGGCTCTGACGCATTGCACCCACCTCGCCGAAAGTGTCACCGGCCCCACGCTCATCGGTTGCAATGAGACGCTTTATCTTCGTCATCACCTGGATTAACCTTTCTATTAACGAATTCCACGAACTTCCGGCATAGGAATTGCACTCCTCATAATAGATGGAAGCGGATCTATTGCGCATCTGACTAAACGAAATACATAGGGACAATGATCATGCACAAAGACAAAACCAACGAAACAGCAGCGGAAAACAATTATCGCACGCGCAGCCGAATGATACACGGTCGTAGCCATACGCACCGCTGGGACTACGACCACCATGTCATCCCGCCTATGACCTCCAGTGCAACTTTCCGATTGGATTCCGCAGCACGCGGTGCCCTGGGTTTCGCAGAGTTCGCCGGTGATGTTATGGAATCAGACGGACATCACCCTATCTACATTTACGACCGTCTGGGTGAACCAAACGGTGATATGCTCGAAGAAAATCTCGCCATCGCAGAAGGTGGAGAAATAGCGTTGTGCTTTGCATCCGGTATGGCCGGCATTGCTGCAGCCATCTGCTCACTTACGAAAGCAGGCGAGCATGTCGTTGCCCACAGAATGCTTTATGGCTGTACGTATTCATTACTGGAAAACTGGTTACCGCGATTTTCTATCAACCACACATTAGCCGATATGACCGACCTTTCGTCAACGCGGGATCTAATCACACCTCAAACGCGGGTGTTGTATTTTGAAACACCCGTCAATCCTGACATGTGTTTAATCGACATCGCAGCCATGCGTGACATGCTGGACGACATCAATAAAAATCGCCCGGCAAACAAACATGTACACATGGTCGTAGACAATACATTCGCCACCCCCTATTGCCAGCGTCCCATCGAACTAGGCGCTGACTTAGTTTGCCAATCCCTAACAAAAGCCATCGGCGGCTTCGGTACCGATATTGGCGGCGCAGTCATTGGCCCAATGTCACAATATCGCGACTTAATTATGTTCCGTAAGGATTTCGGTGCCGCCTTATCCCCGAAAAGCGCCTGGCCGGTGCTCGTACATGGTCTACCGACTTTATCTACACGTATGGCCAATTATCAAAAATCCGCTATGCGCGTGGCCAGGTTCCTGGAATCTCATCCAAAAGTAGAAGCGGTGCGTTATCCCGGCTTGGAATCATTTCCTCAATTCGATTTAGCCAAGAAACAAATGCGCGATGATAAAGGTCGCTTTGCGCCAGGGTCCATGCTCTATTTCGTTGTCAAAGATAAAGAGGATTCCGGAGTACCGGCTAGGACATTGATCGACTGGGCAGCCGTACACGCCTATACCTTAACCCTGGCGGTTTCTCTTGGGCAAATCAAAACGCTGATCGAAGCTCCATACGGCATGACACACGCAGCACTGCCGGAAGACCTTAAACGAGCACGCGGCCTATTGCCCGGCGGCATTCGAGTCAGCATCGGCCTGGAAGACTGGCAAGACATTATCGCTGATCTCGACGCGGCCCTCGAACAGATATAGAGCACTTAACAGTCAAGTGTACCGAGACTTTATGCGCGTATCCGGCTAAGCTTATCGCCATGGACCGTGCGACTATTTGTGATAAATTCCTGGATTCACTCCAATTCGAGTTATATCCATTCCAAGAGGAAGCGCTGCTTGCCTGGTTTGAAGCCGAGGGCGGGGTACTCATCGCTGCGCCCACGGGCATGGGTAAAACCTTAATCGCCGAAGCCGCAATCTTCGAAGCCCTGCATTCGGGCACTAAGCTATACTATACAACGCCACTCATCGCGCTGACCGATCAGAAATTTCGTGAGTTTCAAGACGCAGCCGAGCGTTGGGGGTTCCCGCGCGAAAGTGTCGGCCTGGTCACGGGCAATCGCAAAATCAACCCTGATGCAACGATTCGCGTAGTCGTTGCGGAAATTCTACTCAACCATATCCTCAGTGAAGAGGACATGCTCACCGATGTTAGCGGCGTGGTGATGGATGAGTTTCATTATTTCAACTCGATGGATCGGGGAATCGTGTGGGAACTGTCGTTGTCATTGCTTCCTCATTCGATCCGCCTGATGCTTCTATCCGCCACCGTTGGCAACACCGTCGAATTCACCCAATGGGCTAAGGAAAAACATGGCCGACGTTTAACGATGATCCAGTCCGATCAGCGGCGCGTACCGCTGGAATTTATTTGGGTCGGTGAAAAACTGCTCACTGAACATCTTGTCGAAATGATTAGCGAAAACGATTCGGACAATCGCGTGCCGGCCTTGGTCTTTTGTTTTAGTCGGGATGAATGTTGGGACGTCGCTGAGCGGCTCAAAGGCCTCAAACTCATTAACCAAACAACACGCGATAAAATCGAACAACAATTACCGGCTGAGCTTTTTCAATCGGGTATCGGCCCCAAGCTTCGGCAAATGCTCATACGCGGTGTCGGCGTGCATCATGCGGGCATACTACCTAAGTATAAGGAGATGATCGAAAACCTTTTCCTTGAGAAACTCACGCCGTTCGTAGTCTGTACGGAAACGCTAGCTGCGGGAATCAACTTGCCGGCTAGGTCGGTGGTGATCAATTCGCTATTAAAAGGAAAACCGCGAGAAAAAAAACTGATCCCATCTTCCGACGCGCATCAAATGTTCGGACGGGCCGGACGTCCGCAGTTTGACACTTCCGGATACGTGTATGCCATGGCCCATGAGGATGATGTCAAGATTGCCAAGTGGCATAAAAAATATGAGAAAATAGACCCCAAGTCGAAAGACCCGGGTATCATGCGGGCGCGGAAACAACTCGAACGCAAAAAACCCAAGCGAAGAACGACGCAGCAGTATTGGGCCAAGGGTCAATTAGAAACGCTCGTCAAAGCAGGCCCGGCTAAGTTGCACAGCCGGTCCATGATTCCCTATCAGATTTTGATCTACCTGATCACAAAACAAGGATCGTTGGCTACGGTGCGCGAATTTCTGGGTAAACGGTTTAACGAATCCGCCCGACTCGAAAAATTCCAATCCCAACTCGACCATATGATGGCGAACCTCGCCAAGCTTGGCTATCTCACGATGGATGAAAACGGCGAGCACGTGACACTCAATGATAACATCCACGAATTAAAGGATTTCCGCAGCGTTGATCCGTTGTACGGCGCGTTTCTCGTTAAGCAATTATCTCGTGGTCAGATGGAAGAAAAACTCGAAGCACTAGAATCCGTGCTCCCTATGCCCCCAGCCGTGCGTCGTGCGATCGCACCGCCGGAAGATCGACCCGCGAGCATATTGGAAACACAAGTGCTTTCGCCTCAACTGCTAACACGTGGACTCGCGCTCCCGCATCCGGACGGCGGATTAGCTGCCATCGCTGAGGACGTTGGGGCGGACTACATGGCTGAGGACTTAGGCCCCAGAAGAATCAGGCTTCCTGAAATGTTGCGCATCTTGTTCGAGTCGCACTTAGCCTCACCGGAAATAATCATCTCCGATGAGAAGTGGCTAGCCGGTGGCATATTCGAGTTGGAAGGCGACTTCGATAAATTCGTGCGGGCACGAAACCTGCTAAAAAACGAAGGCCTCGTGTTACGCCATCTGCTGCGCCTCGTCATCCTAGCCGGAGAATTTCTGGAACACTCGAATCAAGACCCCGACTACGAGCGTATCGGAGAATTAGCCACCCAGGTCTGCCAAAGCATCGACCCACGATACACCGACCGCTTCCTGGAATCAGACACCGAAGCCAAAAAACTCGCACAGGCGAATCAATGATTGGTAGCGCGGGTTCCACCCGCCGGAATTCGGCGCACGCGCGAAGGCGGGTAAAACCCGCCCTACCCACTTTTCAAGCGTTCAAGCTCTTGCTGCTGCCGGGCAAAGAATAGATCGAAATCCGCCAGGTGTATCCAGACTGGCTGAAAGCTGCCTTCCTCGTACAGCACAACCGCCCGACCATCCTTGGCTAAAACGCGATGGACAGGTTTCGACCACGCCACGAGCAGACGGTTCGAGGATTTACTCAATAGCCGAGCCTGCTCTCGCGTAAGATATGAAAAAGGTCTCGCCTGCGCTTTGAGCCTATCAGGCACATCCTGCATGACATCGACGAACAAATTTAACGGCAAGACACGGAATTCACCGGATCGTTTCATCAGTTGCGCAGCGTACCAACGAGATTGCTCCATCGACCATCGCTGCCTGCGCATATCGCCTAACACCATGATAAACGTAACCAGAATAACCGTGCCCACGAGAAGTAAAATAATCTGACGACGTACAGCCCGACGACGTCGAATATGGCGCGTATCAGATCGAGTATCTGCATCGACTTGTGACTGAGTTAGCGTAGCCATGAACCACCTGCAATACTGGAAAGCTTAACATTTATCAAACGAAAGCAAGTACACTGTTTCACTCGTGTGGCAACTACACGACCATACCAAGTCGCAGGTTTTATCTTGTTCGTACATCCGCGCGGGTCGAAACCCGCGGCTCATTGAGATCAATTTACAATACGAAGCCGTGATATATATATCAGTCTCTTAATCCTCATCTTCATCAGCGTTTATCGCCGTATGATCCGCGCTTGAAGCCAACTCTTCCAACGCCGCTATCGGATCAATATCTTCATCTGAAATGTACACATGCTTGGAAGTACCAACCGCACCACCACCTTGGTCCAACGCCTGGCCACTCATAGCGGCATTGTGAATAGCCAGAACTTCAGCATCCGAGGGGTCATCATCTATTTGCACAATAAACGCCACAGGACCAATCACGATACGGTCGCCGGCTTCAAGAAACTCATCCGTAAACACCCGCTCCTCATTAAGAAACGTACCATTAGCCGAGCCTAAGTCCCGCAATGTGGCACTGTGTTCCTCAATGATTACTTCTGCATGGCGACGTGATATATCAGAAAGTGGAATGCGAATTTGACAATCGCTCTGCCGCCCTATTTTGGTCGTGCCCTCGGCAATCAGGTAATCCCGCCGGTTACCGTCTTCACGGAACATGATAAACTTGACGTGCATACGACACATCCCTTGATGAGCATAGCTACCTTCAGCCCTGCTAAAGTTTCACATAATCATGGTCGATGTGCCTACGGCACGTCGAAGTGCCAACGGCACCACGCTGCATTATATCCGAACCACTTAAGACCGACAAATGTTACCACGCTGTGCATACCCAACGATGAGCTTGTTTTACCGAATCACACTAAACAACACACAGTCCGTGTGATACCATAACCGTATGAATGATCGCCTCGCTAACCAAACGAATTTCCTTCGTCATCAACCTTGCGGATTGTACGTCCACATCCCATTTTGCGATTCAAAATGTGGGTATTGCGATTTCTACTCCGTCGCACTGAAAGATCGGGCCACTAAGCCGCTGGTCGAAGCTGTGGTCAACGAACTAGATGTCCGTACAGCTTCGCTTGAACATGCCATCACCACCGTCTTCGTCGGCGGCGGCACACCAACGACCTTACCATCCGATGAGCTTCGGCTCATACTTCAAGCCGTCAGCAAATCAGTTGGCCAAGCCCAGTTGGATGAGTTTACCGTCGAGGCCAATCCCGCTACGGTCGAACACGATAAAGCATTGCTTCTCCAACAATGCTGCGTGTCGCGCGTATCGATGGGCGCACAATCGTTTTTCCCGGAGGAGCTAGCTACACTTGAACGCTTGCATACACCGGAAGATATCGCCCCCTCCGTGGACACGCTCCGGCGCGCCGGTATTGATCAAATCAATCTCGATCTTATTTTCGGTATCCCCGGCCAAACCATGAAGACCTGGTCGCAATCATTGCATCGTGCGATTGATCTAACACCTGACCATATTGCCTGTTATGGACTAACGTATGAACCCCAAACGCGACTAACCGCCATGCGCGAGGCGAATCGAATCACACCCTGCGATGAGGGGCTTGAAGCGGATATGTATTTACTGGCCATCGACGAACTCTGCGCCGCAGGCTACCGTCAATATGAAACGAGCAACTTCACCCGTCCGGGTTGCGAGTCGCAGCACAATCTCATCTACTGGCGCAATCAGCCCTTCATCGGTGTAGGCCCATCCGCAGCCGGATGCACGGGCAACCGACGATACAAAAACGTCCCCGACCTCAACGCCTACGTCAACATGATGTTAGCGCAACATCACGCTGAGGTCGAAGTTGAAACGTTAGATAACGATGCGCTCATGCTGGAAAGCATACTCATGCAACTTCGGTTGATCGAGGGTTTATCAATCGAAGCCTTTCAACACCGCTTTGACCTCGACCCACGCGAGCATTTTTCTTCCGTGCTTCCTCATCTTGTCTCACTAGGTAATCTCATCGTTACGGCATCGCATATAGCCTTAACTCCGCAAGGCCGACTCGTCGCCGACGCCGTCATCCGTGAATTAGCATTCTCCTGCATACCTGTAGATACCCCGCTAAAAGTGCTCAACCATTGATTCATGCCCCCCGTCTGCTAGGCTGCCTTAGAGCAAGCTCTATTTTTCTGTAGCAGACGGATCTCTGTTTTTCCGGGAGATTCTCTTGAAAAACGATGCACAATAGATGACAATGCTATAGTGATCCTCATCATCGATAACTACGATTCCTTCACCTACAACTTGGTTCAACAGGTGGGTGCGCTAATCCCCCATCAGCCGATTCAAGTTGTACGTAATGACCAAACCACCCTGTACGAATTGGATAACCTTAAACCCACCCACGTGATTATCTCACCCGGACCTTGTACACCAAACGAAGCAGGCATGAGCAACGATGTCATCAAACACTTCGCTGGCAAGGTACCTATCCTTGGCGTGTGCCTGGGGCATCAATGTATTGGCCAAGTATTCGGTGGAACCATTGGTCGGGAAGCGAGGCTCATGCATGGCAAGACCAGTCCCATTAAACACATAGGCACGGGTTGTTATGAAGGCCTGTCAAACCCCTTTATCGCCACCCGCTATCATTCATTGACCATCCAACGAGATAGTTTGCCCGATGTGTTTGAGGTGACAGCATGGACCGATAGAGACGAACTAATGGGCATCCGCCATAAATCCATGCCCATCGAAGGCGTGCAGTTTCATCCGGAAAGCTTTCTAACCACCGAAGGTTCACAACTGATGGCAAACTTTCTCGGTGTATCCATAAAACCGAGCCGTGGGCTTTAGGTTTGCGCGGAGTTTAATCTGCCGGCATGGGCATGCGTTCTAGCGTCTGATCGGCTAAACCATATTGGATGGCCTCGTTGGCATCCAACCACTTATTGCGATCGCAATCTTTTTCAATCGTTGCCATATCTTTGCCGGAACGCGAAGCGATGATTTCGTATAGCAATTTACGAAGCCGAATAATTTCCTCAGCCTCGATGGATAGATCGGTAGCAGAACCTTCCAACACCCCACCAATGAGCGGCTGATGAAGTAAGGTACGAGAATTCGGCAACAAATAACGCTTTCCCTTTGCACCACCACACAGGATGATCGCCCCCATACTGGCGGCCAATCCCACGTTATACGTCGCCACGTCACATCGCAGATATTGCATCGTATCGAAAATAGCTAAGCCCGCAGAAACGGAACCGCCCGGGCTATTGATGTACATATGTACGTCGGCCTTAGGATCTTCATTGGAAAGGAAAAGCAACTGTGCCACGATGATGTTGGCCACGTCATCATTCACACCGCCCGTCAGAAAGATAATCCGATCTTTCAGCAAACGAGAGAAAATATCCATCTCTCGTTCGCCCCGACCGGTACTTTCGATGACAAAGGGCACGCGTTGATTCACTGTAGGCATTGATCACATTACCACTAAAAAAACCAAAGTTTTGCATTCTCGCCACACGCCTGACGATTTACTTCTTCTTGGCCTTGTCCTTATCGTCCACCGCTTCGACGAGGATTTCATCTACCACACCGTAATCAACGGCTTCCTGGGCATCAAGATATCGATCGCGCTCGGTCTCATCAGCCACCTGTTCGATTGATTTCCCGGTGCAACTCGCGATAATGGTGTTTAACCGTTTCTTATCACGAAGCACTTCTTCCGCTTGAATGCGAATGTCTTCCGCTTGACCGGTAATGCCGCCATAAGGTTGGTGCATCATCACCTTAGCATTAGGCAGAATGTAGCGCTTGCCTTTTGCCCCGGCCATGAGAATAATCGCGGCACCGCTAGCGGCCTGACCGATGCAATAAGTGGCTACTTCGCACCCCATAAATTTCATAGTGTCATAAATCGCCAGCGTCTGATCCACCAACCCACCGGGTGAATTGATATACAGATTCACATCCTGCGTGCGACGAATCGATTGCAAATACAACAACTGTTGTATCACCAAGCTAGCCGACCGCTCAACAATCGGACCGGACAGGAAAATAATCCGGTTCTCCAATAGCATGTCCGTAAGAGACATTTCACGCGTACGCTGGTACGCCGGCATTTGGTTCATCACAGGCACAGGCCCATTCACATCATGCATAGGTCGAACCTCGTTTGGGTAGATCATTACTTTGTATCGCTTCACACATTTCTTCAATAGCCATTCGTCGATAACGTCTTATAACATCTTCTGGGCGAATCACGACAACAGCTACACGTATTGTCGGCAAAATAACCTGACAAGGTCGCATCTTTCAGGAGGTCTTCTTTTTCTTCTTAACGGACTTCTTTGCAGGTGTTTTTTTCGCCGGGGTTTTCTTTTTCGCACTTGTCGTTGCAGCTTTCTTGGCCGGTGCTTTTACCTTGGCTGTAGTTTTCGCCTTGGTTTTGGATTTCGGTGCCGCTTTCTTTTTCGGACTTTCCTCGTCCGATACGTCCGCATCCGTAATCAGAAGATCCAAGATCATCTCGTCGCGAATTTGCAGATACAACATCGTCAAACCGTCGCCCTTGCTCAACTCGTCACGTACACGATCAAATCGCTTATTGGCACGATGGGCCATATGGGCAATCGCGCCGTTTATACGATCCTCAGGGACGACAATCTCACGATCTTCGGCGATTTTTTCCAAGATGAAAAATAGTTTAAGATCGCGGATCACTTGATCACGTGCTTTCACCCGCATATCGTCCATCGACTTATCAATTTCCGCTTCAGGCATACCCGCCTGGAGTAATTGTATGCGACGACGCGACAACGACCTCTCTACCTGTCGTTGCGACAAGCCTTCAGGCAATTCAAAATCAGTATGTTCCAGTAAAAAATCACCGACCTGCTCGTGCATATGACTTCGGCTTCGGCTGCTCAGGTCTGCTTGCATTTGATCGCGCACCAGTTCCCGCAGGTCTTCCTCACTATCAAAACCAGCAGACTCGAGGAACGCCTGATCGAATGGCGGCACCTCCAGCCGTTTGATTTCGTTAATCGTCAGTTCAAACTTGGCTGTTTTGTCTCGAATATCCATCTGCTCATGGTCATCGGGCACGGTTCCCTCGATGGTGATCGTATCGCCAAGTTTTTTACCCTCAACGGCTTTGCCGAAGCCTTCCAATTGGACACCTCTGATATTCATATCACGGGCAGCCACATCGAAATTCTCCGCAGAATCAACCACGTTACCATCCACGAACATCTTGAAATCAACGTACAACATGTCGTCCAACTTCACTTGTCCGTCTTCTACCGGCTTGAATGTGCCACGCATCATGCGCATGCGCTTTAGCTCAGCGTCCACATCGCTTTCATCCACTTCATGCTTTACGCGCTTGATAGGAATTTTGTCCAGCTTTGGTAACTCAAACTCAGGCTTAAGTTCAATCTCGCAGGCGAAGGTCAAAGCCCCTTCTTTGGGAAAAACCAGTGAATCAAGCGCTTGATCGATGGGTAGAAGTTTTTCGGTCTCGACCGACTTGGTCTGTTGGTCTTCGTTTTCCTGCTCTTCCTTCACGGACACCCAAAACAAAGGATCGCCAAGCGCGTTGATGTCCTCTTTTTCAACAGCCGCTAAATATCCCGAACTGACCAACTCGCGTTTAAGTTGGTCTCCAACATCGGAAGCAAACCGCTTTTCCACGAGTTGGATCGGCGCGTGGCCTTTACGAAAACCAGGGACGGCTGCATCACGCTTTAACTCAGCGAATTGTTCTCCCATTCGCTCGTCGATGGTCTCGCGTGGGACGGTGACGGTCATCTTGATGCGCAGCGATCCGACATCTTCTTTCTCGACGGAGATCGACTCTTTGAGCTTGGCCATAGCCTGCTCACTGTCAGACATAGACTCCTGCTCATCGACGATGGTGTCGCCATTCCCCATGTTCGTATCCTCATCAGTCATCAAGCTGCTCCTTGCTAGCTATCTTAAGAACCACCACCGGCCATTCTGACCCGCGACGAAGCTAAACCTGCCACCAACGTACACGACCCTCGCATTCGAGGCAATATCGCAGCCTATTCAGAGAGACTGAAATCTCTTATTTCACAGCTCTTTCAATCGGAGTACGAAAGTACGATTTTTACGCTTTTCCCCTTGCCGATCGAGTAGCTAACATTACCATAATTGGTGCGATTTCAGGGTTGGTAACGCGGCGTCACTAGCCCGCCATGACGCGTCTTGATGAGTCAACATTTTAGGGAGTATCACAACGATGAGCGCTATACAAGACCTCCTTGGAGACCAGGCTGATTTCCTGCTGGGGCATACTTGCAAAACCATCGATAATCGGATGCTGCATCTGCCAGGTCCGGATTTTGTCGATCGCGTTTATGCGAATACGGATCGACCCACACCAGTCCTGCGATCACTACAAACCATCTTCGATCATGGCCGACTCGGCGGTACGGGGTTCGTCTCTATACTACCTGTAGATCAGGGTATCGAGCACACAGCCGGAGCGTCTTTTGCGCCGAACCCGATATACTTCGATCCTGAAAACATTGTAAAACTCGCCATCGAAGGTGGCTGTAATGCGGTGGCTTCCACCCTTGGCGTACTCGGTGCAGTCGCCCGTAAATATGCCCATAAGATTCCCTTCCTTGTGAAAATTAACCACAACGAACTGCTCACCTATCCCAACAAGTTCGATCAGATTATGTTCGCCTCCGTCGAACAGGCTGCGGATATGGGCGCCGTGGCTGTGGGTGCCACTATTTATTTCGGTTCCGAAGAATCTTCTCGGCAGATTATGGAAGTAAGCGAAGCATTCCAGGCGGCCCACGAAATGGGTCTAGCTACGGTACTATGGTGTTACCTGAGAAACGCCGGCTTCAAAAAAGACGGTGCCGATTACCACGCCGCTTCCGACCTGACCAATCAGGCGAATCATCTCGGTGTCACCATTCAAGCAGACATTATCAAACAAAAACAAGCAGAAAATAATGGCGGCTTCACGGCTATCAACTTCGCTAAGACCAACAAAGCGGTCTACGATAATCTGACCAGCGATCATCCCATCGATCTCACCCGCTATCAAATTGCCGGGTGTTACATGGGCCGCATGGGTCTGATTAACTCCGGCGGTGCATCTGGAAAAAACGATTTCCAAGATGCCGCTCGCACAGCTGTCATCAATAAACGAGCAGGCGGCACGGGTTTGATCTCCGGTCGCAAAGCTTTCCAACGACCCATGGCTGAAGGCATCAAACTACTCAACGCCATTCAGGATGTGTACCTGGATAAGTCTATCACTGTGGCCTGATTGTCATCACTTAATAGTTTGGCACACAGACATACGTCAGTCCGGTACGACTCTTTGTCATACCATTACAAGCGGGAATCCAGCAACGGTGCAGCAGCCCATTAGTGAAAGCAGATGAATCACTGCCTAACACAACGATCACAGGTGTGCCTGACCAAACGGTCGGTACACATCTACCTACCTGAAGGAGAGTCACAGTGAGTAATCTGACTTATACGAAAACCGAGCCGCTCATGCTCAAGAACCACCCCGAGTTTACGGAAAAGTGGCTTCAGGATCTGATCGCCAAGGATCCGGGGATACTTGGCTTCGGTGAGATTGTGCTGATTGAACGCGAACGCCGACAACATAAAGCCGGAAGGCTCGACTTGTTACTAGGCAACCCGGATGAGGACCGGCGATATGAGGTCGAATTGATGTTAGGCCAGACCGACGAGTCGCACATCATCCGTTGCATTGAATACTGGGATATCGAGCGACGGCGATATCCAGGCTACGACCACGTCGCCGTGATTGTGGCTGAAGACATCACCAGCCGATTCCTCAACGTCATGAGCCTGTTCACCGGGAGCATACCGCTAATTGCACTTCAGTTAAATGCGATGAAAATCGACGACAAAATTGCGCTCCATGTTGTTCGCGTGCTGGACTCGACCGATCTACGTCGAGATGACGAAGTGAATCTCACAGAAACAGACCGCAATTACTGGAATAACCGTGCGTCACCTCAAACAGTCGCGATGGCTGACACATTTCTCGAAATCATTAATGAAAAGCTAGAACCGAATCAACAACTCAACTATAACAAATATCACATCGGCTTGAGCGACGGATCTCGCTCGCGCAATTTCGTTAACTTTCGCCCCAAGAAGAAGTTCACGCACCTGTTAGTTGAGATCATCGATAAAGTCGGCTGGACCGAACGCATGGAAGAAGCGGGTCTCGCATCCGCTACGGAAAGGAGGTATCTGCGCCTCACTGTTTCACCGAAAGAGTTACCAAAGCAACGCGCACTGCTGACGGAACTGATTCACAAGGCTGTCGAGGAGTTTCGGAGTGAGTAAGATTACTCCCAATCGAAAGGATCAAGCGACCCAAAGCCACAACCGAACTGTGGTGGCCGCCAAACTCGAAGCCTATGTCAATATATGCACAATGCTATGAAGACCGGTACGCACAATCAGACCCACTTCGCTCTATACGCCGACCCCACCACCGACTCCGTAGGCAACTTCCTACCGTTACCCAATGAATCCCTTATCAACAGCATTCATCCAACTGGACGTCACACATCCACCCGCCACGTAACGTCATGGAGAATGAAGAAGATAAAAAGGCGTCAGGATGAATTATTAACCATATATGGTAGGTCGTTAGCCCGCCTGTATCATGCATATTCGAGTCGAAGGAATGCCAATGATGCGGCATCCCAATAGTCAAGGCAGATGAATCACCTACCCTACACGAGAGTCATCATATGATTCCTATACGAAAAATTAATTTTATCCTTACCATCACGTTGAGCGTGTTGGCTATAGTCTCATGGGCGTTGGCAGCGTGGCTCATGGGATATAGCTATGCAGTGAATCGATACCATTGGAAGGCGATACCCATCACGCTTACGGCTTGTAGTTGTATTGGTTGGGTGCTCGTTACGCTTAGTGAATCACGGGGGGACGGTGAAACACGGTGCCGAAAATGTAGCCACATCCTCAGAGGTCTATCGCAGCCTCGCTGCCCGGAATGCGGCGAACCAATATGAAGCATTCTGCTTGTCGAAAACAAAACGAGTGTGGCTATGCAAATGAATAATACTATGTTTTGGCTTACCTGGGCACTAGGTGTGGGCCTTTTCCTTCTTTGTATATATGCTAAACTATTTATTCCGTCTGCCAATACACAGCTTCCGCCGGTTTCTAATCTTGCGATTCCTCTATTGGTACTCATGACCGTAGGAGTGATACGGCTGCTGTTATCCACATGTAAGGATCGGCTTCGAGTCTTCAATCT
Source organism: Planctomycetota bacterium (assembly GCA_024276605.1). Classification (GTDB taxonomy): domain Bacteria; phylum Planctomycetota; class Phycisphaerae; order UBA1845; family UBA1845; genus JAJRPG01. The sequence goes on along the minus strand of JAJRWX010000002.1, from coordinate 3,379 downwards.
ATCGCGCATTTTATATCCTGAGCTTGATCTGTTTGAAACACACGAGGAACGCGACACCAACCTGGTAACGGCGATGAAGGCGCGCCGTCGAAATCCAAAGTTTTGGATCGCGTCGGCACTTCCCGCGGTAGTGGCTTATCCAGCGGTCAAAATGTTGATGGCTATGCTAAGTCAATACAACGCTAACAATGTGCAACGGCTTATCGTTCTACTGTTGTGCATTGTTGCATTTAGTTGGGCCATACATTATGTGATCAATCGAACATTTCGAGACCCCGTGCGACGTGCTTTGCGTAAGCAGTTGGCCGAGAAAGACGTCGCCATTTGCGTGGCATGTGGATACGATCTTCGCGGCCAGCATGAGCCTCGCTGTCCGGAATGTGGCACACCATTTGACGAACGCCTCATGGCAAGACGTAGTGAAGATTGTTGACCAGCCTTAATCGTTCAGCGTCGAGTCGAGTGCGTGTCGAAGTTGCGGCAGCCATATCGTGAAGGCAGATGGATCACCTGCTCTACGCAACTACGCAACTGGAAACTGAAACAGCGTTGATCCACTCTTTCATACGATAGCAGTTCCGATAAGAGACCGTTTAGTAGTTTTCACAGCCGTGCATGCCCCCTTACGGTCATCGTTGTACCACCGGGCGATCAAAAGAGCGTTCCGCGATTCACCGAGAAACTGCTTGACGGCGCATAACAATATTGGTATACTTTGGTAGAGGTGAATGGACGTGCCCAAAACAGCGCTTTACTTCTACAAGGATGTCGCCGGCAAGGCACCGGTAGTTGATTGGATCAAGGGGCTTCGCCGGAAGGAGCGTAAGGTCTACGCCAAATGCGTTGCCCGGATTGACGCGCTCGCTACCCTTGGCCACGAACTACGTCGCCCCATAGCCGATTATTTACGGGACGGTGTTCATGAGCTTAGGGTTCGACATGGGCACGTGAACTACCGGATTCTGTACTTTTTTCACGGGCAGGCCGTGGCGATTTTGGCCCACGCCCTGACCAAGAAAGACAAGGTTCCAGACGCTGACATCGAACGAGCCATCCAACGAAAGGAAGCGTTCGAGAAGAACCCGAAACAGCATACGTACAACGAGGAGGCCGAAAATGGCTAAGACACACAATGCCCTACAAATCATCGACCGCATCACCGGAAATGATACCGAACTCCGCGACATGATCGCTGAAGAAACAGTGAACGTTCGTGTTGCTCGGCTCATTTACGAAGCGAGAACCATGGCCAAACTCACTCAGCAAGAACTAGCCGACCTGATCCACTCCAAGCAGCCTGTCGTCGCCCGTCTGGAGGACGCTGATTACGAGGGACATTCACTCTCGATGCTCGACCGCATCGCCGCTGCGCTTGGTAAGCGTGTGGAAATCAAATTCGTACCAAGTAATAAACGCAATTTTCAATCCGCATAAAAAAGTACAAGTACGGCAGTCCGATAGTGAACGCTGGTGAATCATCTGCCCCACACAAGTAACCATTATACCCAGTACGGATCAATGCCCCAAGCAGATCGCCCACGCCCCAAACGTCTTGCACGCACCCTATTGGCCTATAGTAACCGCGATAATATCGGTCATTTATATTCGCAAACAGGGGCAAATCCTGACTATAATGAATGGGCACAGATTTTGCGGCGATACGGGACGCTAAGTGATGTTGACTCATGAAGCGTGCTAGGAAAGAGGGGGGAATCGGGTTGGTATACGCGCGGTCTTCGGTGGTACGACTTGTATTGTTATGGGGTAGTGTGTTGTTACTTTCGCAACCGGTGCGCGCGCAGATATATGTCGACATCAACGCCACAGGACTCAACAACGGCACCAGTTGGTGTAACGCGTATAAAGACCTGACACCAGCTATCAACAACGCTGTCACAGGCGACGAAATCCGTGTAGCCAAGGGACTTTACAAGCCCGGTACCGTTCGCACATCTACATTCCTACTACAACAAGACGGTGTCACCTTGTTGGGCGGCTTCGCCGGCTGCGGTGAACCTAACCCTGACCTGCGCGACATCCGCTTGCATGAGACCATATTGTCATGCGATCTAAACGGCGATGACCAACCCGGATTCATCAACAATGGCGAGAACTGCTATCATGTTGTCACTGCCAATTTTCGTGATTTTTCTACTGTGATCGATGGCTTTACAATAACCGGCGGCAATGCCGACCTTCCACCTCCCGGAACAAACGACCGTGGTGGTGGCATCATCAACAAAAACCCCTTTTCAACCACCAACGGACCGACGATTCGTAACTGCATTATTCGTGGCAACTCTGCCTTGAATAAGGGTGGGGGTATGTACAACGACAAGCATAATGCCATACTCATCAACTGCCTCATCGTTGGTAATCGTGCGAAATTTGCCGGTGGCATTGACAATTTCAGTGCCAACCCAACGTTGACGAATTGCACCATCGCTTACAACAGCGCTGACGGTGATTCCAATAGCCAACAGGGTGGTATACGTGACTCGGGCGGAAGCGCCACAACGCTACAAAACTGTATCCTCTGGGGCAATAGCGACATTGGCGGCATGGATGAATCCGCCCAGTTCGTATCGAGCTTGTTCACACCACCTACGCTTTCGTATACTACTATTCAGGGATTCCCCGCTAGTTTTTTAGACGGACTCGGCGTCAACGGCGCGGACCCACAATTTCTCGACCCGTTCGGAACAGATGGTGTTGCAGGTACTGACGACGACGATTGGCGATTAGTACTATCGTCCCCGGCGATCAACACCGGCAATCCAGCATTCGATTCACCTGTAGGCGCAGACACAGACCTTGACGTTGCACTCCGCATCCAAAGTTGTCGCGTGGACCGAGGCCCGTTTGAGTCCGCTAAACTTCAATTAGCCAATGACTACAACGCCGACGAGTCTATCGATCTGATAGACTACGCCCATTTCCAACGATGTTTCGCTACATCCTCAGCCGCCAACCCGATCGATACCGTCTGCCTATGCGTGTTCGACAGCAACAACGACAACATCAACCTCGTCGATTATGTCGAATTTCACGATAGTTTCATCAGCCCATAGTGCATTGTCATAGCTTATTTTTCGGGTTCATCGAGGGTGGTATGGGCAAGGCTATTTTGCCCGTGTCGGCCTCCGGAACTACACGGGTAAGTCCCGATGTATCCCGACTTTGCGTCGGGATACATCGGGACTTACCCATGCCACCCAAATTCTTAGCAGTGACAAGGTACTAGTGCTTTGTCACGCCTTAATTTTGGGATATACGGACTTCAGTTTGCACCGTGCGTCTTCGATTTTCATTTGCCAATCAACGCCTCGTTGCGTTGCATTAACATCAGTTGACCAGGCAGCCGTTTCTTCACGAAGCG
>JAJRWX010000059.1 GCA_024276605.1 Planctomycetota bacterium | reverse complement strand
GGGCGACGCTTGCCCGTGCTTTTCCTCGGTTGCGCCTGCACGGGCAAACGCCGCGCGTAGCATCCATTGGGCATTCGACAACCCGATTCTGCGGCGTTTGTCCATGCCACCCACCCGCCAATTTTGTCTTGCACCCGCGTTTAGCATTGTCAGAGCACCACGGTACTAGCATGGTGACATACTGGCATGTTGCCGCGAGAGGTCCGCAGGCTGGCGCCGTGCGGCTCTGATTTGTTGTTATCAACCCGACGGAAGTGTCACAGGCCCGTTGGTCAATGACACAGGTGAGTATGGTTGAAAATGATTCCATGTTGAACAGTCAACAACCATCCAATAAGTGGTGCCGAGCGGATTTTTGGTGCGTAAGTCTATCACTGGTTTTGACGGCCTTGATCTTGGGTAGCGGTATTTCGGTCGGCGGGTTTCGATCCGGTGATGGGGCCGTGCATGCGCTGGATGGTGTGTTGATTTATGATTGGCTCCGCGCCGGTCCGGCGGCGTGGCTTGCGCCGATGGCTTTTGCCGAGCAGCAGTATGGGCAGTATCCGGCGCTGGGGATTGGTCAACATTATCCGCCCGGTTTTGCTATGGTCGAAGCGGCGTTTTTTGCAGTCTTTGGGGTGTCGGTACAGACGGCTCGACTGTGCGTCGTCTTTTTCGGGTTGATCGCTGCGGTAGGGACGTATGTGTTTGCACGGGGCTGGTTAAGTCGCGGGACAAGCGTGTTAGCTGTGGTCGCGTTGGTCACGATGCCGAGCTTTGTGACATGGGGTCGGCAGGCGATGTTGGAGATTCCCACGTTGGCCGTGCTCATCTGGGCGGGCGTTGTGTTTAGCCGGTACATCCAACGTCCCACTTGGCGTGGTCTATTACTAGCTCACGCCGTGGCGTTGGTGGCTATATTATTTAAGCAGCCGGCGATGTTTCTATCCGGGGCGTTTGGCATCAGTGTGGCTATTCTCTGGCGCATGGGGCGGGTGAGTTTTCGTCATGCGTTGGCTAGCGTAGCTATATGTTTAGCGAGCGTATTGGTTGTGTTCTTTATGCTCGATGAACTAGGGCGCCAGGTTGTTCGTGGTTATAGCAATCACCCTGACAGCGCCGGCTGGGATGGGTTTTGGTTTTATGGCCAGCAGATGCCATCCTTGGTCGGCACGGTGCTTCTTGTGTTTGCGGCTGTGGGTCTTGTGCTGTGTTTTAAGCGGTCCGTGGTGTTGGGTGTGTTCCTCGTTGGCTGGTTTGCGGCCTGCTATGTGATGCTTAGTTCGATCGATTGTAAGAACCCTCGATTTATATGTATTGGTCTTTTCCCGATAGCTATTTGGGGGGCGATGACGGTTGAATCGTTGCGCCGACGATTACCGGGAATTGTTAGCCGTGGGTTTGCCGTGGTCATTTGTGTTATGGCACTGACCTGGCAGGGACTATCCCAACCGATCAGTCTTGAACCGGATTATGGGCGGGTAGTGGCATCGCAAGATGATCACATACAAGGTCGAGCCGTATTATTTAGTGGTATTCGTGATGGTGACTTTGTTTTTGCGGTTCGAGAGCATTTGCCGTGGCGTAGTTCAGTGGTGGTTCGGGCGAGCAAACTGTTTTATACCTGCAACGTGGTACCGGCGATCGATTTTTCCTCGTCGGTTTCTTCCCTTGATGACATCGAGCGGATACTAAATCGGTATAGTTTTCCTTACATTTTCATGGAGCGGGCCAATCGTAGCGGGGTTCAGCAGGAAGGTATGCTGCGCGAGTATCTGGCGCAAAGTGATGCGTATCGTCTGATTGAATCATCGGAGCTTGCGGTAAGTTGGGGGATGAAATCACGCCAAAGAACCATCGACGTGTATGAAGCTGTCAATCCAACGGCACCGAGCGCACACACCGTAGATATTTACCTGCCACAATCCAAGCGCACGATCCATGTGAATTTGCAGGCGTATCAGGAAGTGCCACGTGTGACTGATAACCATCCGGGTTGAAAAACAGACAGGTAGGGCAGGTCGTTCCCGCGCAGGTGGGTGGCCCAGGTCCTTCTTTTTGGACCTGGGGGAGTCGATGATATACGCATGTATCTATGCTCGGTGGGGGACGGATCTTGCGTCGCAACACATCACAAGTGTCACGGCCATTGCACGAAACATCCTTCCCCCACCCTTTGCCAGTAGGCAAAGGATGGGGCACCCGCGCGCTTCACCCGCGATCATCGACTTCCCCACCTCGAAAACGAGATGGGCCACCCGACCTAACGCAAAGGAGCAACGGGCTTTCATCCCCATCTACCCCAACGTTTCGAAGACACGGATCGCTGGCGCTCGCCGCTCGGATTTGGTGTTACCTGCTATACCCGGCTCGAAACGGGGCGGGTTTTCACATGGCTATGGCAAAACTTGCCGCCCATCAAAACCATCTCTAGAATTCTCGGTTGTTGTTGTATAGGTTAAATCTCAAGGAGGAGGCTTGTCTTGGCTACTACCATCAATCGGATTGAGCACGGTGATTGCGTCAAGATGCTCGAACAGCGCGGCGCCGGCTCCGTCGATCTCGCGTTCGCCGACCCACCCTTCAACATTGGCTACGACTACGATGTCTACGACGACAAACGATCCGGCGACGATTATTTAGATTGGTCCAAACGGTGGATGAGTCAGGTGGTCCGTGTGCTCAAACCCCACGGTAGCTTTTGGCTGGCCATCGGCGACGAATATGCAGCGGAGTTAAAGGTGCTGGCTACGCGCGAGTTGGGACTCACTTGTCGAAGCTGGGTCATCTGGTATTACACCTTCGGCGTACACTGCGTAAGCAAATTCACCCGTTCTCACGCGCACCTGTTTCACTTCGTACGCGATGCGAAAAACTTTACTTTTAACGCCGACGAGGTGCGTGTGCCGTCAGCGCGGCAGTTGGTGTACGGTGATAAGCGGGCCAATCCCAAAGGACGCATACCGGACGATACCTGGATCACCCAGCCAACGCACCTGCACGATGCTTGGGTACTACGCCCGCAGGATTTACCCGATGGTTTTTCCGCCGATAGTGATACGTGGTTTTATTCGCGTGTCTGCGGCACCTTCAAACAGCGAAAAGGCTTCCATGGCTGTCAGATGCCCGAGCAGTTGTTGGGGCGCATCATTCGCGTTTCGTCCAACGAAGGTGACCTCGTGCTAGATCCGTTTTCCGGTAGCGGCACCACCTTAGCCGTCGCCAAAAAGTTAAAACGTAAATGGCTAGGCTTTGACCTTTCCGAGCAGTATGTCAAGGAAGGTACCGCACGACTGCACAATATTAAACCGGGAGACCCGCTAGACGGTCCGGAAAACCCGCTTGCCTCAGCCCCGACCACCAACAATGGCGTTGTACGTAATGCCAAAGGAAAACGGGTTACACGATCGGCGGAACAACTGAAAGAATCGCTACCAGCACTAAGCAAGATCGTAGCTAATAGTTCGCGAGACTATGCAAAAAATGCATCGGCTATGGTCGATCATGCAATTCTATCAGCATTCATGGCTTCTCACGACGGTTTCTCAATAGACTGGGTTCTAGCTAATCCAGAGTTGTCTCAAACATTTTCTGATGCTTGTAGCCGTTTTGGGATACCAGGATCGCGTTTTGAGCACAACACACGTTTAGTAAGTTTACGTAAAGCTAAAAAAATGCAGGGAAAATATACGACTCGAAGGCCAGAGCTAGATAAACTGAGTTTAACCACTTGCGAATTCGCAAGCGAGCTTGCATGGTCTGAGTTAGTTCGTAGAAAACAAGTGTCTCTTGATCAAATACTATGTGATCCAGCACTTACTGAAGAGTATGACCAATTAGCATCAAAAATTGTGTCTGGATTTTCTCCTGAATACTATAGATGGGCTGCGCTACGTCTGCGCAAGAGAGCATATCGACAGCATCATGAAATTAATACGTTATCATATGAGGAGAAACGAGTTGCTATAACACCTGCGGTTTTGTTCACAGACATCGTAAAATCAAAAATCCCCACAGGTCCAGGTGTCTATATATTTTCTCAACCAAAAGAAGTGGATAATGATTTTAGGGAGTTGTATGTGGGGCAGTCAACAAAGTTACGTGAATGGGTGGAAAGTATCCGAATTAAGGACATTGTAAGCGTGGCTCCTTCACGGAGAATCGGACAAAATTCTCTATTGTTCCAGTGGGTAAAAAACGAAATCACATATAAAAAACATCCTCTAGTCCTTCAAGCCCATCAAATTCGCGAGCGCAATCCGAGATGGAATAGAAGGGATACACTTAGTGATTTTCCTGGAAGAGCAGCCTGATGAGGGATGCGGTAAGAGATGCCTTCAAGAGCGTGTCGTCAGGATATTCGACAGATCGCGTACTTGTTGATCCTGAGTTGAACGCGAAATTCCTCGAAGCCTGCTGGGCACTCGGTTGCCAAGCTACGGCGGAACAACTTAATCAAACGCTATTAAATATTAGAAAATCGGGCGCTCTTTCAGAGTACAAAACAACTAAGCGGGCGAGATTTGATGATGAAAATGATTATTGTTTTGCAGGCGAAATCGCTGCAAGATTTTTGGAACGTCGGGACAGTGTAACGCTAGACAAAATTTTATGTTGTCCCGATCTGGTCATTGAGTTTGACCGGATTGCTGAGCGAATCTGTCCCGGATATTCAGCTCTTCAGTATCGTTGGGCAGCGTTGAATCTACGGAAACGTAGAAGTCTTAAACCGGAACTTGTATCGCACGTTGTCCGTTCCATACAAGTCATCAACACTAGTGTACGTGATCTCAATACTACGTGCCTACCTACTGACCAGGGGATATACATATTCTTTGATTCGCACGGGACTCTCTATATCGGTGAGTCCCTGAATCTAAGGAAGCGCTTAGTGAAGCATTTAGAGCATTCCGACAATAGGGGCCTAGCACGATGGTTGTGGGAACACGGAGATTTTGATTTGAATCTTGAGATACAAGTGTTACCTCAAGAAACAGCAACACGTACTCGTAGAGCATTAGAGTATGAGTTGATTCAATCGCGTAAGCCAGCCTTTAATGTGCTTGGTCAAGGATAGTAGGAAAACGATATTTGCTAGTATGACAGCGCTAAGTAGAGTCTTCAATTCGGATTTTCCGTCTTCGGCTTTTGTACGATGTCTCGTTACGATACTGATAGTATTCGCATCGCCGGATCAATTCTGCCCATGAGTTCGGGAACGTTTTCCATATCTTCG
>JAJRWX010000058.1 GCA_024276605.1 Planctomycetota bacterium | reverse complement strand
TACCTCCCGCAACGTATCGCGTTCTTCATCACTCAATCGAACCACGTACTTCTTCTGCATCGGGAAACCTCCTTGTCTTCCGAAACGTCAAAAACAAGAAGATAGGATAACCCCTATTCTTAGCTGTGACAAAGCACTAGTCTATTTGACCAGCGGGCGTAGACAACAAAAGCACCAAGCCTACGAACGCGTGTAAATGATCTCCATGCTCTGGCGCTCTTTTTCACCCGGTGCGGTTTCAAACATTTCCAACATATGCTTATCGTTGTTAATCACCCGAAGCACCGTTCGGTATTTCTTATGAATACCCGTAAATGGATCATCCATTTCGCCATGATAGGTGAACACCTTGCCGGAAGGATCGCACGTACCACGATCAACCATAACGGTCGTTGACATGGTATCCATCCAGATACTCACATACTGCTTCTTCATGTTGTCGTAACCCACCATACCGAATCCCTGAAATGGCATCGCCATAACAGTAGAGTTGTAATGCTCCTGCAGATAACGACCGCCGAGGATTAACTTCCTCTCAGCTGTTCCCTCGCTAACCGAAGGCTCGGCACCTACAGCCATCCAAAATTTGGATGTCGTCTTCCATGAACCAACGAGTGGTTTGAGATGCGCGTGGAAAGGCCCTGGGGCTGCATTTTTCATAAACCCTTGCATCATGGCATCCATAGCACCACCATGCTCTTGTTTGGTCTTATCGTCCGACAAGACCGTACCCGCAGCCATCAAGACAAACAAAACACAGACTAACGAAACAACGAACTTTTTCGACGACATAAGGTTTGCTCCTTTGTGCAAGAATCGAAGTCGATGATCAATCACGAGAAACTGTCACAGTGATCTGACATTACGCTATGCTTATGATACCGCGCATGAGGAAATACGAGAAGCGAAAAAAACATAGGCCAACCCCCCGGAAGTTCCCTTACAAACCGTCATTCCCGCCTTCACGGGAATGACAGAAGAGTACGCAGGCATAACAGCGTAGTACTACTGGAAGGCAACTAGATTGAATGGGCTATCACATCCCCGGATTAAAGCGGCGCTGAAATGCAGAAAAGTCTTTAAGATCAACTTCTAATAAACCATAGACGTCAAACACCCGACAAACATCGTATTCGATAGGCACATCCGGTCCGTTGAAACAGGTGAAAAACTCATTGAAGTCAGTCAGATCGATATATCCATCATCATTGTCATCGTGACTAGCCGTGGAACATCGCAGTTCTGTCACGCGCACATCGTCTACCGCCGCTTCGGTTAGTGACAAATCAAAGTCAGCGATAGAAAAGCGCAGGCGCATGGATGACCCCGTAAATCCAACTAGGTCACGAAGTGGGTGGGTATGACGAACCCAGCCTGAGGTGGAAGGGATTTGCACAACCATGAGCCATGATTGCCCATGATCCGTAGAAACTTCGACGTCCATGACGTCCGGCACGCCGTTACCAAGTGACTCAACCCAGCACGAAAAACTCAGCTCCACATTACGCGATGGCATGGGTATCTGTGGCGAGCACAATTGAACAGGCCCACCGTCCACATCATTGGCACCGACGGACTGACCGGGGGTATGTTGTCCCGTCACATAACAAAGCGTACCGGATTGTGGCGAGGTATCATACTCGGGCTGTGCGCTAGTTCCCACAGGATCCACCCGTTCCCACAAACCGCTGGCACTACTCGTTGGATCAACAACTACCCACCCTTTATTGGATTCAAAATCATCTTCAAATAATACCAACCGGTCTAGTGCACGCACCTTGTAGGTTCGCAATGGCGCCGTGGCCGGATCCAATATAACTGTGCCGCTCATGCTTCTGGCGCTAAGGTAATATTCAATCGTTGAATCACATGGAGCCGCCGGCCAACGCAATTCATACGAATCATCATTCAAGTGTCGTACTGGAGACACTTTCCAAGGCCCCTTGTCAATACGGTAGTACATGAAAACTTGATCAACATCAGCCATCTCAGAAACGTCAACCAATTGGATGGTAGTCCGTGATGATGCGTTAGGTGTAACAACTCTCGGCGATAATAAGTCATGTTCGAAGCGCAACGGCGGTGGCGGCATTAGCCTCATCGCACACCCTGTGCAGAGACGACCGTTACCAAAGAACGTAGGATCGCCTATTAGTTCTGCGGTGTCATTCATCAACTGGCGTAATGCCACACTCGATAAACCTGGGTTATATGACTTCAATAAAGCTGCCGTACCAGCGGTTAAGGCCGCAGATATCGATCCGGCTTCGGCCACTTCCGAGTAGGTACCATTAAGCCAAGTGGAATAAATACCTTGACCAGGTGCGGCTAGGTCAAGCCCAATGCCATAGCTTGAAAAAAACGCGAGCGTATCCTGGTTCGTTGATGCTGATACGGAGATGCAGTTGGCATAGGCTGCGGGATAGGACAGCGTATTGTCTCTGACGGCGCCGGCCGGCGCGACCACCATCACATCCTGACTAGCCGCATATTCAATCGCCTGCAATAATTGGTTTTGTCCCTGAGTGAACGCTACACCAACGAGGATGATATCAGCCCCTCGATCCACCGCCCACTCAATGCCTTGCGCTGTAGCCGATTTATCAGACTGGCAACCATTTGACACCCTAATGGGAAGGATGTGAACCGTCGGACACACGCCTGCAATGCCGTTGGTTCCCGACATATTTTCATGTGCCGCACCAACGACACCAGCCATATGAGTACCTATACCGCAAGCATCGAGTGAATTATTCGGATCACCAACAAAACCAATGCCCTCAAGTAGACGATCCGCATACTCCGGATGAGGATCAACCCCTGTCGACACAATGGCTATCGTTACATTTTCAACGCCATCAAACAAGGACCACGCGGAGATAACATCGACATCGGCCCCAGGCACGCCAACCGCACCGCTGACCACCTGCCCTGTATTGTCCAAGTACCACTGTCGATCAAAATCCGGATCAACCGGCTGAGCGTTTGTACCGGTGACGAAAAACGCGAAACAGGATATGCAGATACCCCAACCATTCGCCCCTCGCATCGCAACACCTTCCACAAGAGCAACATCGTTGATCGAGACGGAGATAGGCGAAGCCATCACCATCACAGGATAGGTAGTATACCGCGAAAGTGTCTTGAATCCCAACGTTGATTATACAGGACTAATTAGAGAGAAAAACCTAAAGTGTGGGCGTAAAAATGGATTTGGGTTATGACGACGAGGACATGTCAGGCTCTAGCTCTACATGCTGATAAACTGCTTGCCAGGAGTTATCCGCCGTGACAGGCAACTCACCGGCAGTTGGGGCCACCGTTTCGGTGAGCAAACGCACTAACGAACGAACCCCCACCCACTGAGCCTGGGACATAGCTACACCCGGTTCTTCTTGGGCGACTTCCACCACGATCGTTCCAGGCGATTCCAAGCGGTCACGCTGATTGCGCCAGAGCGACCCGCACGTAATATGACCATCGAAGCGCACGAAGAAGTGACTACTCTCCCAATCGGCTCTGGCTGCAAGTAGATTACCAAGCTGTCCACCCGCTGGACTCGAAGCCACCCTAACATCCCGCCATCGATCAGGCTCAAGATTGATCGCATTGGCCACTGCCTCCCGGGCTACCGACTCAATGGTCGCAAATGGCAATGCATCCGGTGATGGAGTAGTCGAAGGGTCCAGCCAACCCAGCAGCGCCGCAGCCCCGGTCATGGACAGGGCCAAGCATAGAAGGGTCTTTACCATCCGTGCCCGCTGGTTCATCATTCTTCCGTGAAAAGGCCAAGCGTGGAACAAATCTTAGACAGCCTCGTGACTGTGATCTTGTACTATATCTGTCGGCTAATTGCAAAGAAAATCTTTTGCGAAACAACAGCACGACCATGTGCAGGTTCGTCATAGCCAAAAAGAAACGACAACAGAGTGGTGGATTAGCTATTTCCCACAGTAGTCAATGACACGCGCTAATTCTGATCGCAAGTCCGAACGATGCACGATACGATCGACGAAACCATGTTCAAGCATAAATTCCGCGGTCTGAAAGCCCTCGGGTAGTTCGGCATTGATCGTATTGGCTATCACACGAGGACCGGCAAAGCCAATCATGGCTTTCGGCTCTGCCATGATTATATCACCTAAACTGGCAAAACTAGCTGCCACACCGGCAGTCGTTGGATCGGAGGCCACAACGACATATAAACCGCCAGCGTCGTCAAACCTAGCCAATGCGGCTGAAGTCTTAGCCATTTGTACTAGAGAGATCATGCCTTCCTGCATTCGAGCACCACCGGAGGCAGTGAACACGATTAATGGCAACCCTTCTTCCAGAGCGCGTTCCACGGCTCGTGTGATCTTCTCACCAACAACCGCCCCCATCGATGCCATGATAAAAAACGGGTTCATCACGGCTAGAATGATACCCCGGCCCCGAATAAATGCCTTCCCGATAATGACCGCGTCAACCTCGCCCGTCTTCTCCTGCTCTCGTACGAGCCGCTCCTTATATGGCACGCGGTCGGTAAATTTGAGTGGATCCGTAGACTTCAGGTCTGCTGCGAATTCTTCAAACGTGCCTGAATCCACAAGTTGCTCGATACGTGTACGGGCATCAACACGCCGATGATGGCCACACTCCGGACAAACATTGAGCGCCTCAGCCACTTCCTTTTCATACACAATATGGCCACAGCTTGTGCAGCGTGCCCACAATCCGGCAGGTATTTCCACGCGATCCTGCAATGTACCACTCTCCAAAAGGCTAGCACATGCTCTACCCTACTGTAGCGCCCGGGAGTATGTTCCTACCGGAGCAAATTGACATGTCAACGCTACAATAAGATTGAGAATGCTCTAGAATCTTATCATTCACCCTCAGCCACTACCGCCTCGCCGCTGCAGATGCAGATGCCTCCACCTTCTCATTAAGCCATGGGTAGCGTAATGGTTCTGCCTTGGATTGATCCTGCAAATCGATAAGCGGGCTACGCTCTACAACCGATCGAGCCAGCACAAAAGCAAATGGCCCAAGCACGACAGCCAGCGTGCGATCGCGACGATCACCCACCAAGCCAACGATCGCCTCGCGAATACGATCCGAAGCTAACGTAAACTCCTCACCTTCCGGCGGGCACACCGAAAACGGATCATCGCACCACCGCTTGTAAATTTTTGGATAACGACGCTTCAACTCGACCGTCGTCAAACCATCCCACAGACCAACATCGACCTCAGCCAACGCCTGCAGCTCTTTACGCTTCATGTGAACGTGCTTTTCCAGAACCTTAACCACCTGAACCGAAGCAACCTCGTCGCTGGAGTAAACCACTACCGGCGGATCTTTCTCCATCGCACCAGCCCATGCTAACACTTGCTCGTGACCACGGTCCGTCATCGATACAGGACTTCGACCGATCATACGACCAGCCAAGCTCCAAGTTGTTTCCGGCCAAGGAATTAATATAAACGACGCCATATACGCTCACCCCAACCACTCATTTCGCCATACCAGCCCAACACACGACTCCCCCCCCAGTGGTCTAATTATCTCCGCCCGGCGCATCAACCGCAAGACGATGTAGATGCCGCATAGCAGCCACTGGATCAGGCTGGCGGAAAATCGCCGTACCCGCCACCAGGGTATCCACACCCGCCTCCACGGCCAATCCAATGCTCTCAGGCCCGATTCCACCGTCAATTTCCAGACGCTGATGAGAGCCTAGAAGCTTTTTCAACTCCGCCACCTTTGGCAGCACTTCAGGCATAAATTTTTGGCCACCGAAACCCGGCCAAATGCTCATAATCAGCACGAGATCGACAACATCGATAATAGAGGCAATAGCTGAGACCGGCGTCGTGGGATTAAGTGACACGCCCACCGAAACACCAAGCTCTCGAATATGCTCCACCACAGCCAGCGGGTTATTCACAACTTCAATATGAAACGTAATAAGATCACTTCCCGCTTTCACGAACGACTCTGCATACCGCTGAGGCTCCTCAATCATCAAATGCGTATCGAAAAACATGTTGGACTGCTCACGAATCGATTCAATAATCGGAACACCGTAACTAAGATTCGGCACAAAATGCCCATCCATCACATCAAGATGCAGTACTTCCGCCCCGCCCTTTTCGATCATCGCAACCTGCTCACCCAAGCGAGTGAAATCGGCAGCGAGCAAGGACGGTGCCATACGAATACCAGGTGATTTTGGAAAATTATTCATTGTTGCTAGAATCGAGATCGTTCGGAGTTTGACACTCAGCCCTCATCGCAGCCGCTCGACAATCCTTATAAAAGCTCAATAGTGAAGGTTGCTGAAGCCAGCGACGAAATACTCTTGCGGGAGTTTTTCGTACAATTCTTGCAACGACATCATCGCTAGATTCATCGATGGAACTGTTCTGAAATATTAACCGCTTAACTGTGCCGGTTTGGGCATCGCCGCTGGGGATCGCCGAAGCTTCGATTCCTAGTAGGTTGGCGAGATTATTCACGTCCAGACATAACCACTCTTCAACATTGTTCACTGCGACACCACAAATCCAGATTGATTGCGCATCATCAGGGACGCGGCTTATCTCATCACGTTGTATGTCTTCCCAACGGGAACCATCTGCATCAGTAAATCGCACTACTAAATCGACGCCCTTGTGTTGAAAATATTTCCACGCAAGTCTAATTTGGCGCCTCGGCATTACTTGAGTTTTTCCGATGGCAGCAGGCGGAACGACCAACGTAGCTTTGCATTCGAGTCGATCGCAAAGACCGCGCAGAAATCCTGCACTATGCCTATCTTGATAAATGAGGCCAATTTTTCGGATCAATCGTCTAACTCCATCGAAAATTCTTCGGCCAGCAAAGGACGATCAGGATCAGAATCATCTGGCGGTTGAGGAATGGCAATTGTCGTACGCCCTTCAGCTTTTCTTAAAATAGAAACCGAATTTCGACGTGAGTCGAAAAAGTTGATGAAATAAGGAGAATGAGACGTAAAGATAAATTGTCCACTCGATGAATCATCTTCAAACAATTGATCGAATATGGTTCGAAGCTGACCAGGAAACAAACCATTCTCCGGTTCTTCTATGAAAATAAGTGAGGGAATAGTATCCTCACCCTTGTTTGCACGCACGATTTCAGCCAAATAAGCCATGGCAAGGCAACGCAGTGTACCATCAGAAAGCCCATCCCACGTAGCCTGTCGCCTGTGCTTTAGTTCAATGAAGGGGATGGGTACCTGACCTGTAGAAGGAATAAAATTGATGGCTTCCAGGTCCGGTTCCAGTAATCGAACATGATTGATAATTCTTCGGTAGCGTCGCTCATCTACATTTTTAATGTTGTATAGCATGAATGCAAGGTTATGACCGTTCACACTTAAAAATGAATCACTTGTATTTGAACCGCGCCATCCAAATCGCAACTGTTCCGGATTAAACGAAAAGAAAAACCACTTTGAAAGGAAGTTCTTAAATAGTATGGCCCGACGATTTGTCTCAAGCTCATACAATTTTGAGAGCATAGAGCTATCACGCGGAGATTGCGCAGTATCCACATCTCCATTTGCACGAAGCTGAGCCTTCTCGCGCAACATGGTCGACTGCTTTCCATCGTTGAATAGAAGTACGGTGTCACCAATTTTCGCACTTTCAACAACTAAGCGTTCTTCCTTAACGGTAACAGTTAGGTCTTGCCCAAAAGACTCCGTAGCCATCGCTCCTACATCCACTACAAGATGAAGATCGTATTGATAAGAAAGAATCCGACCCTGAAATGGCAATTTGCAAGACAAGGACAATTCCACGATTGGACTATCAAGGGTCCAGTTTCTTAATTCTGAAATCCCCCCCGGCACTGCAACGCAAGCATGCGAAAAATCGCCATGAGCAGAAGTGCACAAAAAACGAAGCGCAGCATACAAATTTGTTTTCCCGCTATTGTTCCTACCTATAATCAGATGGCGGGACGTAAAGTCTACTTCGGCATTCAAATATGTTCTAAAGTTATGTAGACTAATCTTTTCCAACATGAGTAACCCATCCTAACCGGAATAGTCGTATGTAGACTAAGTCAATCATCAAGTATCTCTATCGCGGCAAAGCGCTTACCCTCAAGAAATTCCAGCGACGCTCCGCCGCCGGTGGAAATATGCGTCATGCGATCGGCGACACCGGCTTGATCAATCGCTGCAGCGCTATCACCTCCACCAATAATCGATGTAGCCCCACCATCCGTCGCTTCGGCCACACACCGGGCTATGCCGAGCGTACCGGCATCAAACGGTGAGACTTCAAACACGCCCATCGGACCGTTCCATACGATGGTCTTAGCTGATTGCAGAACACGCCCAAACTTCTCGATCGAGTTCGGGCCAATGTCCAATCCCATCCAACCATTTGGAATGTCTGTTTCACATACCCGTGTGCTTGAATTAGCTTCTATAGCCTGGGCGGCCACGGAATCAATAGGCAATTGCAGTCGATCGCCCGCTTCTTTACGAAGGTTTAGCGCAGTATCGAACAACTCCTTTTCCACAAGACTGTTGCCTACGTCCATCCCTTCGGCTGCAAGGAACGTGTAGGCCATCGCACCACCGATTAAAATCGTATCGCACTTTTCCAACAGCGCATGAATGACACCGAGTTTATCTGAAACTTTTGCTCCACCAAGAATACAAACGAACGGACGTGCCGGACGACTCAATACACCTCCGAGGAACTCAATCTCTCGTTGAACCAGATAACCTACAACGCGAGGCTTACCAGCCATCAGCGAGGGAACTGTCAACATACTGGCATTATCACGATGACAGGTACCAAACGCATCACAGACATATACATCCCCCAGTGAAGCAATCTGCGAGGCAAATCCGTCCTTCGCCCGGCGCAGCGCCCCATCGGTCAACGCCTTCTTGTCCTTGATAGTTTCCTCCGCGTGAAACCGCAGGTTTTCCAACAAACACACTTCACCATGCTTGAGTGTCGACACCGCAAACTCAGCCTCCTCGCCCAAGCAACTACCAATCAGCGGCACGCGACAACCCAACAGCTCGCCCAGTCGCTTCGCCACCGGTGCCAATGAAAATTTGGTTTGATCTTCAGGCTCACCGGTGGGCCGGCCAAGATGACTCATCAAAATAAGACGACCGCCACCATCGCGCAAATGTTGAATCGTGGGAATCGCAGCTTTGATGCGACGATCATCGGTGATGTGCTGCTGCTCATCGAGCGGCACGTTAAAATCAAGCCGGACCAAAACGCGTTGTCCGTGAACACGGATATCATCAATGGTCTTCTTCATCGACGCGGCAGAACGATGTTCTGTTTGTATTTCAGTCATGATTAAACCCAACCAAGCACCAGGGACAAATTCTCAACGCACCCTAAAGCATACGTAACCCATCAACAAACAAGGGCACAGACACGCCACATACTGATTCTAAAAAAACTGACCAAATCTCAAGCGACGACAGTCATTACAGTGCCGCCACCTTGGCAATCAAATCTGCTGTTCGACTGGCATAGCCCCACTCATTGTCATACCAAGAAACCACTTTCACCATCTCACCACTATCACCCGGCATGGTCATCGTGCTTTTCGCATCGATAATCGAACTATGAGGATTACCGACGATATCACTGCTCACCAAAGGATCTTCGCTATATTCCATGATCCCCTTGAGTTTACCCTCCGCAGCGTTTTTAAGCGCCGCGTTGATATCCGCCGCTGTCACTTTCTTTTTCAACCGGGCCACTAAGTCCACGATGGAACCATCCGGCACCGGCACGCGCAAGGCAAATCCGTTCAGCTTGCCATTGAGTTCCGGTAATACCTTACCCACGGCTCGCGCAGCACCGGTGCTCGTGGGAATAATGTTCACCGCCGCGGCTCGCGCACGTCGCGGATCACCATGCACCATATCCGCAATTCTTTGATCATTTGTATACGCATGAACGGTCGTCATGAGTCCATCCACCACCCCAAACGATTCATGAAGCACCATCACCAACGGAGCTAGACAATTCGTCGTGCAACTGGCATTGGAAATCGTCATTTGCGAAGCGTTCAGTTGATCGTCATTGACGCCGAGTACGACCGTCAAATCCGGTTCGTCCTTTGCAGGAGCGCTAAGAATCACCTTGCGCGCCCCAGCTTTGAGGTGGTCACCGTATCCGCCTCGTTCACCTTCCCTCGTCACAAAAATGCCGGTCGATTCCAAGGCAACATCCACTCCCATCTCTCGCCAGGGAAGTTTCCCCGGCGAACGCTCAGACAAAATGTGAACTTCCTTCCCATTAACGATCAACGACGTATCCGTCGCCTCGACCGTCCCTGCGAATCGACCGTGAACCGAATCATATTTGAGCAACTGACGTAGCGTCGCCGGGTTACTCAGATCGTTAATGGCCACAATATCAAATTCGCTACTGCGAGCAGCCATCGCCCGAAACACCAGTCGCCCGATGCGCCCAAACCCATTAATCCCGACTTTTACGCCCATGTTGATCTACTCCAGTTAGAACAAACGAAGTTGACATAGCACATCCGCCGCAACGGATCGCTAATCGAACGAATACAACAAAACTATAAAAAGACCGATACGAGACCAAAACCATGCCCACTAACCATGTAAAAATGGGCAGTTCCGCGTTCCCGTAGGCTACGTTTTTGTGCGATTGCAGTCAAGAAAGTGCGACCACTATCATGGGACATTTATCAAACCTTATCCGCATGGCCCATCGGGAATCACACATGGCAATGGTATACCACTTCCCTGCGTGCAACTCGGTGGATTATCCTGCCAGACGCCGGGGATAATCGTTTCACAGAAGGGACACGTCGAGCCTTTCATGCGATTCTCTTCCACAATAAATCCACGGCGGCGGATCAATAGCCTTTCGCAAGACGGGCAGTAGGTGTTCTCTCGCTTACCGATAACCTCGTGAACATTACCCGGGTAGACAAACTTCAACCCGGCTTGCTTACCAATATCGTATGCACGCACCAGTGTATCCACCGGCGTTCGCGGCGGGTCCGTCATTTTGTAATCAGGACGAAATGCCGACACATGCCAGGGTATATCCGGCGAAACGCCTACGATGAAATCGGCGATCTGTTTCAACTCCTCGTCGCCGTCATTGAAACCGGGAACCACTAACGTCACAATCTCCAACCAGAACCCCATAGCAAAGAGTCGCTTGATCGTATCGAGCACATTATCCAGTGCCGTACCTAGCTGACGATAGTTGCGATCATTGAACGTCTTTAGATCAACCTTATACAAATCCACATAGGGCCTGATGAATTCGAGCACTTCCGGTGTGGCATTGCCGTTGCTGACGAAGCCACAGACAATACCTTGCTGGCGAGCAAGCTTGAAAATCTCTACGGCCCAGTCTGCGGTAATCAGCGGTTCGTTATAGGTACTCACCATCACCGGCACCTGCTGACGTACAGCCGCTTCGACGATTTGTGCGGCACCGTAAAAGTTAGGCCTCGCTACAGCGGCATCGTCACGAAGCGCCTGCGATGTCACCCAGTTCTGGCAATAGCTGCAATGCAGATCGCACCCCAACATGCCAAAAGACAGTGCATCCCGCGCTGGGAATGCATGATAGAAAGGCTTCTTTTCGATCGGATCAACCTGTACCCCGGCGACGTACCCCGCCGGAACCCGTAAATCACCCCCCTGATTGAACCGAACCCGGCAAACCCCACTCCGCTCCGGCAAAATAGAGCACCGATGCCCACAGGCTAAACACCGAACCCGCCCACCCGGCTCACGTACTAGTAGCTGCGGCGCAGACGACATGGTATTGTCGTATAGTAGCTCTTTGAGGCGTATCGATGCGGACATGGTGAGATCACCTATCTGTCAATTGTTCCGAGCCGCATGCTTTAGCTTGCGCGGTGTTTCGTATTTTACGAGCGTTCATTTAACCATAACCCGACAAACGAATGCTAGACACGTTAGTATACAAACAAAGTGGCTTTTGCTCTATCTCTTGTCGCCACGCCCTTGGGGCAGCATAATCCCTGCCGTAGTCAAGATAGATCTACAGGAGAATGGCGGGTATCGCTAGCGGAGTACGACACACGCAATGCCACCATCACCCAAATGGAGTCGACATGTTGTCCGAGCATTCACATGACCATCATCGCCACATGCCCTCCGCACTGCTCACTGAGCTGCGCGAGCACGTACCCTTCTCCGTATTAGCCGTGACCATTGGCCTCATCGTCGCCGGCACACTATGCATCTTTGGCGACGGCTTTCATCAATCAGCCTACGAGTCAGCCGATCATCATATGGAAAGCTCGGCACACCCTGACGAACATACCCACGAGGTTGACCAAGCACCGCACGAGCATGGCTACGACAACGCCTTCGCCCAGCGCTTTTTTCACTTATTCCATCCCGCACACATGCTGTTCTCTGCCGCAGCGACGACAGCCATGTTTTTTCGTTATGAGCGAAAGTGGCCTAAAGCGATTATCATCGGACTGATCGGTGCCATCGGCGTCTGCGGCATGAGTGACATCGTCATGCCACACATTTCGCTGTCTATACTGGGCATGCAAACGCCGTGGCATATCTGCTTAATTGAACATACCGATGTCGTGCTGCCGTTCGCCATCATCGGCAGCATCATCGGCCTGGCTGCCGCCAACGCTGCAGCCCATAGCACGCTACTTTCACACTCCATGCATGTCCTGGCTTCAACGATGGCAAGTATTTTTTACATGGTCGGTCCCTTGGGGATGGTCGGCTGGATTGATATGCTTGGAAAAGTGTTTCTCTTTGTGGTCCTAGCTGTCATGGTGCCTTGTTGTCTAAGCGATATTGTCTTCCCGCTGCTCATGTCCCGGGCGAATCGTGACAAGTATTTTGCTGTCGGGCACACTCATTGACCCATCGCGTTACGTATCTGTTGCAATTTGTTGAGCCGATCACTCGTGGCTTTCTCCATGCGGTACGGGTCAACTTTCAGCGCCTGTTCATAATAAGCCTGGGCCTTGTTGATATTACCAACCACGGCAAGCAAGTCCCCCATCGCCACCAGCACGACCCCATTCTCCGGAGAAAGTTCATAGGCTGTCTTCAAGCGTTCTTTAGCCTCCATGAACCGCTTTTGTTTAATCATGATTTGCGCTATCAGCGCATGAATGCTTGAATTCGTAGATCGCACTTTGAGATACCGTTCCAGTGATTCCTCCGCCTCAGCCAAGCGGTCTAAACGCATGTACAATATACCTAAATGGCGATCAATCGAATGGTCGTGCGGCGCCAACACTTTGGCTTCGAGTAGCTGAGATAGCGCTTCCTTTCGTTGGCCGTGCCGTGACTTTTTATTCGCATCTTGAACCATCTGCCAGACGATCATCATATCTTTAGGGTCTTGCAACTCACCTTCCGTAGCGACCGGCCCGTCGCCGCCCAGATAGCCTAAGGCTTCCAATTTTTGCCTGGCTTCCGGTTCGAGGTCTTCTACATTCGTGGCCATATCAGCAAT
This sequence comes from Planctomycetota bacterium, assembly GCA_024276605.1. Taxonomy (GTDB): domain Bacteria; phylum Planctomycetota; class Phycisphaerae; order UBA1845; family UBA1845; genus JAJRPG01. The sequence goes on along the minus strand of JAJRWX010000058.1, from coordinate 24,145 downwards.
ATCAACGTCACTTTCACGGCGCTTAGCCAGCGCCTCTGACAACGTTTGGACGGAGGCTGAAATGCGCTTCGAGCGAGCGCCAAATCGATTGGTCAATTCGTGAGGATCGCGCTCAAGATCGTAATACTCCTGCTTGGGCGCCAATATATATTTATCAAGATGCCGGCGCATACCAAAGAGTGGTGCCCAACCATTGTCCAGATAGTTCGCCATGGTCTCTATGTACACGACACGATCCGGATTTTCTCGACTCCGCCGTAATGAAATTCCATCAAAGCGCTCTTCACTCTCCACACCAAGTAGGTCCAATACCGTGGGCACAATGTCAACCACACCGACAACGACATCATCCACAACCACACCACCATCCCATAGCGAAGGTGACCAAAGGATCAGCGGTACGTGCTGCGTAGCTTCATAGATAAAACGCGTATGCGTAAGTTCGTTGTGTTCCCCCTGACTTTCACCATGATCCGACGTTACAATCACAATCGTTTGTTGGTTCACACCTTGGGAAGTAAGCGTATCGAGAATGCGACCTATCTGTGCATCCACAAAGGCAATCTCACCATCATACACATGGTCTTTGAAACGTGACACATAGGCTGCGGGCAATTCGTGCGGTTCATGAGGATCATAAAAGTGCGCCCACATGAAAAAAGGCTTCTTCTTATCTCGCTGTTGCAACCAGGATACTGCGGCATTGGATACCTGCTCTGCATCACGTTCACTCGTGAGTCCACCAACCATCGCATCCGGGGCCGCTTCAACCTCATCGTTGTAAACATCGAACCCCTGATTCAAACCAAACCGGGCATTTAAGACAAAGCAGGCCACAAACCCGCCGGTTTCATATCCCTCATCGCGCAGTATTTCCGCCAACGTGGCATGTTCATCTTTCAACGAATAAGTACCATTAGATCGAACACCGTGGCTAATGGGGTCTAGACCGGTAAGAATCGAACTATGAGAGGGAAGCGTCATCGGTACCGGCGAAACGGCATCTTCGAAACGAATGCCCTCCCGGGCCAAACGATCGATGATCGGCGTTTCTGCACGTTCACGCCCGTAACACCCGATATGATCGGCGCGGGTCGTATCCATCGTGATCAACACGATATTATATCCCTTGGCTACGCCGGATACCCACGCCGTCTCAATCGTGCCTCCACCACGTCCCCAAATGAACAAACCAATCAGGGTAACAGCGCCAAGCAATATACCAATGATTGAAAGGATGCGTCCACGCCCGGCCCCCGAAACTACCGCCTTACCCGTGCTGCCGGATGTAACAGTTTCCTTGTTTCCCGCATGTCTTTTTTTGTGACCCATAGGTGCGTCTTATCCTGCGTAAACCAATAAATGTAATCCCCGCTTCTTAACAAAAGTCATGACCTGAAAGTTAAACCTAAATCAGTCAAATCAATCATCATCATGACGAGTGGCTTGTAGAACCATCACCCAATCCTGCTTGGTAAAAGCGACCACCAGCCAGATAAAAGCCGCGACGACAAATGATACCGTGGGATTCTGTACAAACACCTCATCCGCACGCCGCAACAACGCCAGCCAGAATTCGCTCGGTTCAAATATAGCATAACGCTTGCCCGGCACGGCAAAACCCGTAGCCAATAAATTGATAGAAAGCCGAAATGCGATGAACGCATGCACCATGAGCATACCCCACAGCAGCGCCCACCCCCGACGAGACCAACGCATACGCTTCGCCAGAATCAGCGCAATCAAAAACGCGGTCGGCCAATAACCCTGATTTCTACTGCTTGCGCGAATAAAACCCAGACTTCCCACCGCACGGCGATTTTGTAACACCATCAACACATCCAGCTCACCAGACGGTGCCGGCAGACGAAACCCAGGCGGCAATGATCGCGGAATCACGGCATTGACGCGAGCATGGACATCATCCGATTTCAAATCCATAAACCGCACATACCCATCTGACCAGAACCAAAAACGTGAAAAAACAACATCGCCGCCGAATCTAAACAAACTTCGATAACCTTGCTCAACACTTGACCAAGGGGCTAGCAACAAACCACACAGCAGGCAAAACATAAGGAAAAATCGTATCATCGATGGTGGTGATGGAGCCTCAACAGCCTCAGACACACCACCGGCACGAGATGACTTATCATTGGGTTGTGTGGAATGTTCAACCATAAAAGGTATCGATAGGGATATTCATCTCGCGTGAACCGTACGGCATCATCAACTCACTACTATCTTACGTCGACGACGACGCTCCCACGAAGCCCACGTCATCCACAAGACAATCGCTAAAATAATAAACAACGCCTGCCAGACTTCCAGGTGCATCACATCAAACGCCGAACGCCAGTGAACAGCCGTAAGAAACAAAGTGATAATGCGAACGAGATTGAGTACGATGAGAATGCATGCCCCCCCAATCGCAGCTAAGAGCCTTGATGAAAAGGCGGCAGGTGTAGACAACACCGCCGCGACAAAAAGGGCACACGGATCCAACGCATCGCAACCGCGCTCCACAGTCACAGCCCCACGCGAAGAGGTCAACGCATTCCCGCGCCGCGTCATATCCTCATAACCAAAAGTATGCAGTACGGCTGCAGAAGCCCGCGCATTCTGCCCAAGAAACCACGGGATGAAATCATCTTTCATGGTCGCCGTGGTGGTGATGAAGTAATATCCGCCCATGAGCACCGCGAACATGGCCAAGAACCTCAAATCTCGACCATGTGTAGCGTACCACGACTTTCTCAGCCCTTTCCGTCTTCGAGGGTGTGACTTGTCATCACGCTGCGATAATGAATCGTGTTTATGTTTATCGTGCCTACCCATACGGTGAACATCGCCTCCATCTTCACTTCACTTCACTTACCAAACTATAAAGCAAAAGCATCTTTCACGGAATAAGGCAATCCAAGCAACAATCCGAGCGGCGAGCGCAAGCGACCCGTGTTTTCACAGCGCCATACACCCCGGAATCGCCCAGGTTATTCGTAGCGTGGGTTAGAGCCTGAAGACACCGGTCGCTGGCGCTTGCGGCTCGGATCAATGGATTAACGCACATCGTATCACCTGCAAAAAAAACCGCCTGCAGGAACTTTATCCCCACAGGCGGCCTTTAATATATCAATAAACCCGCTGTGCTTAAATCATAGGATACAACCCTGTAATCGGGTAGACCCCCGAAACAGTGATTGCATCACTGTCGATCAATGATCGATAAACCGAAACAGCCAACACCCAAACCATTCGGGTATGGCAAAAAAGCACACCACGAAGACCGATGAGGCGGAGCCTCATTAATGAGACTCCGCCATCGTCGGAAAATCGTAGTAATCAATCAAACACTAGCTCAAAGCAGTGCGGCGGCCATAATAGACCTTACCGGCTACCAAGAGTAGCAACGCCAGGACAACCAGACCCCATTCGGAGACGGTTGGGATGTTGCCGGTGCAATCACCAAAGACAGCATCATCAGCACCTGGGCAGATGTCTACACAATCAAGCACACCGTCATTGTCGCTGTCACCAACATCGGCAACGCCACAACCACAGATACCCGGATCAGTCTTGTTGGCATCGTTCGGGCAACCGTCACAAACGTCACCGACGGTATCGCCATCGGTATCAGTCTGAGTTGGGTTCGCATCAACCGGACAGTTGTCACAAACATCACCAACACCGTCACCGTCGCCGTCAGCTTGATCATCATTTGGTCGAGTTGGACAGTTGTCGCACTCATCCGTCAGGATATCGCCATCAGTATTGACATCACAAGCATCGCCAACACCGTTAGCGCCACAATCTGCCTGATCTTCGTTATCAACGAGCGGGCAGTTGTCGCAAGCATCGCCGAGCGTGTCAGTGTCACTGTTTAGCTGATCTTGGTTATCATCAGCCGGGCAGTTATCACAAACATCGCCGAACGTGTCAGCATCACCATTGGCCTGATCCTCATTAGTAACGGCTGGGCAATTGTCGCAGGCGTCGCCGAACGAGTCAGCATCGCCATTGGCCTGATCTTCGTTATCAGTCGTTGGGCAATTGTCACAAGCATCACCGTGTGAGTCAGCATCACTATTGGTTTGAGTTGGGTTCGCAATATCCGGACAGTTGTCCAAGCTAGCGATCACGCCGTCACCGTCACAGTCGGTATCACCACAGGTGACTGGATTATCCACGGTATTCAAACCGAGCGTAAGCGTTCCACCGGCTGCCGTACAATCAGCATCATTGAGCATCGAGCAGGTATTGCCCGTGCAGCAAGGACCGACTGGATCGGTACAAACGCTCATGGCGTTGAAGTCAGATACGGTTGGAGCAGCAAACGCACCGGGGCCCCAATCGTCGGCGCCTGGGGTACCTTCCAACCAGAAAATGGACTGACCAAAGGCGGCTTCAATACCATCAACCGTGGCTGGATTCATATCGCCACCAATACGAGGAGGACCACCGGCAATCAAGAAACCACTACCATCTGTGGTGGAACGATAAACCACGAAACCTTCAGTGCCGAAGGGGCCTGGATTCAAAATGATACCCGTCGGCAAGCCGGCATTCGGCTCACAAAGGGCAATATCAGCAGCAGTACCACCCGGCTGAATGGCGAAAGTAAAGTTACAGGTTGTACCTGGAATCGGCGCACCAGGATTACCAGCGGCGGTAATCGTGTACAACTGGCTGGTGACGGTGTACGGATCACCAACAGCGGCACCAATGGCACGACCGATGATCTCGAACGAGTAGCTGATCAGATCGCGACCGGCACCTACGCGTAAGGTTACGTCGTCAGCTTCACCACAACCGTCACAGTTGTTGGCATTCGGGAAGAAGAACTGGGCACCATCACCCTTTAATACCTGGGTGCAAGCCGGAGGTGAAGCACCACAGGTACCTGTGATGGAATCACAATCTTGCCATGCTGGACAAGGGGCGGAACCAGGTAGGCACTCGCCATCAACACTACATGTTTCGGTACCATTGCAGAAATCCAAGTCATCGCAATCGGCATTCGTCACACATGGTGGTGCAACCTGGCCAACATCAACGCTGTAAGCACCATACGTATAAGGGCTGTAGCCTTCCATGACCAGGAAGTAATTGGTACCTGCGGTCAGGAACTCAAAAATAGCCGATGGCCAAGGCGAACCACAGGCATCACCGTTACAAGCAACTATGTCGCCGGGGCAACCTCCGCCAGTGTCCTGACGAATGTGCATGCTGGTATCATACGTGTTGACATTGGCACTAAAAACGCCGCAACCGGCATCAAAGCCCCACACACCACTCTGGTTTAACGTGAACGAGTGAATATTATCAGGGGTACCACCCGTACCATAACCAGATCCACCGCAAAGCGCATTGCCTACGGCATCATCAAAATCATCTAAGCTCGCGGCGTCAAGAACGCCGGAAATAACCGTCACGCCGATTTCACTGATATTACCCTCAGCAATGACTGAGGCGCAGTTATTAGACGACTGACTACCTGTACTCATTGAATCAGTTCTCAATGTATCTTTCGTGGTGACAGGCGTAACCTGTACCGGGTCGAGCGCTAATGCCGCACTCGAAGCAAGCAAAGAAACAGCAGCTGTTAAAGCTACAAATCGTTTAACCTTCATTTCCATTACCTCCAAACATAAGGTTTCGCGAGAGAGGCCAATCCCCTCTCGACTTTTTCGGTAGCAAACCATTGCGTCGACAGCGTCTAACCACAGCGGGTTTAATAGCTATCACGACTAGACGACAAGCCGTCGTACGCACAAACTCTAAATTAGTGAATAACCGATAACCAGCAAAGCAAACACACCTACAAACCGTGTCTGCATCCAAGTCGACCACCTCGCTCATGAAAAGGAGGCAGTAGACAACTCAGACGGCTAAAGGAGGAGCGCGGGGTTGCGCTATATTTGCATAATCCGTGGGACAACACAGGAAAGTTGATTGGATAGCCGCCACATAGGGACGACTCGAAAAGACTAAACGTCGGCCACCGCCGTCGACCGTACATGCCCCCGTTAGGATTTCCAAAATGGAGGCATTGAAATAAGCGATGAGGAAGGCTACGACGAGATAACCAGCTACCGGGCCAATGACACGAACGAACAAGCCACCGCCCTGCGTCGAGGCTAACAAACCATGCTTAATTGCCAATGGTTTGAGCGCCAACTCGACCACGACCCAACCCAACGCCAGAATGAGCGGACTAAAGCCGATGCGTCGTGTGATCCGCGCACCCAGCCATCCGTAAACGCTCACCACAAGCGTGATTAACGCCACAGAGCTAATCGACATAGCCAACGAGGGATGCGAACCTAAACCACTAAAGACGGCAAGACTTAAACCATACAGTCCACCGGCCAGACAGGCACGCGACGGAGAAAGTATCCTCATGCACCATAGCAGCGGTACCAGCGTGATCAGGCCCAACCATTGGTTTGAGGCGGAGGAAAGGGCCAGTGACATAAGCAGCGCAGCACCCACTAAAGACAAGGCTAATAGCCCGCCCCAAGTAGCAGAGTGCCGATTATCTGTCACTGGAATAGTCGCCAAATTCATACCCTATCTTACCGCAACGAACAAAGCTTTGCGTAAGAAGGCTTCTTCGCCCTCACCAACAGGCCCCACTATACCACAAATAGCCTGATTATGACAAGAAAAAAAAGAAAAAAATCCCGTTTCACTCACACTTTAACTCTTACCTGCCTGCTTACTTTTATCATCACCGAGCTCGAACTGGACTGAGTGATCGACGAGCACCGTAAAACAGCTTGCCACAGACCAACAACAGCAGTGTCAGCACGACCAAGCCCCATTCGGAAACCGTGGGAATCTTGCCCAAACAGGCCTTCTCACAAATCTCGCCCGGACCACAATCGCCATCGACCTCACAGGCGATACCGGATTCACTACACAGAAGCACACCGAATATGGCATCGTTAGCCCCATTGCAGTTGTCACAGAGGTCGTCGACGCCATCATTGTCCGCATCGCCCAGGCAGACGGTGCCCGAACCGATGAACAGACCGTTCAGGCTAGTGCACGTACCTTGCAAGACATCGGGGATGCAGGACTTCGTGGCTGATACACAGCACGCACCGCACAAGCCGGTATCCGTAAAGATACACCCGGTAGGCGTACACTGATCGATCGTACATTCGTTCCCGTCGTCGCACAGGCTGCTATCCGGCGTAAACTGACAATCCGCCACTGAGTCGCAGGTATCGATAGTGCAAGCTACACCATCATCGCATGACGAATTGTTAGGCGTCGATAAGCAACCGGCTATGGCGTCGCACACATCGGTCGTACACACCACGCCATCGTCACAGGCTGTGTTGTCCGGTGTGTTCAGGCAATCATTCATCGGGTCGCAAGCGTCGATGGTACAAGCTACCGCATCGTCACAGGCCAAATCCACCGGGGTGTTCACGCAATCGTTGATCAGATCGCAAAGGTCACTCGTACAACCTACGGCATCATCACAGACATCATCCATACCGACGTGATCGCACAAACCACCGATGCAGACGTCCAACGTACAAACCAGTGCATCTACCGTACAAATCGTCCCGTCGATCACATCCGTATGATTACACACGCCGGTCGCATCGCAAAGATCATCGGTGCATTCCAACCCATCATCGGTACAAGGCGCACCGTCGGTGACTTCGTGGGCACATAAACCACTACGGCAGATGTCAGCGGTACACTCATTCCCTTCGTCACTGCAAGCCAGCCCTTCGTTGATGGGAAGCTCATCACAATCGCCCGTATTCACATTGCAACTGAACGTGCTACATTCCGTATCCCCAGGACAAGTCTTCATTGTCGTATCGCATACGCCGGCTATGCAAACATCGATCGTACATAGATCACCGTCGGCCTCGCAACTGTTGCTGTCGTCGGGCAGGAATTGGCAACCGGCGATTGGATCACACGCATCATCGGTACATAAATTACCATCATCACACACGAGCGGTGTACCGGTTTGACAACCCAACAATGGATCACATGTCTCCACACCCGTACACACGTTGTTGTCATCACAATCTACCGGTGTCTTGGGTAGACAACCCAATAGCGCATCACAAGCATCAATGGTACAAAGATCGCTATCATCGCAGTTCAACGGCGTACCGTTTTGGCAACCGGTAATGGGATTACAGGTCTCCAACCCGTCACAGGCATCGTTGTTGTCGCACACCAGCGGCGTACCCGGTTCACAACCCGTAGCCGGGTTGCAAATCTCTAATCCGTTACACACACTATTATCATCACAAACCAGAGGCGTACCCGCCTGACAACCCAGGGTGGCATCGCAAGATTCAACGCCTGTGCAGGCATCGTTATCATCACACGCCAACGGTACACCAGCGACACAACCACTGGCTGGAGCACACGTTTCCACGCCGTTGCACACATCATTGTCGTTACAGACCAGAGGTGTGCCCGGCTGACAACCCGTAGCCGGTACGCAAACCTCTACGCCCGTACACGCATCGTTATCATCGCAAACCAACGGAACGCCCGGCTGACAACCCAAGGTGGCATCACACGTCTCTGTACCGTTACATAGATTACTATCTACACAACTCAGCGGCGTACCCGCCTGACAACCTAACAAGGGGTCGCAAGTCTCCACCCCGTTGCACACATTATTGTCATCGCACGTGACCGGGGTGCTGATACAACCACCGGCTACGCAAGCATCATCCGTACAAAGGCTATTGTCCGTACAGGTATTGGTATCATCGTTTTCAGCCGCACATGCACCGCTGCGACAGACGTTGTCCGTACAGGGATTCCCATCATCCGTACAAGCTAACCCCTCATTGATCGATACGGCATCGCATACCCCCGTCGCCGGGTTACATACAAACGTCTGACAGTCCGTATCCGCCGGGCAGGAGATGTTGGTACTTACGCATACTCCGCTGGTACACGCATCGGTGGTGCATAGGTTATTATCCGTACAGGTATTGGTGTCGTCGTTGACCACCGTACAGGTACCACTCAGGCAGACATTATCCGTACAAGGCAAGCCATCATCCGTGCAGGCTAACCCCTCATTGATCGATTGAGGTTCGCACTGCCCCGTCGAAGTATTGCATACAAACGTCTGGCAATCATTATCCGCCGGACAGGTGATATTGGTACTGGTACATGCACCGGCGACGCACGCATCGGTGGTACAGGGATTGCTATCCGTACAAGTATTGGTGTCATCATTTTCAGCGGTACATACACCCGTTCGACAAACGTTATCCGTACAGGCATTGCCGTCATCCGGACAGGCCAACCCTTCATTGATGGATTGCGGATCGCAAATACCGGTAGCTAGATTGCAGACAAACGTTTGACAAGCCGTATCCGCCGGGCAGGAAACATTCGTGCTTTGACACACCCCACCGACGCACGCATCGTTGGTACAGGCATTGCCATCGGTACAGGTGTTGGCATCGTTATTGACCGCCACGCAAGCGCCTGCTTGGCATTTATTGTCGGTACAAGTGTTACCATCATCCGTGCAGGCTAATCCTTCATTGATAGACTGCGCTTCGCACAGGCCCGTCGTGGTATTACAGGTAAAGGTTTGACAATCCGTATCCGCAGGGCACGGAATGGCGTCACTCACACACGCACCGGCCTGGCATGAATCGCTCGTGCAAGGATTGTTGTCGGTACACGTGTTAGCATCGTTATTTTCCGGTGTACAAACGCCGTTGCGACAAACATCGTCCGTGCATGCATTGCCGTCGTCGGTGCACTCAAAGCCTTCGTTGATAATTTCGATCGTGCAAAGACCCGACGCCGGATCGCAAACCCCTAACGTACAATCACCGTCCAATTCCGAACAATCGATCGGAATCGGCGGGAAGGAGCACGACCCGGTTAAGGTATCGCATACGTTATCCGTACAGGCGTTATTGTCTTCGCAGGGATCGAGTGGGCAACAACTCGGTATCGCCGTACTCACACAGCCGCTCACATCGGCCAACGGATCCAACGGAGAACAAACATTCACGGTGCAAATACAACTGTCATCACAACTGGCATCATTGGGCGTCGATGAACAACTGCCATTGAGGCAAACATCGTCCGTACAAGCGATGTCGTCGGTACAAGCATTCGTGTTGTCATTGGTGGCGATACAAACACCCAACTGACAAGTATTATCCGTACAGGGATTACCATCGCTGGTACAGGCTAACCCCTCATTGATGGGTTGTGCCTTGCACTGGCCGTCTACGACATCACATACAAATGATTGACATTCCGTTGCCGCAGGGCATGACACCGGAGTCGCCACGCACACACCACCGACACAGGCGTCGGTCGTGCAAAGATTGCTATCCGTACAGGCGTTGGTGTTGTCGTTGACTGCTATGCAAACACCCAACTGGCAAACATTGTCCGTACAAGGATTACCATCATCGGTACATGCTAAGCCCTCATTGGTACTTTGGGCTTCACATTGTCCAGTCGCTACATTACAAGTGAATGTCTGACAATCAGTGGCAGACGGGCAACTGATCGGCGTACCGGTACAAACCCCGTTCACACAAGCATCATCCGTGCAAAGATTCCCGTCCGAGCATGTATTGCTATTGTCATTCACCGCGACACAGGCACCGGATTGACATACGTTGTCGGTACAGGGGTTGGCATCTTCCGTACAGGCGAGGCCCTCGTTGGTGTTACTGGCCACACATTGACCTGTAACCTCATCACAAGCGAAGGTTTGACAGTCCGTCGCGTCGGGACAAGTAATGGGCGTACCGACACACAGACCACCAACGCAAGTATCCGTCGTGCAGTTCAAACCATCGCTACACGTGTTGGTTTCATCATTAACCGCAACACAAACGCCGAAGACGCAGACATTGTCCGTACATGGGTTGCCGTCATCCGTACAGCTCAAGCCTTCGTTGATCGGCTGAGGGATGCACATGCCCGCTCCGCTATCACAGACAAAGGTGTGGCAATCATCATCTGCCGGGCAGGTGATGGGCGTACTCACGCACTGGCCGGCGACACAGGCATCGTCCGTACATGCGTCCGCATCCGAACACACGTTGGTATCGTCATTGACCGCCGAACAAACACCACTTAGACAAACGTTGTCCGTACAGGCATTGCCGTCATCCGTACAAGATAAACCTTCATTGATCGATTGAGCCTCACATTGTCCATTGGCTGGATTGCATACAAAAGTTTGACATTCGTTGTCGACAGGGCAACTTATCGATGTACTCACACAAGCGCCTGCCAGGCACTCATCCGTCGTGCAGGCATTACCATCGGTACAACTGTTGCTATCGTCATTCACCGCGACACACGCGCCGGCCTGACATACATTGTCCGTACAGGGGTTGCCATCGTCCGTGCAGGCCAGACCACCGTTGATGTTTTGGGCGATGCACAACCCGGTGTTGGTATCGCAAACGAACGTCTGGCAATCGGTATCGCCCGGACAGGTTATCGCTGTACTGACGCAACTGCCGCTTACACAAGCATCCGTCGTACAAGCCAGACCGTCGTCACACGCATTGGCGTCATTATTAACAGCTATGCATGCGCCAGCCTGACAGATATTATCCGTACAGGCATTGCCGTCATCGCTGCAAGCCAACCCCTCGTTGATGGCGACGCCTTCGCACTGACCATTGGCTGCGTTACAGACGAACGACTGACATTCATCGTCCGGTGGGCACGTCACAGGTGTTCCCTGACAAGTACCAGAGGCACAGGAGTCACTCACCGTACAAGCATCACCGTCGTCGCAGACGTCTACGGTCTGACAAGCGGCCAGAATAATATTGGCAATACCATTGGCCAAGTCCGCACTTGGATCGGACGACTGAAAAGCCGTACCACCGGTGCCCGTGGCCATGCGCTGCGCTAAACCAATGACACAGGCACTCGAACCATCACCAGTGATGGGAGATACAATGACGTTGTTGGTTACGGCGATGGTAATCGCATTCTCAACCGCATCACGATCGCTGCCCGGATCATTACAGCCATTGCCGCTACTACCCAGGCATGCACCTTCGTCGCTGATGGGAATAATCAATCGCACAGAGCCGGGCGTCCAGGCGAAACGATCAGCCAAAATAGCCGTCGCCGGTCCCCAGTTTTCGTCTTTTTCGCTACTGTTGTTGCCGCTCAGGTCGCCCGGGCAACCGTCCGGATCACCAGGTACCGGGTCTCCCAAAAGCAAATGAACCGTGTCACTAGACGTTTGACAACTAAAAAGATCGTTGTTGTTGTTAGGGTGGATAGCCAAAACCGAAGATGTAACCACAATCCCCTGCAATCCCAAATCTGAGATAATGCCGTTAATCGTGTTACACAGTGCGTTACCTTCGTTTTGCATGGACCCTGAAGTATCCATGACAAAGACGGCTTCGACCGGCGGGCAATTAACATTACTTCCCGGCTGACATCCTAATGTGGGGTCGCAGGTTTCGAGACCGTTGCATTCGTTGCCGTCATCACACACTAATGTCGTACCGGGCTGGCATACACCACCCGCATCACACACCTCTGCCCCATTACATACGTCGCCATCCTCACAGGAGGTTCCCGGCGTAGCGGGTGTACCCGGCTGGCAACCCGTGGCAGGGTCGCAAGTTTCCGTACCGTTGCACAGGTTGCCATCGTCGCAAACAAGCGGCGTTCCCGCCTGGCAACCGTTGACCAAGTCGCAAGTCTCAACACCGTTACACGCATCATTGTCATCACAATCCGCGTCAATTGTACAAGCCGGGGTGCAATCGAGGTAAAAGTCGATGTACAGGTCATCGTTTGTTTCCCGCAGTTTGAATGCGTCGATCATCAAACCTGCCGGCAGTGAAGTAAACTGACTAAAATCCACCCAACCGCGATTCGCACCATCGTTCGTAAAGGCCAATAAAATTTCAGCGGTGGGAATCGTATAATCAAAACCTGAGGCGCTGGTGCTAGAAAGGTAAATGACCGGCTCATCAGCACTACTGGATAACGACGTTGACATGGTGCTACTTGATGATGATTGACCATCCGAGACGGTTACACGAAACTTCAAGATCTCGTCATCAACCAAGTCCGGCGCTAAGAACTTCGCCTGGGCCGTGTTGGCATCCACTAATACCACCGGCGTACCGGAAACCTGCTCCCAAGTGTAAGTGAGTACGTCGCCATCAGGATCTGTCGTATTCGTAGCATCAAGTAAAATGGGTACTAGTTCAACTGAGGTAATGTCTGTGCCGGCATCTACAATCGGTACGCTATTGGATGCGACTGGATCATTGACGTTGATCTGCACGATGTCTGAATGGGTATTTTGACCATCCCATACCGTCAACTGAAATTCGATAGGTGTAGATTGCGAAACCGTCGGCGCCACAAATTTCGGTTGTATCGCATTGGCATTTGAAAGTGTAACCGTCGGGCCGGAAATCTGTGTCCATGTGTAAGAAACCACGCCGAGAGGAGAACTACTACCGGTTCCATCCAGGGAAACCAGTGTTTGCGAATCGGCTGCCTGATCCTCACCGGCAGACGCGACGGGCATCAGTAATCTGGCACTATCGTCACTATCACCTACTAAATCCGCCCTATTCAGGTGAATTTGAATATTGGCGGCCAAGACGGGATTATCAAATGTAAAGGCTAGCTCTTCATCCCTCTCGCTTTTTTTGCCGGTAATCCCCTTCTTCCCCGAACACCCGTCACTCAACACGCCTGAGCCTTTTTTACCTATATAAACCTTACCCGCACTGCCGGAAGCCGTAGGGTTCAGCGGCGCACTATCATCAACCTGAGTACGTGCGGTCATGACAAATGGGGCTGACGAACCATCGGTTGTAACCGGCCTGGTACTGGCAGCACAAGAATTACCACCTTGACCGTATTTGGTTAGATCAACCTCAAGACCATCACATGGGCAATCATCCGGACATGCCGTTTCAAAAAGCCCGGCATCCACAGAAGCCATCGCCTCTACGGTGAAAGCGCCATAAACAAAACCAACGCCAATTGGCTGAGAACAAGAAACATGGATCTCAGCATTAGTCGTACCGTCGATTTTGAAATTAAGTTGGTTGTTAGAAAAATCACCATCCGACGCGTTGCCATTTAGTTCAAACAAATCCCCATCATTATGCACCGAGCTATATATAGTGCTGCTACCGGCTTTCACGGTAACGGTTACACCACTTGGCCCGTTATATCTCATGCGAAGAAATGAAACGCCGTCGCTACATGGGCAATCGTTCAAGCACGGCCAATCATCGCTACCGCTAGCCCAAGCAGGAGTGCCTAACAAAAGGCACAAACTAACGATCATCAAAGAAAGTAGCCACCTGCGACCAAATGACGGCGATCCTTCACCTCTGGTCCTTGATTTGACACTGCTCAGTCTTCCCACCATTGAACGCTCCCTCCACCAAGCAAAACGCACAGAAACACTTCGTCCACGCGTGACTCAGCTACCACTTAGTTCAACAAACCCAGCCTAACAAGAGATGCGATATGCACCCTTCTCCTCCATTGCCAACGATCTGAATGATCTGACATTCTGCCAGTCTAGGGTATTGGGGTAAGTGATTCAACAGTTAAGTTAAAAAAAACTCAACCATTAAAGTGACAATTCATGTGCCAGCCACATCAGTACTGATATATCACAGCACTTCGCCCCAACTACCTTGAATTCTGAACTCTAGATTACATTAATTATCCGGCTGAACAGTCCTGATCATGACCGTACACTCTCCAAATACACATCGGTGCAGCATCATAATCTATTGTTGCCAAACGTTTCAATTGTTATAGGACGTAAATACACTCACTAATTGTGGTTTTGGGGAACGGTTTCGACGATTACAGACTGCTGTCGTCAGTGTGGTCAGTTTGTATCGCTCGCCCTGTGCTTTCCAAGACTGCGATCATGACAACGATACATAGGCATTCAACCAATAACAGTACGGCACCCTGCCACGATACTTTGGGCAACATAATGGCAGGTAAACCAGTGGCGGCTGTGGCGAGGTATATGGTTAGGACCGCGGCTCGTTGGCTCATACCGCGATTAACTAATCGATGGGAAAAATGTCTTTGATCGCCCCGGAAAGGGCTGTCGCCAGCGCGAAGCCGATGTAGAACGACGCTTATCACGTCATATAGAGGTACCGCTAATACGACAAGGGGCACTAATACGCCAAACGGCTGGAGACCCTGTCGAGGATCGTAAAAGGTCGTGAGAATGGTGAGCACGCTCAGCATATAGCCGATCACAAGGCTGCCCGAATCTCCCATATAAATCGATGCTGGAGAGAAATTGAAGACCAAAAATCCCAAAAGTGCGCCGATAACAACCCAAGCCATGACCGGTACGAAAATCTGGCCTGCGCCTATAGCGGCCACGGAAAAGATGGACAACGCGACGACGGCGACCCCGGCGCTGAGTCCATCCATATTGTCCAAGAAGTTAAAAGCATTGGTGATGAGTACGATCCAAAATACAGTCAGCGTAATGGAGATTGTAGGCGGAAGAACCTCGAAAGCTCGTATACCTACAGGTCCGGCGATGAAAATAGCTACCAGTATTTGGGCCGCTAGCTTTGGCCAAGGCCCTAAGGCGCGGCGGTCGTCGAGGATACCCACCACATGAAGTACCAATGCCCCTGATGTAATCGCCACTACGGTGCCTAATTTGGAAGCGATGCCGTCCAAATGGGTGTAGACAAGATCAGACAGCCACGCTGGTGGCGAGGTCTGTTGAAACCACTTGGCCAGCAAGATGCCGATCACAATCGGCGTAAAAATGGAGATCACAATAGCTATGCCGCCACCAAGCGCGACGGGGACTTCGTGGCGTTTATGGTCAATGGGGTGATCTACGAATCCAATACGAACAGACCAAGCCCTAATGAACACTGTAAGCAGCAGGGAAAGCAGAAACGGTCCGAGGATAGCGAGACAAACGAGTAACGTCATGAAGTTGAGTCTACCTGCAGATGATCGTATCAGCTAATATACAGAGGGTACGTTTGTTAGATATTCCCGGTTCAACAATGAGCTGTCATGAAGTACATCAGAATGAGCGCACAGCAGATCTGAAACCGCTTCCTTTCCGTCAAACATGGCTCTGTTACACTCGTATGCTTCCTGATAGTCGCGGTTCGGATGACGTACTGCACCATATAGGGATTTTGCTATACCGCGGTGCGCTTTGAACCTATATCGCTTATCCCATAGAACGATATAATCACCAGTCGTAGCCGGAACTTGGCCCGCCCTCTCCCGCAGAAGGCCAGCTTAGCATGATTTTTACAGGGTTTGTATTTTATGGCATCAACAACGAATTCTAACGGTTCGATAGCTACAACAAGCAGCGGCGTTCCGACGTTCTGGCTATTGGAGTTATTCAGTAGTGTATGGCTAGGTGTATCGCTGGCCGTTTTGTTATTTATCTATTGCTCGGTGGGCAGTGCCGCGCCGCAGGTTCGTCAATTA
Source organism: Planctomycetota bacterium (assembly GCA_024276605.1). Lineage (GTDB taxonomy): Bacteria > Planctomycetota > Phycisphaerae > UBA1845 > UBA1845 > JAJRPG01. Next base: position 7,633 of record JAJRWX010000058.1, on the reverse strand, counting down.
CCTTGGTTGGAGATGACCGAGTTCGAGTGGTTTCACTGGTGGCCATTCAACATACTGATGATTGCATTTACGTTGAACATGGTCATCGTGACGATTCGTCGCATTCCGTTTCGATTTGTTAATGCCGGGGTGTTGATGATTCACAGCGGCATCATCATGATGACGTTGGGCAGTTATTACTATTTCTCTACGAAAGTCGAAGGCGACACTCCGGTATTTCGACGTCACGTTCAGATTGAGCACCCTCATCTGCCTGAACCTGTTTCACTGGTGGTTTTGCCGGGCGCAAGTAAACGTGTCACTGTCGGCGCTGATGTGTGGCAGTTTCGCATTCAAAGTACCAATAGCGCCTGGCCGATTCTCTCCGACGAACATGCCGGTGAGAAAGCCTATGCGGTCAACGTATCGGTGCAGCCGCCAAAAGGTGAACCATTTATCAGGCAATTGTTAGCCGGTTATGCACAGTACACCGAAGATATTATGCCGGGTAAAGGTCGTGCGATCAAAAACATCGGTCGAAAACTCGTCGATCAAGACCTCAAACTTACACTTGAATATGAACCACAGACTTATTTTCATGTGATGGATTCATGGGCCTTATTTTCACGTGTGGTCGGTGATACGGAATGGATCGAGCGCTCGATCGATCATATGCCGCGTTATAACGATCGCATCGCCTCACGCGATCAGGTGTTTTTTGATCCTCGTGATCCCGTCGACATTAACGCCATAGATTTGCCGGTGCCAAGTCTCGCAGGTGCTGACCCACTATCCAGCGCCTCGGTGCATATCACGGGTTATTTGCGTTATGCACATATGCAGCGACGTTGGCGTGATGGTGGTCGTCAGTTAAACCCCGTGGTATCGGTGTCGGTATCTTCTCCTCGCGCTCAGCCTAATACTTACGAGTTGGCCGCGTTACATCCCACGCACGCACAAAGCGATGACGGGCTGATAGACTTTCGCTGGCTTACGTCTAGTGAAGACATAGCCTTGCTACCAAAAGATTCTGCGGCGCTACTTCATATTGAAGTGCCGGAGGCTGACGTTTCTTTTGATGTCGTGATGACCCAGGAAACGGTCGTTGGGCCTACAGGTGATTTTACGCCTATTGGTAATACCGAGTTTTCGTATCGCATCCGCGGTGTGCAGGATAATCTCACGATTCCCGGTGCGAGTCGATCAGTATCGATTGCGATGGTAGAAATCAAAACGCCGGAGGGAAGTTTCCGGCGCTGGGTAGCCAATAATCCGGAACTGACACGCGACATTCACGGCGAAGGTGTGGATGCGCATGCCTTGGATACGAAAGGCCCTGATCCACGCATTGTGATGGCTTATACGCCGCCTTCCACACCCATCATTTTAGCCGGTCATCCAGGGGGATTGCATTTTGTATATAACGGGCCGCAGGGTCGCGTGATGGAACGCCCAATTAGCGTTGGTCAATCAATCGAGCTATTGCCGGGCATCAGCGTGCATGTGACAGGATATTGGCAGCACGCCCAGCCGGAGGAAAAGCCATTTATCGTACCACCTGCTTCGCGTCAAAAAAATGTGAAAGAAACTTTTTCCATGATTCGCCTGGAAATTGGCACGGGGCAGGACATCCAGACGCATTGGCTAACATATCATCCTTATGCGTTGCCCAATGAACAATACGCCTATGGGGGACGATTTCGCTATGATCCAACGCGCTATCGCATGGCGGATGGTAAAGAAATCGAAGTGATCTTTTCTCGACGTCGCCAGCCATTGCCTTATCCGGTTGTTTTGGATAATTTTGAATTAGATACTCATCTCGGCGGGTACACCGGCGCATCCATGACCATTCGTAATTATGTAAGTACACTACGGTTTCAGAACCAAGGTCAATGGACCAAGCCGACGGACATTCGTGTCAATGACCCAACGAGTTACGGTGAATACTGGTTTTTTCAGTCTATATGGGATCGTCCTTCTCCAAGCAACCCGGCTGGTGGTATGAACTATACCGGCCTGGGCGTAGGTAATCGGCATGGCGTATATATTCAACTGGCGGGTTGTTGCCTCTCAGTCATTGGTATGTGCTTTGCATTTTATGTCAAGCCGGTATTGAAACGACGTCGCGCAGCACAGCAGCGCGCCAGGTTGGGCCGAAGACACGATGATGAACAGGGTTCACCGTCGGAAACCGTTGAAGAAGTGGCTATGGTGTGATGGCACTGATGCCATGAGTTTGTAGCACAATCGCCACAGTTTAATAAGTGAGTCTACTACTATGTTAGAAGATAAGACCATGACACGCGGATGGCGCATCTATCTCATCGATGCGATGGCTGTGATTGGGATTGTGGGTTGTGTCGCCTATGGCGTCATTGCCAGAGAGCCTGACCGTCGCGTGGAGACTTCCGACTTTGCGCGAACAGTCAACCTAGAGCCTTTGTATCGTATCGCGGTACAGGCTGACGGTCGGCTACGTTCGTTTGAATCGCACAGTAAAACATACATGGGTTTTGTATCCGGGCCGAGACGTATTCATGGTCAAGCGAATGCGTTCACCTACTTGGATTTGATGTTTCGTTCTCAACTCTATAACGATATTGACATTATTTATGTCAAGAATAAACAAGTCCGCGATCAGATTCTCGCTTCCTTAGAGGGGCACCCCGCTGTTGACGACAATCGCGCCGCGGCTATTCGCAAGAGCGGTTTGTTTTCTCGACATTTATTGACTCAACCTCAAGTTAGCACGCTGCTGGAGAAGCTCGGATTGGATTTGATCAAAACGGAGAAAGTGGTACGTTCGATTGAATCTGCGCTGACGGTTTCTGACCCGCGTTTTCTCAGTAGCCACCTTAAGGTCATCGCCCCGCCGAGCGGACAAGCCGATCAGCCCTGGCATGCCATAGATGAAATAACCTCACCAAGCGGTATGCCACAGGATAGCACGCATGCTTCCATGACATCGAGCGTAAACATTGAAGGTTTAGCGATAGAAACCCAACAGCGGTTGGCGAGTTCATGGTCAAACTTACGCCGTGCGTGGATAAGTCAAGATGCAGAAAAATCCAGTGCCGCCGTTTTGGCTCTGTCCGAAATGTTGCCAACTATTGCACCAGCGCTATATCCTTCCGGAGACCGATTGGCGTGGGAAAGTTGGTATTTTCGCACCAAAAGTATGAGTTGGGTTTGGTTGGTCTATTTGCTCAGCGTGATTCCGCTGCTTATGGCTATTATTTATAAATGGCAGGGTGCCCGCACGATCGGCATGTTGCTGTTTATGGTGGCGTTCGCATTGCAAACAGCTTCGATCGCGCTGCGATGGTATATTTCAGGGCGTTGGCCTAATGCCAATATGTACGAAGCGGTTACCACGTCTGCCTGGTCAGGCGGTGTGGCTGCTATCATTTTAGAGCGTATCGCGCGAAAGACGAACTTTCGCAATATCTTCGCGCTCGGGTCAGCGGTTGTTTCGATGATCGCTTTGATGGCTGCTTATTTCCTACCCACGCAACTCGACTCCGGCATCAGCAATAAAATGGCTGCGTTGAACGATGTGTGGCTATACATACACACCAACGTGATTATTTGGAGTTACGCGGTGATCGGATTAGCCTGCATTCCTTCGCTATTGTTCTTGCGTCATCGCTGGTGCTATTTGTGGGATCAGGCGCTAATCCCCAAGTTTCGCATGTTGTTGCTTCCGATAGTTATGCTCGTAGCGAATATCACAGGTGGCATGTTGTTGATGCATTTCATCGCTTACACGGCGTATGGCTTACCGCGAAACATGTTACTGGCAACGTCTGTGACGTTTTGGTTGTCCATGACAACGCTTGGTCTAGAGCTTATGTCAGCGCGATCGAGACGAGCAGCGGGCGTGAGGGTCGATCGTGCCGCTTCGGGAGGAGCATCTGCGATCATGGCTGCGACCCCTTCGAGCGATCCATTTATCCAAGCGGAACGGCCTACATCGAGTCAGGTGTATGATGGCGCCACGATGGTGCTCGTCGAACTATCTTTTGTCATGCTATGGACGGGTGTGGTCATGGGGGCTATATGGGCGGATCATTCCTGGGGTAGGCCTTGGGGCTGGGATCCAAAAGAAGTGTTTGCCTTGAACACCTTCATTATCTTCCTGATTCTCATCCATGTACGCATGAAGGTAAAAGACAAGGGTTTTTGGACGGCTATCATTGCACTCATCGGCTTTGAAGTGATGATGTTCAACTGGATTGTGGTTAATTTTATCATCACCGGATTGCATAGCTACGCATAGTTTTTTCATCGTAACATTTTTCGAACAACCAAGAAAAGGAACGCATTATTGATGGGTGAGGCAACATTCCCAAGACAGTTTATACGTCCGGATGATGTGCTTGATGTGTGGGAGAGGATAAAGCCCTATTTCGATCAATTATGCGATCGTGCGCTTGAGACCCCTGAAGATGTGGAGCGTTGGCTGATCGATTACAGTGAGCTTATGGCTGCGCTCGCAGAAGTGGGTACGGATCGACATGTGAAAATGACTTGCCAGACGGATGACGAAGCGCGAAAAAAAGCATTTTTTGATTTTCTTGAGAATATCGATCCTAAAACCAAGCCGCGTGCCCATCAGCTTAACATCAAATATACCCAGGCATCGGCCTCGCAACTCTTGCCCAAAACGCGCTATGAAGTGCTGGACCGAAGCATTCGCGCGACGGTGGAAATCTATCGAGATGAAAATGTTCCACTCCAAGTTGAGGAGGCTAAGCTCGAACAGAAATATCAGGAAATCGGTGGCGCGCAAACCGTCACCTTTGACGGTCGGGAGCAGACACTACAGCAGTTGGCAGTGTATGCGGAGAAAACCGATCGCCTCATGCGCCAAGATGCCTGGGAAGCGGCGACCACGCGTCGCTTGCAGGATAAGGACGCCCTGGAAGACATTTTCGATCAACTCATCGCGCTTCGACATAGAATAGCCGGTAATGCGGATTGTGCGGACTACCGCGCATACGCGTTTAAGGCCAAGCAGCGGTTCGATTACACCCCGGATGACTGTATCGCATTTCATGATGCCGTCGAGCGTGCGGTCGTGCCGGTGGTGCGCGACTTACAACAAAAGCGCAAGGATGCGTTGGGCGTGGACACGCTTCGACCTTGGGATTTATCCGTCGATGTAAAAGGTCGTGCGCCCTTGCAGCCGTTTGATACGGTTGAGCAGCTTTGCGATCGAGCATCCAAAACATTTCATCGCGTTGATCCTGAGCTTGGTGCTCAATTCGATGAGATGCAGGCTAATCACTATCTGGATTTGGAGAGTCGTAAAGGTAAAGCGCCGGGTGGGTATCAAGCAACCTATGAAGAAGCGCGGCATCCCTTTATTTTTATGAACGCGGTGGGTGTGCAGCACGATGTAGGTACGCTCATCCACGAAGGCGGCCACGCGTTTCATTGTTACGCCGCGCGCCATGATGATATGATTGCGTATCGATCCAGTCCAATCGAGTTTGCCGAGGTTGCCTCGTTTGGTATGGAATTGCTAGCTATGGATCACCTGGAGCATTTCTATCAAGGTGACGAATTAGCCCGTGCCAAGCGCACGCAGCTTGAAGGCATCATTGGATTGTTTCCGTGGGTCGCCACCATTGATGCTTTCCAGCATTATCTATATACCAACCCGCAGCATTCACGCGATCAGCGGCGAGCGCATTGGCTCAGCTTGCACGAAAGATTTGGCGGCATCGTAGATTATACCAGCTATGAAGATGCTTTAGCCTATGCTTGGCACAAACAACTACATCTTTTTGAGGTGCCTTTTTATTATATCGAATATGGGATTGCCAAGCTCGGGGCACTACAGGTGTGGCGTAACTCACGCCACGACTACGCCTCAGCTTTAGCAAGTTATAAATCCGCGCTGGCGCTTGGCGGGTCGAAAACCCTACCCGAACTGTTCAAGGCTGCCGGTGCGAATTTTGACTTTACGTATGAAACCTTAGCGCCGTTGATTGCACTGATTCAATCGGAGCTAGACCAATTACCACTTTGATTCGCTCTGGCACCGATATACTTTTGATGAAATGAATGACGTAGCCATGCCGCACTATAACACGAACAACTTCGTTGATATTCGACGCAAAGTCGAGGCGGGTGAGCCGTTATCCCTTGAAGAGGGTGTGTGCTTTTATGAATCGTCGGACATCCACACGCTCGGCGAATTAGCCAATATCGTGCGTGAACAAAAGCACGGACGCACGACATATTACAATACTAACTTGCACATAAACTACACGAACTTCTGCGTGCTGCGATGTAAGTTCTGTTCGTTCTACAGGCCATACACAAAGACTATGGCGGTAGCTGGGGGAGACATTCAACCTCAACTTAACGATAACCCGAAACACCTCGCACCCGACACTTATGAGCTATCCATCGATGACATCGTGGCCCGTGCTAAAACAGCTTACGCATACGGTGCGACTGAGGTGCATATTGTCGGCGGTTTGCATCCTAAGCTACCCTTTTCCTATTACACGGATATGTGCCAAGCCATCCGTGAAGCGTGTCCGCACATGCACATCAAGGCTTTTACCGCGATAGAGATTATTCACTTCACGCGCTTAGCTAAGCCGAGACTCTCGATTGAGCAGGTCTTGACGAAATTGCACGAAGCTGGATTAGGCAGTCTGCCGGGCGGCGGAGCGGAAATTTTTGATGATCGTGTGCACGATGAAGCGTTTAAGAATAAAGTCGGCGAAGTTGAGTGGTTCGAAGTTCATCGCACAGCCCACGAACTAGGCATCTTTACCAACGCCACCATGCTCTATGGCCACGTGGAGTTGCCCGCTGAGCGCATTAAGCATCTGATCAAACTGCGCGAGCATCAAGAAGAAAGTTTGCAATCTCGTAAGGCGCGATTTAATACCGTGATTCCGCTTTCATTTATTCCCGACGGCAGCGCGTTATCGCATCTGCCCGGGCCGACGGGACTGGACGATCTGCGCACGCTGGCTATTTCGCGTTTAATGTGTCAAAACATAGACCACATCAAAGCATTTTGGATTATGCACTCACCCAAGCTGGCTCAGGTGTCGCTCAACTGGGGCGTTGACGACATCGATGGCACGGTGGTGTATTACGACATTACCAAACGAGAAGGCGATGGCACGCATCAGGAAATGACCGTCGATAAACTCAAACGCTTAATCGTGGAAGCCGGCGGTCTACCTGTAGAACGCGATACATTATATCGCCGTGTGATGCGTACGAATAAAAGATGGCGCGTCGAAGGTAAACCTTGGACGGTTAGTTATGATATGTCTGCCGCATGTATACCAACTACGGGAACTGCGCAACCACCAATGACATCGGTTGTTCAACTAGGATCGCTGTCGAATGTTCGTGATGGACTGGTCCGAACCGAGCCACGCCCGTCAGGAAGTGGTTTCCGTGATCCTGAGTGATCTCCAAAGGCCCTCTCCCTCACGGTCGGGGTTCGGATCACACGTCAATCAATGTGTGATTGAGCACTAGTGCTTTGTCACAGCTAAGAATAGGGGTTATCCTATCTTCTTGTTTTTGACGTTTCGGAAGACAAGGAGGTTTCCCGATGCAGAAGAAGTACGTGGTTCGATTGAGTGATGAAGAACGCGATACGTTGCGG
>JAJRWX010000057.1 GCA_024276605.1 Planctomycetota bacterium | reverse complement strand
GCCATCGGCGACAGCGATCTTGGATCGTTTTTTGCACCACGCCGAGTTGATTACGATTACCGGCAGGAGCTACCGGCTACAAAACAGGTCTGGCCAGGATATAGCCCCAAAGACATCCGCCAAGAAAAAACTTGAGGAAAAAAAGCTATGAGGTATAAGAAGGAAACAACCACTGGCCGGTTTTAACCCGCCCATCAGTGGCTGGTTTTAACCTGCCCGGTGACAATTGTAGCAAGTACCAGATGTAAACATAATGTAATCAAAAGGACTGACGTACATTTGATAAGTTTTAGTCATTCGGATATTGATACCTGCCTGCATAGCTTTACTTCGAACATTTTCGGCTATGTCTCTTACTTTGTATTGATGAGAACTTTCGGAGTCTGCAAAAGATTGTACCAAAAATTCTTCCAAGTCAAAATAATCTTGTAACCACTCAAGCGTTTTGTTATCATAACCTTTGACTATACCAACTTGAACCACTGGTTCTTGTTGTTGCATTGTCAATGCGTATTGTACTCGTGGATAAGTTATCTGTATTTTGTCTGCCAAGTCCTTGACAGTGTAATATCGTTTAGTCATTTTTATAAGCTCCTATATGTTGCTCTGGATTTACTTACAACTTATGTTTATTATTATCCTTTTTATTATACAACAAAGTGACAGAAACTTGACACATATCTACAGGTTGATTTTGAGTGGTGAAAATGATGCAAAAGTTCAAAGATTTGACGATTTGAGCCGAAACAAGTAAAAGCTCTTATTGGCTCAAAAACGCTGTTGACCTAAAGATATGACCTAAATCTGCAGTAAAACAGCGTATACAGGCTCTAAAGGCGTATAGGTATGAGCTGAAAGCCTGCCAGACAGTAGCCGGTGGTAAGTCAGCCGTAGGCGAACGCCGCCACCGGTTCCAGGTGACACAACCACCGTGCCCCTGAAAGGGGCGTCCTATTCCCCGGCGCTTGTATACGACCCCTGCAGGGTCGAATGGACCGCTGGGCCTCTGGAATCCGTGAGTGACGCTGCGCTTGCCCACGGCTACTGTCGTTCAGCCTTTCAGGCTGCACTGGAGCACAACATTAAAGCCGCCGATATTGTCACACACCCTTCCGGTACCCCGTAATCGTGCTTAGGCACCGGATGACGAGGTACTGGTGCGGCTGGATCAGCGCAAAAACAAACCGCCCGGCCTCCCGACGGAGCAAGCCCAGCAGTTTGCGCACATTAGACCCAGCTAGGGACGATTTAGTAACTGCACGGCAGAGGGGAGAGTCGGACGAGATCGCATCCTTCGATCAGCCTGGAGATGGCGAGCTCGAAGCGGTGGAGTAACTGCAACAGGGGTGATGAAGCAGTGGGAAGGCGTCCGCCGATAGTGGCGCTTCTCACGGATGTGTAATCGGCTGTAAATTATTCATCGGTATTGCGCCTGCACGTTCGCACGAGTGGACGAGGCCAGAATCCAGGACGGAAGTATCGCACTACAACAAGACCATAATCAACTAGAACTGTGAGTCGGCCAGAGCTCACTGCACCGTCAAGTAGTGTACCGCCCTCCCTTGGTCCGCCGCGCGCACGTTGCGTCCTTTGTAGTTGGCTCGAAGTCCGTGCAGATCACGCGGGACGCCTCCATATAGCCGCAAGATCCTCAGTCAACAGTTCTTCATTGGTATATTCTAATAAGTCTCCTACATTCCGCAGGGCGTCCAACTCTCGTTGAAGCGTTGCTAAATTATGTTGGTGATATTCAAACCGGACACCAAGCATCCTGCTTTGAAACAGTTCAAGCCACTTGGCCAAACTTATCTTGTTCAAGTATGCGTTGGATCGAACCTTGTCTCGATGCTGCGGTCTAAGGTGTGCCCAGAATGGTAGTGGCGAACGCTGCCCACTGAATATTCTCGGATCGTGACACCCACTGTCGCTGGTATACAAATGAAGATTGATGTAGGCTACTCCTCCCGGCTTTAGCACACGTACAATCTCTTCAATAGCCGCGCCGGGCTCGGATATATGCTCAAAAACAGCAGATGAGTAAACGAAATCGAACGAACAGTCGGGAAACGACATGTTTGAGGCGTCCATGTTGAATACCGGCAGTTTCTTGAATCGACGGATGCCGAGTTGTCTTCCCAACTCGTTGGAAAACTTTGCGTCCAGCTTTAAGAGCTTGCGCCCGATCGTTTTTGCTGCCCTTGTAATACCATTTAACCGTAGCATTTTTACATAGCCCAAAGGACTGAATCCTTGAGGAATGACATCAAGATCGATGCCGACGACGGTGTTTTTACAGGCAAAATAACGCATATGTGTCAACTTCTGCCCAGGGCCGATGTCCAGGATTCTCAAGTTCTCTAGTCGAACATGTGTTTGCAGCTCAATCAGTCTCTCTATATGCCTGAGACGCTCAATGGTGATACGAACTCGCGCTGGTATATTCCGGGAGTGCATGTAGTATAGCGCGGCCATCTCTTTGAGTCGTGCGGGTAGGCTCATAATGCCGGAGGTGTAAGACTTCATTGCATCTCTAGTGCTTTGTTCTGAGGATATCGTTGGGTTACTACAGCGTCAACGATAGTACCTGCGATATCCTTTGCGAAGGTAGTCCGTGAAGGAATGGATTGATCTTCGCGTGAGACTGTGTTGCGAAGGCCTCGTCAAGCTCAGCCTTGATGAACACGTTGTACAGATCATAAAGTGCGGGAACAAATCGAGGATCAAGATTTATCAGTCGGCAGTAGCGATTGATCGAATCGGTCAGTTGTACATCGGAAGTAGGGTTGTTCAGTGCGTAACGGCAGAGGTCAACGACCGGTAATCCGGGCCAACGAGCTGCTCCCCAGTCGAGCACAACAGCATTGGAAACAAACTGACGCCAAAGGATATTTTCTCGCCACAAATCGCCATGGCAACAAACACTCGGGATGCGACTCGCGTTATCGATAATCAACTCGAAGTGGTCCCGCAGGGTCTGTTTGACTTGCTCAGAAACGTGAGGATCAGTTTCTACTCCCATGATCGTCTCGGCGTATTCGGCACGCAGCCACTCTGCTGACAATGGACTCTCGCTGGTATGTACAGCGATTTCTCGAAGCCACTCCTGCAGCCATGACCAATGGCGGTTACGAAACACACGCCTCATAATCCATTTGTTTCCAGGAGATTGATAGAACGGCGTAACAAGGTATTCATGACCCCCTATCTTATCGTGGCAAAGTACCGTCGGAATGGAGTCATGCAACCGTTCCGGCAGCGCAGACTGTAGCCTTCGCAATATGTCAACTTCATGTTGAACAACAGCAGTCGTGGCGTGCCGCGCAATACTGAGGACATATCCGTCCTGTGAACGCACCGGCGGAACTATCAACTTCAGGATGGCATTGGGGCCTGCCTTCCCGGGGATCATAAACCATGCCCTCTCGCAGATGTCAGACCGATTGATGAAGCCGGCAAAATGTTCGAGAATATGATTGCGTACCATTGTCATGGTTTCTGCAGCAAAAAGCCGTAACAGTGAACGAGACGTTGTACTAAGATTGTCGGCAGGACGCCAAGAATACATCGTTCGAGCCGACTCACGTATATGTCTTTTGTACCGGCACCGGTGAAACCGACTGATGTCTTTCCAATCAGGGGGATGATCCTCTTCGGATGTCGAAACTCCGGCATAAGTGCAAATGTGACTTGAGGTGCAAACCCCGCTATGGCAAAGAGTCGGTTGTATCCGCGCAGACTGTATATCCTTGCCCCACTGTCGACAGCACGCCCCAAACTTAACATTGCCTGAAGTCGTGGGTGAAGTAGCCCCATCCAACGCACGCGCGTCCCGTGATCCGGTGGTGATCCCAACAAATGTACTAGGGCGTAGAGGTTTTTGCTCGCCAAATACAGTCGTCCACCGTGTTTTAGCGTGCGATACACCTCACTTAGCATTTCAAGCTGTGCTTGCACCGGCGAACCTGGAAATCTGTCAGCACATCCAAGCCATTCGAGTACACCGTTCATAATAACCGTGTCAAAGAATTGGTCGCGGAATGGGAGGCGCATGTCATCCCCGGCGCATACGGCTTGTATCCTCGCGCTGCTAGATTGTCTACAGCGTATCGCCGAAAAAGAGACCTGCTCATGGGAAATATCGGCCATGTAGCAATGTGCCCCCCTACTAGCAACTGCTGCCGATATGGCACCCAATCCGCACCCGAGATCCAAGACATTCTCACCAGGCTTAATCCCTATGAGGCTAGCAATGTCCCCCTTGCCTTCATCGGTTACGTACGAGAACAGTCCAGCACCGATACCAGGAAGCGGGCGAATAACCTGTTCTAGTGCTTCACACCACCCGGCATGTTCAGCCGAGCGTACCAACTCCGGTAGCGCAGTTGCATATGCCCCGAATTTGTTCTGTTCCGCCCTTTGAGAACTTTTGGTAAAATCGGGTACGCCATTTTTTACGGGCCATTGACCGCTACAACCCACACAAGTCATCATCTCAACAGACTCGTCAAGTGCCCCATGACAACTTGGACAGCAAAGCCAATCCGCGAAGCTTGTGTTTCGTACGATGTTCACGACATCCTTAGTATTTATCGTTGCCAGGATAACACCTACTCAATGTAACCAAGTGCTTTCAAACGCTCATTAACCATGTCATCGACGTCATCTTTCATGGAGCCGCCTTCACGCTGTTGCAGGTCGGTCAACTCGCTTTTGTGCAACCCTAAGTGATAACGAAGCGTGTTCGCCACAGTCATCGCAGGATCAACACACGGTGTTGTTTCCAGCGGATCATTCCCAAGATCATAAAACTCCTGCGCAGACTCACCATACTCAATACACCGCCAATCCCTGGAGCGTATCGCCCACATGTCATGGTCCCAAAGTCCCGGATTGAAGGTCTGATTATAACCTTGCATAAATTGAAGTGTTTTCGACTGCCTGGCGAATTCGCTGTAGACAAAATCACGACCACGCCACGCTGCGTTTGAAGCTTGGGTGAGGCATTTGGGATACTGATGCAGATCAGGGTCTCCGGTCTCGGATACGCTAGTACATAATTGATGCAGATCATGCAACTGTACTAATGCCGCCGATCGCGTTCCGGGCGACCAATACTTGGGATGACGCAGAATGAGGGGGACTCGTGTCAGACAATCGTTTAGACAGAATCCGTGCCCCCAAACACCATGCTCGCCAAAAGCTTCGCCGTGGTCGGCTGTCACAACGAGGATTGTATCGTCCAATATGTGTGTCATCCGCAACCACGACTGCAATTGTCCAACGCACGCGTCCGCATGTTGGATTTCACTATCGTAGATGTCACAGACCACGCCCAACTCCGCATCATTCAGACCGGTCCTTGAAGCCATCATCTCACTCCACATGGCCCGACTATTTCGCATGCGGAAGAAACGACGTACGTTAGCAGGCCGATCACAGTACTGGCGCCTTAGTCTGTTGTAAGGTGTATGTGGGTCCATGAGAATCACAAAGCCAAAGAATGGCCTAGCGTTTTCCTTGATAAGTGATATCACGTTCCTCACCGTTTTGTGGGAGTCACCCTTGTAGGCGCATTGCACCCTGTTAGGCGAGACACTATGGGCAACACGATCCCCGAAGTGCATGCGCACCCTTCGAAGAATGCGCTCGATTTGCCGCAATCTCCACGTGGGCTCGGACATGTCAAGAAAGGTATCAAAACCGCGGTCGGCATTCGTAGAACGACTGACAAACACGTTGTTCGAGATACAGAAGGTGTAATATCCACATTCCTGCATTTTTTCCGGTAGGCGAGGCCAACTGTTGGGCCAGACACGCACAGTGTCACCGTTGACACCGTGTTGGTGGGGGTAGAGATTGCTAAAGATCGAAGCGTAGGAAGCCGGACTGAATGGCGCAGCCGTAATGGCTGTCTCAAAGAGGCACCCCTCAGCAGCTAATCGATCGATGTTCGGTGTCGTTTCACGATGATATCCGTAGCACGACATGTGGTCGGCGCGGAGAGAATCAATGACGACGATCAATATGTTCGGTTTGCGCATTGCGCTAGACATAGTAGCTCATTCCTTACCACGCGGAGAGTTACCCACTCCCCTCAAAAAACGTGCGATTATGCCGCGAAAAACCAACACTAGAAACGCAACGTCGTCCACGAGATAGCGCTTCCAGAGACGACCCGGCTCTTGGATCAAACGGTGCGCCCATTCTAATCCGATTCGTTGCACCCAACGCGGCGCACGACGCACATCTCCACTTACAAAGCTGAAACTGATTCCGACACCAATACTGAGTTTAGCTCCAACTTTGGCTCTGTTGGCAACAATCCACTTTTCCTGTTTGGGAGAACCCAATCCGACGAAGAGTATATCCGGACATGCGGTTCGCACAATGTCGATCGCGTTTTGTGACGCTGCTTGATCTTGTTCAAACCCATAATCAGGACAGTGAGTACCAGCCACACGTAGACGCGGATGGCGGGCGCACATGACTTCGGCGGCGCGATCGGCCGTTCCCGGATCCCCGCCAAACAGAAACACGGTCAAGTTGTTCTCCGCGGCACGGCCACATAAAGCCGGAAACAGATCCGAGCCGGCGACACGCTCCGGCAGCGGCGTCCCCAATAGCTTTGACGCCCAGACAAGCGGTGTGCCATCAGCTAACACAACGTCAGCTTTCGTGTAGATCGATCTAAGCTCAGGACAGCGATGATATCGTACCACGTGATCGACGTTGGCGGTTACGGCATACGCCTGTTCATCGCCACGCGTAAGATCCACGAGCAAATCCAATGCCTGATTGAAAGTAAGGGGGGCAAACAACATGCCGAGGATATCAACGCCTTGCGGTGATTGAAACCCCTTAATGCGTTCACATGACTGTTCGGCGGATGCGGTCATCAGAATGGTCTGAGCCTAGCAAGTTGCCAGCGGTGAAGATACTTTCGAAACTCAGGATCATCGTATCTTCTGATTCGCCGTATAAACCCCCACAAATATCCCGCCAGGATGCATAGGCCACCAATCACAAACGGCCTTTCGAACATCCGGTATGCGGCAATGCCCAGCGCATAGAGCCAGTGCGTGCCCATGAAATATTGACCACGGCCCCACCGAAACCGCCCGTGAAAGACACTCTTATCGGAGGATCCCATCGGACGAAGTTCGAAGAGACGCAATTCCTTATCATGAAAACTACGCGCCTTCCAACCCAGCATCCGGCAACGATGACAATCAATACCGTCCCACATGGTACCCACAACGAATCCGCCGATATCCTTATAGCATTCCACGCGATAAAGTTTGCATGCGCCCATAGAAAATTCGTCGCTCGTGCGTAGAAGCACGAAGCCAAACGGTGTCTTGTCCCAACATTTGCCACTGGCCGTACCGAGCCTGGGATCCTCCGCAAACTTCTCGAACAGTCGCGTGAAGTAGGTTGGTCCAAACTCTAGGTCTCCATCAAGCTTGCAAACGTAATCGAAATCCTCGAGATTTGATCGACTCAGTCCCTCTTTGAAGGCCTCTACTACACCGCCGCCAACCTTTCTCGTTCCGCGGTCTACCCTACGATGCAAGTGGATCCAAGCATGCTTCTTCGCCGCTTGGGATGCGATTTGCGGCGTATCATCCGTTGATCCGTCATCCACAATCACCCAACGAGACGGTCTTACCGCCTGAGCAACGACCGAGTCGATGGTTCGTTGAAGATATGCTTCTTCGTCCCGGACCGGCGATATGATCAAGAGTCGAGGGCTGTCAACTATGTCCGACATGCATTCCGTTCACTTATGTCTTTTGTAGCGTCTTTAACGTCGTGTCTGTACGCTCCATTGAACAACTCTGCGAGACGGGCGGCGGATACATCGAGGTTGAAATCCCGGCGTAGGTCTCTTGCGCCGCATAGACCTATGGTCTGTGCCCACTCCGGATCGTCTAGTATCAGACGTAATGCCTCGGACAACGCCATAGCGTCTCCCGGAGGAACCAGAACGCCGTTGCGACCGTCCATGACCAGTTCCGATACACCCCCTACTCTTGTTGCGACAACGGGAATACCTCGTGTCATCGCCTCCATAAGCACTATAGGCACTCCCTCTGTGAAGCTTGCTAACACGACTACCGTCGCTATTCGATAAGTGTCAGCCACAGCACTTGGTTCGAGCGATCCGGTAAAGGTAACGAATTCGCTAAGTTCAAGCTTCTTTACGTACGCCTCGAGCGTCGAACGCATCGGACCGTCGCCAACGAGCGTGCAACGAAAACTTACGCCGGCATCGCGCATCATGGTTAAAGCATTTAATAGTACGAGATGTCCCTTTTCGGGAGAGAGGCGAGCGACGCTGAGTATGTTCGGTGGGTCGAACTTGGTTGTTCGGGAAGAGACATCGGCTTGTATTACACCGCAACGAACCACACACAACTTATCCCATTGCTGGGGTGCACAAGCTTGCATGAGTTGAGCTCGACCGTACTTACTCACACAGGCAACGAATGCCGTTTGCTCGGTTTTCTCCACCAAGCGGTGCTTGCTAATTTCGTACAACTCGGATCCGTGGCAGGTAAAACTAAAAGGGATGCCGGCCAGCCTAGCAGCCAACATGCCGGTACTTGATCCGCTGTTGCCAAAGTGGCAATGCAGATGGTCAAAACCCTCGGCCACCAGCCAGTACGCCAGGAGAATCGCTTCACCGGAGTAAAAGAGCCACTTGAGCCGCTGCCCCATGGCCATACGACGCTTCATCGTGGCTCGAAGGATCATGCTTCCAGTGCGTAACGGACGCGTTGCGATCGCCCAAATTATGGTGGTCACTAAATGGCCGACGCGCGGTGGCACAAGCCATCGGGTGGAAGCTGCTTCCTGTCGAGCTTCGTGACCAAGAATGTTCTGTTCACGCGCACGCCGGACCGAGAACGTGCCGAGTTCAATGCCATGTGCCCGTAGCGCAAAGACCTCGCGCATGATAAACGTGTGTGACACATCAGGGTACATACTTGTAAGATAGGCGACCTTCACCGTGAGCTATCCCGCTGAATCCGACGTCCAAAAACGCGATCGGCTAAGCCACATAATTCCATCCGCAGGAGTGTATCAGAAGTTAAACCGTTCAGACCGGCCAATCGCTCCTCGTGTATGAACCGACGCCGGAGCAGGTAATGATTCTGCCCATCGGCGTTAATCCCCGATTGTGTAGTAACGGCACAACGATAGCCTGCCATCTCTACTGCACGTGTAATACGCTCATCGACATCGCCATTGGGATAGCAAAACGAGTGTACCTGACAACCAATACCCCGCTCAAGTGTACGACGTGAACCTTGGACTTCGGCGTCCAGAGACGCATCATCCAACTGCCGGAGCATCTCATGCTGTGCACTATGAGAGCCAATCTCATGACCAATGGCTGTCAACTCATCAAGTTGCTCCCAATTCATAATGAGGTCATCCGTACTGAGATCATCGTCAGTGCCAGCTTCTACACATAGTTGTTCAACTAGTTCATGACGTTTGGTGGGTTGTAGCTTTTTCACTTCTTTTATTACATGCCGAGGCGACGGGTAGACGATTCCATTTGCACGCAATCTGTCATTATATGATTTTATACCGACGTCGGCAAGCAGGGAGTCAATCCGTCTGCTACTTGTAAGCTTCAAATATGCCCTTCCCAGTTTGTCATACCAGGGCGGTGACTTGGTATCCACAAGGTCGGCGATAACAAAGAACGTAGCTTTCAGACCAATCTCTGAAAGAATTGGCACAGCATATCGAGCGTTGTCCTGATATCCGTCATCAAATGTTATGGCTGCGATAGGTCGACGATTCGCTTTCCCTTCGTCCAACGCCTTATATGCCTCGTACAAGGGCATCACGTCGAAATATCGACGAAGCAACATGCACTGCCGCCGGAAGGCCTCTGGCGTCACAACAAGATCAGGTAGAAAGTAGCCTGCCTTACTCTCAGTCGGCAACACTCGGTGATAGCACAGTATCACCAAGGAACCACGGGCGCACCGTTCAGAAAGTAATAGCATGAGAGACGCCCGACAGCTAGCTGCTAAACAAGATCTCGCTAAGCGTTTGCTCACCATGCATCCGCATTTGAACGAAAGTTGTGACGGAATAACGACACTAGTAACCGCATCATGAAATGATTGAAATACTTGCTCACACAATCTAATGAGTCATTTTCGATCCAACCTAACAATCCACATGCAAAGATTTTCGCTCGCGCGTGACAGCTCATACTATTATTCCGTACACACACTTTACGCTCAATTATTCTTATGCTTGTTTATTGTCTGTATATTCCTGAGTATGGTGATGCAACAAACAGGAAATCATCCCCAGGAGAACATGATAACGATGACCGGGTCGAGTGCAATCGCTATATTTACAACTAGCTTATGAATCATCCTATACAACCGAGCAGATGACATCGATCTCACTGGCGATATTCCATCAACTGTTGTGGATTCCGTCTGAATAACGATCTAAGCCAATAAGAACATTGACCTAATAACATTGGCGGCTTACAAAGATAGAAATGTAGAGAGTATAGTAAAGCGCCGCGCCACGTGTCCACTCGGCGACGCAATCTGAGAGCATTGCGGGATACGGCCAACGTCATCAACCCGCCCCAAATGATTACAGGCCAGATTGAGGGGATTCCTACTGAAAAGCCGATAGCTGCAGGCAGTGCTAAGCAGTGCACCAAATTCCGCCAACGAGCCATCCGCCAACGTTGCATATTAGAATGCCGGCGCGACACTTCCGCATAAGCGTGCCCCGTTCGTTTGCATCGCCGCCAGTATTGTGAGAATCGCGTCATGTTCATATCGTGACGTGTCATTCTCTCTCCAAGCGAAAGAATGGTCATTCCCAATTCGTAACGGATACGAGCGCAGAGGTCAGGTTCCTCTCCAGCGATCAAGGTATCGTCGTATCCTCGAACACGCCTGAGCACGCTACGACGAAAGAGCGCGTCGCCCCCACAACTATCGGCTGGACCCTGCGCTGCGTACCAGTCGTGGTGTGTCCAGAAGTTGTAGATTGTAGCGTTTGGTGAGATCTCTTCACGCCGGCCAAAGACACATGCCACTTCTGGGTCCGACATGGTTTTAACTGCTTTGGCAAGCCAATCGTGATCTAAAATCGTGTCGCCATCGAGAAACTGAATATACTCATACCGGGCAACTTCAAGACCGGCATTACGCGCCAATGCTGCCGTTGGCCTTTCCGGATTGATGGGGAGCACCTTTGCACCAAGTCGTTCAGCCTGGGCACAACTATCATCCGTTGAATCCGTATCGACATAGATCATTTCTATCCTTTCATGCGGATAGGCAACCTCAGATATTGATGTGAGACAACGAACTAGGCGTTGCCCCTCATTGCGTCCGATGATCACAATACTGATGCATGGCAATCCTTCTTGGGAATCAGTGTTGCCGTCCGGTTGTTGCCGAGTCTCACTCATGATGCGGAACGATCGTAGGATGGGGATCTGGTCAGTAAAAAGTTGATCGTGGCGGCTGCAATTTTGGCCTTATGACGACTTTGCTCTCCAGATCGCCAACGATGTCGTAGCCAGATCAGTGCATATAGTACAACTTGGATAGCCACAGAGCAGGCGTACCCCACCCAACCTACATGCCGGCGCATGTAGCGACGACTACTGTTGACCCAGTGGACAGGATGATCGCCGGAGAATGGGCGGACATCGTTTTGGTGGACAACGCTTTGACCTCCAAGATGTGTTACTGTGGCTGATGCCACATACCACCCTTCCCAACCCGCATCGGCCATCCGTCGGCACCAATCCGTCTCCTCGAAGTACATGAAGTAACCACTATCCAGCAAGCCAATATCACGTACAGCCTGAGCGCGGGCCATCAGGCAAGCTCCGGTAACCCAATCCGTTCGAAAATTCGTTTGATCACTCCGCTGCAAATGTAGGTCCAGTGTATGCCTACTCGCGGGAAAGCGATGCCCCCATCCCAGTGAACTGTAACCACAACTCAACGCAGTCGGGAACCGGCGAGCCGACGGTTGATGGGTGCCATCAGCATTAAGCAGCCTTGGGCCACAATAACCGCAGGATGGTGTGGCATCCATAAAGCGCACTAATTCGGTGAGAGCACCGGCATGTACGACGGTATCGGGATTTAGTAATACCAGATACCGTCCTGTTGCTTTATCAATCGCCATGTTATTCGCCGCGGCAAATCCAGCGTTGATTTTACTGACGATCAATTCCACGTCTGGGAACTCGCGCTCCACCATTTGTACTGAATTATCCGAACTATCATTATCAACGACTATCGTCTCCACTTGCAGCCCCGTGCAACCGCCGTTGATGCTACCTAGACAATCCCGCAATAGATCGCAGGTATTGTAACTGACGATTATGATGGAGAGGTCGAACACAATCTATTTTTTCCAACCATCGGCTTGCGTCCAACCCCATACCTCACTTCAAGATGACTTCTCGCATTCAACGCACCATGCTTACATTGGGCCAGTACCGACACCACACCGCCTGAAACGAGAATTAATACCGGGCTTATAAAACCATTGAAAAGGAAATTGACTGTTTGCAGCCCGATTCCAGCTAACAGCGCCAAAATGATGGGTTCTTTACGCAAATCGTAAGACGTCATTAGAGTCATCAGAATTGGCCAACACCACCACGCGTAAAAAGCAGTCAACCCGACGAGGCCATAGGAACTGACAAAGATAAGCCACAGTCCGTCCGTCGCCCATTGTTTTCCAACCTCGTTAGTTGTTCTAAATCGATCCCACCCCCCCCAACCGAACATAGGCCTCTCTCTCGCTTTCCTTAACATTGCCGTCTCTGCGTCAACGCGATACTGCATCGAGTGAGCACGTTTCTGGGATACCTGCGCTATAGCTGATGACATCCATTCCCCGTCTGTAAGCCCCCCGTAGCGCCCCCCCATCCAGATAACGGCGAATATAAGCGGAGCGCACAAAGGAAGCTTTCGACGGTACCGAAACGTTAACTGCAGCACCATGAAACCAATCAAGAATAGCCCATATGGTCCGAACGACATGCTCGTCGCTAACCCGATCAATGGAAGAAAAACTGCTGCAAGTTGGCGAACGGTCGGCCCTCGCGAACTTAAGTTCGCGCGGTACAGACCAATAGCAAGCAATGAAGTCCAGGCAAAGAAAATACCCAAGCCCAACGCCATCGTAAAGAAAACGACGGGGCGGGAGAAACCCCAGCGTACGGTTGTAATCAAGGCGTGCTGATGATATCCATAGGCCATTCGATGCAGCTGCGGACTCATTCGCCATTCCCAGATTGTAGGGATGGTATAAAACGCAGCCCCAATCACAATAATCCATGCCGCTTCGTACAAGTCACGACGCGAACGTATAAAAATTCGTCCAGAAAAAAACGGTACACCGTAGGTGAGCAATTTTTGGATCAGCGACGAAATGCCGTCGTAGACTCCAAGCTCATTCAGGATCGAGGTAGCCGCAGTGGAAACGCTAAAGAAGAGCAAAAGAAAGTCCGGTGTTCCAAACTTATAACTGCTTAATTCCCGCGTACGAAACAGAGCAATTCCTACCATCACGCCTAATCCGATCGCGACAGTCTTATCTATATCCAAAAACCCCTCGATCGGCACGCCACCCGTGGGCAGCAAGAGCCAACCAACAAGGTATGCAAGCGTGACTGCGCGCACCGGACGACATATTGCGAACAACGCTACGCAAACAGGAATCCAAGCAATGAGTGCAACAGCTTCGATAGACATACTAGTAATCTTATGTAGTAATGGTCTCTGCCATTTGTTATCAATTACGTAAATGACACGGAAACTGCTCAAAATCTCGAATGCAACACACCGGAAAGTCGCCTCTTACAACGATGCTAAATATCGACGGATATCAACGCCTAATCATTCACCCAACCCCTTAATGATTGCCCCCGCGACACGCCCCGCACCAGCCTCATGTATATGAATATCGGGTGGCGGATAATAGTCTTTCTCTCGAAGGATACCCAACAAATCTATGACACTGATGTTTGCTCGTTGTAACCGTTGAATATACATGTCAACTAGCTCAGCATGACGGCCCGATATAGTCTCTCCCCGCGTTGGGAGTATTGCCACATAGAATTTCATTCCACGGTTAGTTGCCATGGTGCGCATATCCTTTGTCAACGACACTGCCTCAACCATATACTTCTTTGCATAGTTTCCAGGGCCCTGCACATCAAGAAGGTGTTGCTGAGGTATTTCCCGGCTACGGATTAATGCACGTAAGCTGGATAACGTAACTATTTTTTTGAAAGTAGTACGCATGCTAGACGCAGACGGAGAAAGTACATGCTGAATGCGTTGACTAAGTTCCACATCCCCATACGCCTGTCCATTCTGTCGATACTTTGAGACTAAGTATCCGTCAAAACAGGTTAGCCCCATATCCGATAGAAGATTATCACTTCGTAAGTCGTTATTAAAAAAAAGGTATACGACATCTGTTCCATCAAACCACTGACACCGTCTCATACTTTCCAGGATCGCCGGTGGACCATAACCTTGTACACCGATGTTATACACCATGACCTCGTCGTTGGTCAGATACTCCATTTGTTTGTCAATGGTGTCCGCTTGATCTAATCGATAACCGAAGGCAAAAGAATCGCCGATCAGCAACACGCGGCGCAAACCCGTAGATGACGGTTCATCATCCCTATGACCAAAGGAATTGATTTTGAAATCCAACCTGTTCTTTCCATCTTCATAAACACCTATCCAATTGGACGTCAAACGAAACCCTATCGTCTTGTCTTTGGTGTACATACCTCGGAGTTGAAGATTAGGATTCACAACAGATCGGCTCATACTAAATAACAATAGTTCACAAGCCATTAGGGCAACATAACTGGTCCCCCCCACGAGCAGCAACCCCATAGCTTGGCGAGTAGTCAACAAGCGAGGCACCATACAAGCTGCGAGAATAAGCGCCGCGCCAACCGTAAGTAACACAATCTGTCCACTGCCGAAACCCGATCCATGGCGTCCCAATCCAATTCGGTCAGCACTGACGGACAGTAATACCGCAAGTAAACCAGCACTAAGCATCAGCACACGCACACTACTGGTTAATCGATCAGGGCTACTCTCGAAATGAGTGTTTATTGACATGTCACATCATTGATCCAACGACACACTCACTTACGAAATCTTACTAACGTATCGCTCGCTGTGCCGCGCTCGACTACAGTGGAAAAGCGTAGCGCTGAACCAAGGCATGTTACGGAACAATACACGATTCTCGTCTAGATGCTATCCCAACGACTAACCGGGAAGATCCAATCTCTCGAAGAACTCGCTCGAATCTCCCCAATCGTCTTTATGTTTTGGATAGCGAGTAACCTCGAATCCAAGCCGACGAATCATACTGCGAACGACGTCCAATGGCCGAAGCCCGCGCATGTGCAGAACAGTGCTGTACTCTGGACATGGTTTGTGATGCGTAGAAGACTCGGCCCACATTTGTAGATAATCACTCTGATAAGGCGGCGAACTCAGTACAGGTACAATGGCGGTCCTTCTTGCTAGTACTGCGAGATGTGTCGCCGTCGAATTGACAAGAGTAGCACGTCGACCTAGCTTCGCTGGATCCTGGTCGGCGAACCACGTCGAGCCTGGATGCCACTCGTACAGGATAAGTGACACCACCGTGAATCCATTTTCTGTGCAAAGTACTCTAAAGAACAGTTCCGGACTGAACTGATAGAATCCGTGACCCATGAAATTGTTCGCCGGCGTCACGCACAAAAAGTGCCCCCCTTTGGCAACCATCTCCATACAGTTCCGAATACTGACCGGAAACTAAAAAATATGCTCCAGGCTACCGAAGTCTACTACTGCTGAAAACGACTGTTTCAACGCGGTGTCGATTGGACGATTGAATTCGCGTACGTCTGACGCACCTTCATAGGACGACATGCCGAAGAACGGAGAGTCTTCGTCTTGAGTATATCAAACAATGGTTCAGCATACCCATCACCTTCCTTCAACAGCCGATGTCCTACCTGTTTCTCTGGCCCATATCCAAAAGAGTGAAGAAGATGAGTGAGATCATCGGCGGTCAAATATAGACACTGACGACCTATGGTGGCTGTTCGCTCGAAGCTGCAGCCTTTCCTAGCTGCATAAAAAAGAAATCGGGCGATGTTATAATCGATACCCATTATTCGTTATCCACCAAAAAGTTCAATATGGGGCGTACAAGGCTGTAGCAATGACAAACTCCCTCCATGCGGTGTGTTATGTTTCGAATGATTAACTCTGCAAACATTCGAGCTTAAATGCATCCAATAAATCTTGCCCTGGCATATCGGAAGACGAATCTAACTCATCGCATGTCGCATCCATTCCGAATCGCAGCTGGTGAAAGCACAGAGGTATAAAGACGCTCCATACGACGTACTGCTGTGTTCAAGCTGAAATGCGCTTCCACAGTGCGACGTGCTTCTTGCCCCAGATGACGTAGATGAGCCTCATCAGATGTTAGTTCCTTGACAGCATCAGCCAAAGCATCCACGGTCCATTCATCAAGAAAGTGGATTCCGTCAGTAGAACACGTCAATTTCTGAAAGATCGGAAGTCTGAATGTCACCACCGGCTTGGATTCCGCCATGGCTTCAAGAACTACTAGGCTGAGTCCTTCGTATGGATAGGTTGATGGGAATACGAACAGATCGCTTATCCTGATGAGATTTCGCACATCGAGACGTTGACCAAGAAACAACACTCGATGATCCAGTTGAAGCTCTTGGCTTAATCGCTCAAGCGATGCTCGTTCCGGACCATCACCAACCAGCAACAGGCGGCCATTAGGTCGATGTGGAAGCACCGCTTTCATCATATGCAGAAGCCTCTCCTGTCCCTTACCCGAAACGAGTCTCCCCACATTGATAAGTGTAGGGAACGAATCAATGAGTCCCAATTCGTGCCGTAGCGTTTGCGCCTCGGTCGGCGTTCCGAAGGATTCCTTTGCAGCCAAGGGCACTCCGTTGTATATAACTTCTAACTTATTGACAGGGAGGTTATGAGCGTGTAGATACGGTAGCCAGGAGTCGCGTACCGCCTCTGAGACAGCAGTGAATCGACTAATGGTGCGCCTTTCAAGAAACCCCTCGAACCAATGTTGGATGTGTACTCGCAACTTAACACCTAATGCCCGGGGTCTAAATTTGCCAAGACCTGATATCAAACGCTTTTCAGCACGCACGCCGTGTAGCGTTCGAACGACAGGAATACCACATCGCCATGCGGC
This sequence comes from Planctomycetota bacterium, assembly GCA_024276605.1. Classification (GTDB taxonomy): domain Bacteria; phylum Planctomycetota; class Phycisphaerae; order UBA1845; family UBA1845; genus JAJRPG01. The sequence continues at coordinate 12,753 of JAJRWX010000057.1, read as the reverse complement.
CAACTCACCATATATTCGGTCGAGTGGCGTCCCTTGGATGTGAATCAGGTCAACTCCCTGATCGCGGATAAAATGTATAAGCCTCCGCAAAACCTGCGGCCATGACCAGAATGATCGATGATCCAGAAATAATGTCAATATTCCGGCACTTTCGAATTCCGGAAGCAGATCGCGTTGCGGTACGAAGTAGCACACGAGATTTTCAAAGCAATCGCGCTTTATGCCGGTAGCATAGCGCAGTACGACCTGTTGTCCTCCGCCAACACTGAGATCAGGAAGCACGTGCAGAATGCGAGGTGGTTGCTTCATAACGTCACGCATGAGGCCTGCAGTTCCACAGATCCGAAGCTGGCGTGCGAACCGCACACGCCGTTCTCAGCGACAAGAAAAGTAGATTCCGTAGCTTCGTATTCATCAGCAATCCAAACCGTATTGATCTTACAGAATCAATGGCTGTTACATTGTGTGATGCAAGCTAGCCAGTCGAGTAAAAAGGAACCCTCATCCCGACAGCAGCACGACATATAAGCAGGCTACCAAGAAGAATCACCCATATCCCAGTCGCCTTCAGGTCTTGACGCAGTGTGAAGATACCATGTCGGTGAAGACCGTAGGCTTGAACACCATATTCGGCGACGCATCCCAATGATGACACGACAACGGCACCTCTAACACCGGCAACACCGTAAGCAATCGGAAGACCGACACCAACGGCTATAAACCTTAAAAAGCCGGCATAGGCGAAGTACCGGGGCTGGCCGATGGCGAGAAGTGCAGGCGCCACAGTACAAGTCAAGGTACGAGGCCACAGCCCCAACGTTAGAATCGCGAACATCCACGATGCGTCGTGATAACGTTGGTCGTACAGTAAAAGCACCACACGATCGCCGAAGCCGGTCATGAGTGCTAGAATTAGAGCAGCAGTCCATAAAACCGGCTTACGATTGCGAAGTACCTGTTCTCGAAGCACATCCCGTGGCAAATACGCCCGCCGTGAGATAGCCGGGAAGATCACTCTTCCTGACAAGTTGGTTAGCAAATCGTCGTAAACACGGTTTAGCATATAGGCAATAGAGTAAATGCCGAGGATTTCCAGTGTAATCAGCTTCGGCAGAATGATGCGGTCGATCTGTGCCCCAAGAAAACCGATGGCACTGCTGAGAAAAATCCACTTCCCAAAGGTTAGTATGGCCCACGCGGCATCCCCATCCCATGCGAGATGGTTTCTTTGGTCCCGGAGGATAAAATGGCTCAACACCATTCGTCCGCAAGCACCAACAAGCGAACCCCCGACAAGCACCCACACGCTTGGGCTTATGTAGGCCCATACAACCGTCACACATAAGACAATGAGCTGAGAAATAAGCTCGAAAAGCGTCACCCTCCCGAGGATCAGGCGCTTGTTCAAGGTAATCCGCGCGGTGGAATCGAATCCGGAAATGACGGCAGAGAATCCCACGACGGGGATCAGAAGCATCAACTGCGGTTCGCTGTATATATGCGCGGCGGGCCATGCGATCAACACGCAAACGACCCATATAGCCAGCCCACGGAGGATCTGTAGGGTCCACGCCGTATTCAGAAAAACCGGCTCCTCGCCACGCTCGTTCTGAATAATGCTTGGCCCTAGCCCGATATCGGACAACATCTGAATACCGTAGATGAACACGGTCACGATAGCCATAATCCCGAACGCCTCGGGGAATAGCAGTCGCGTCAGAATAAGGTTGCTGATAAGTCGGACGGACCGTTAACCACCAAGCCCTATGAGCGTCCAAGCGGATGCGCGAAACACCTGCGACTTTAGCGATCGACCGTCTACTTCCGCTGACTCTCGATCGACGGTCTCCTCGCACGCAGTCCGAGTGTGATCCGGTCCAAGCTGTGTTGGTTTGTTCTCGATCACTTCCGCTCGTAAGGAATCGACATGGACAACTGAATCGCATAGAGATCATAGCCAATCAACAAGCACGTATGACACGTGCGGCTCATACCGTATGGGTGAACATTCAAATGCGGTGCCTCGTCGCGGTCGAGCTTGGGTCATAAAGATCAATACCTACTCTCCGCGAACCTCTCTGATACTTCGCTGTCGGAAGAACTTTTTGATGGATTGATATCGGATGAGTGAACTAACGAATCTTCGACATCTGCGGTACACAAAGTTCAGCGTTTTGGCTATATAATGATGCAACAAGCTTAGATAACAGGCCGACTTCACCCCGGCACCCATTGGCCGCGATCCTACACGGGCAGCCATAGTCCAACAGATTTTCTCCAAACTCCACGCGCCCAGACGTGCGTTGGGATCGAAGCGACGGGCCAGGACGGGCTTACGGACTTCGGACGTAATACGTCGATGGGCCAGGCATTCCGGAATATGACACCACGGACCGACAAGGCTAAGTTCCGCCGCCAATACAAGATCAGTCCCCAGCATGGGTGGCAAAAGTTTAGTTTTTTCCAACGCACTGCGGCGCATCATGCTGTAAATGGGATCGATAAGATATCGGCTACGACGCAGAAACCACAACAATCTGGCTAAGCGACGATGAGCCTTTACGGAATCGAGTCGTGATCCCGTATACTCCTCGTAGAAACGGTTCCCGTCGTCATCGTAATGCGCCTGATAGCACGTCACCAACACAGCCGACGGCTGGCGATCCAAAGCCTCGACACAACGCTGGAAATAGGTCGGCTCCCACCAGTCGTTACAACCCGCCCACCTGAAGTATTCACCCCTGGACAACTCATACGCACGGTTGAAATTGGCTATCTGTCCAATGTTCTCTTCGTTGCGGTGGTACCGAATGCGAGAATCTTTGCCAGCGTAATCAAGACCTATTTCCTGCGTTCGGTCCGTCGAGAAGTTGTCCACGACAACAATCTCAAACGCATCGAACGTCTGTGACAATAACGAATCAAGCGTTCTTGGAAGTGTCGCCTCTCCATTGCGAACCGGAAGTCCTACACCCACGCGCGGTAGTTTGTCAGCGGAATACATCATGCCAATCGGTAGTCCGTCGTGCAGCATGCCCGAATCAACCATATGATTCGTCCGTCCATCATGCCATAATCATTTCAGATGAAACACCCAACTCATTCAACACACAACGAATCTCACTCTCGTATACCGGATTCATCACGACGACCACATCCGGCGGGCACTTCTTGAGAAACTCCGGCGAAACAATCTCTTGGCCCGTTCCTGCCACGAACTTGCCATGTTTGCGGTCGTTTATATCAACTACGTACTTCACGCTGTCCGTGCCGCATACGGGTTGTAACATATTGAGGATCGTGATCCCCTTCGACCCTGCCCCCCATAAGACGCACCTACGATTGCCCGTGGCCAATGTCGCAAATTGCTTCGCCCAGGTGTCAAGTTTTTGCGAGAATCGCCCGGCAAAATCTAGCGCCGCGTTAACGACATCGCAGGTAGCACGATCATTAGCCGTAACCGCCCCGGCGCTCTCCACCTGGGGTCGGGCCACGATTGTTAGAAACTGCCCGTCATACACATCCCGAACACTCTCCACGTCGAACCCGGCTGCCCCGAAGCTCTCAGTGAGCGAGGGAGCCGTGAAGTAACAAGGATGCTCGTAAATAATATCCCATACGCTCAGATCGCGTAGGATAAACATCGCATTGGGAACCTCGAAGAAAACGATCGTATCGCGCCGGTTGCCAATCGTCCGGCGAACCATACGAAGAAACGCAACCGGATCAGACATGTGCTCGAGCGCATGCCGGCAGCAAATCAGATCGGCTTTCCGATCGGCGTACTTCTCACCGTAATAGTCTGAAACGATGGTAACGTCAGTCTCGTCATCATGGCATGATGAACGCTGCGTATAGCTGGGATCAAACCCCACACCTCGATTGGAACCATACTTGCAGAGCAACCGCAGGAAATACCCGTCGCCGCATGCAATTTCCAATACATCTTTACCACGCAAGTCGTAATCTTCAACAAGCTGTTGTGCCAAACCTTCGGCATAATCTCGAAAACGCGGTGAAAAATGAAGGGCATTCTCGTACGTCGGGTCGTAATCCATTTTAGTGGCATCAAAGGACGTATTCCAGATATACGCACACGACCCGCACACCGCAAGATGCACCGCAGCGCGAGGCACCTCCATCGCCTCGGCACGGGTGGAGCACAAGACATTGCACTTGATGGGTAGGCTTTGAATCTCCCAAAAAGCCGATGTTGATCGTTCACCGCATACCGGACACAAAGTCGTAGCCTCACCATGACCAAGTGTGTCCGTCCTCTTTAACGCTTTATCATGCATATCGGTTGGGGGATTCACGCCTTAACGACCTCGTAGACAGCCTAAGGCGTTTCGAGACAATCTTCCGGGAAAATTCAATGAAAAAAAAGAGGGCACTAGATCGCAAGTAGTTCAGCGGAGACATTCAGAGTATCCAGGTCGCATCTGATCTCGTCTACATAGATCGGATTCATAGCTACGACCACATCCGGCGACAGGTCGCGTAGCGTCTGGGGTGCAGTGACTTGTTTTCCAACACCCGCCAGCCATTTCCCATGACGGAAGGGATTGATATCCACAACGGCATCAATCTGTGCATCGGCCCCCATCGAACAAAGAAAAGATACACACTTAGAACCGGAACCCCACACAGCCACCCGCTTGCCCTCGGCCTTGTAGTCCATCAAGCGCGATCGCCAACCATCAATGGTCTTACGCACGCCGTCTCGAAACTTGGCCACACTTTCCGCCAAATGCGCCAGGTCGTCTTCAATTTGTAGTGTCGCATCCGTAACATTTTCCGTAGGTCTAGCGACAAGTAGCAGATATTGATCATCGAAATCTAGACTCAGTTCAACGATGTCGAAACGATTCGCGCGAAACACGCGGGCCAACGATCCCAGGCTGAAATAGGAACAGTGTTCGTAATAAATGTCCCAAAACGCCTCTTCACTCAGCACCCGTTCGACGGTCGGCACCTCAAAAAATACGACCATATCATTTCGGTCGCCAACCACTTCACGCATCAAGCGAATAAATTCGTACGTCGGGTGGATATGCTCAAGGGTGTGACGACAGCAAAGAAAGTCGCAGGGCAGGTCCGCATGTTGATCGGTATAGAGTTCCGACACAAATCGTACACGCCCGCCGCCACGCCCCGACATACGATCGGGATCACACGCCGGATCAATCCCCACGCCGCGATTATTGCCCGCTTCACAAAGTTCGACCAGAAAATCGCCCTTGCCACAGCCAATCTCAACAATATCTTTGTCGTGCAGGTCATATCGCTGGATTAACCCCGCGATCATGTCACGCTGAAAATCTCGAAAACGTGGAGAGAAGGACTGCTGTTCCTCATATCCAGCGGCGTATTGTTGCACAGCGTGATCGAACAACACATTCGACACGAACCCACATGCCGAGCAAAACCCCAAGGCAAGATCGCGCGTGGGAAACGCCAGCGCATCTTCTCGACGATCGAGCATCATGCAGCTATGCACCGGGATACGCTCCGACTCGTAAAACACGTCCATCTCGGCGGTTTGACAGTTCGGACAGGTGTGTGTCATAGACATCAGTCGACCTTTGCGACGCTAGGGTGGATGATGCGCGGCGTGGGCACAGGCACGATAAATCTGCCCCCGCCATCGAGATACTCCGCTTGCTGATTCATGATTTCGTCGGCAAAGTTCCAGGCAAGCAACAGGCAATAGTCGGGCCGTTCGCTGACAAGCGCCTCGCATGGAAGTATCGGGATGTGCTGCCCCGGCATAAACCGACCCTGTTTATGTGTGTTGCGGTCTACGACGAAGTCAATCAGCCCGGTACCGATGCCGACGTAATTAATCAGTGTCGCACCTTTGGCAGCGGCCCCATAGGCCGCAATGCGCTTTCCCTCCGCCTTCAAACCCATTAATAGTTCCAACAGTGACTCACCTATCCGCTCAACGCGATGCGCAAAGTCTTCATAAAATCGAAGCTCATTCACACCGGCGGCCCGCTCCTCGTCCAACAGCACCTCAACCGCCGGGCTGACCTTCGCCTTGTGCCCGACGTATAGTCGGAGTGAACCACCGTGAATCGGAAGGCGGCGCACATCATTGAGCGACAAGTCATGCCTGGCAAACAGTGACCGTAAAGCCGTCACCGAGAAGTAGCACAGGTGCTCATGGTAGATCGTGTCAAATTCACAATGATCGATCAGATCTTTGAGATAAGGCACTTCAATAACGGCTACACCATCCTCTTTGAGAAGAATCCTGATGCCGGCAACGAAACCATTGAGATCGGGCACGTGGGCCAGTACGTTGTTGCCGATGATGACATCCGCCTGTCTCCCTTGGGCAACTAACTCAGTGGCAAAGGCCTCCGTAAAAAACGTACATAACGTTTCCACGCCCGCATCCCGGGCTGCTTGGGCCGGACCCTCCGCCGGATCAATCCCCAAAACGGGAATACCGCGCTCAACGAAATTCTTGAGTAGGTACCCGTCATTGCTAGCCAATTCCACAGCTAAACTTTTTTCATTGAGATGATGCTGTTCAATGAGTTCCTCGACATTATCCCGCGAATGCTTCAGCAGTGCGGCGGAAAAGGAGGAGTAGTACGGGTAATCCTCGCAAAAGAGCTGTTCCGGCGCGACACACTCAGCTATTTGAACCAAACCACACTGGGCACAGAAATGCAGGGTCAGCGGAAACAACGGTTCCGGTTCATTGAGCATAGACTCAGTCAGCAAACGGTCCGCCAGCGGCGTCTTACCTAAAAAGAGTACCGGTGCCAGATTGGTGTCGCCACACGATCGGCAAGCAAGCGTATCATGCGTCATTTCGTCGTCACACCTTTCCTGGAACCGGCTGCATCGCCATCGCATTGGTTCTTCCATCGTAGCGAATTGTCGATGCGATCAGCATCCATAAGTTTTCGTATATGCTTTATGCGTAGGTAACGAGACCCCTCCAGCTCTTCGATGGTTAGTTTGTTCGCCTGATACGCCTCATACAACTCCACAATGCCGGTACGCACCGTCCACTGCGGTTGAAACTGAGGCAAAACGCGATTGATCTTACCGAAATTCGCACGGTAGCAGCGTTTGTCCGGTCCGGCGCCCTCAGCATACTCCACACGACTGCCCGGTACGACTTCCTTGACCATGTCGGCAATCTCGCGAATCTGGTAATTATCTTCATCGCGTCCCACGTTGAAGGCTTCGTTACATACCAATTCGCGCGGCGCTTCCATCGCAGCCAGGAACGCTCGAGAAATATCCGCAATATGTACAACCGGGCGCCAAGGTGTACCGTCGCTCTTAAGAAACACGCGACCGGTCGTATAGGCATAACCCACAAGATTGTTCACAACCAGATCGCCGCGTAATCGCGGCGACACGCCATAGGCCGTCGCGTTGCGAAGGTACGTCGGGCAAAATGTCTCATCAGCCATGGCCGCCAGATCCCGTTCTACTAAAACCTTGGACTCGCCATAGGGAGTGACAGGCCTGAACGGTGCCTGTTCGTCGAGAATATCATCCATTCCCCCAGCCCCATAGGTGCTACACGAAGAGGAAAACAGGAAGCGATCCACTCCAGCCTGTTTCGCAAGTTTCGCTAGAAGCATGGAGCCAACATGATTAATGTCATAGGTGCAGTCGGGATTCAGATCACCCAACGGATCATTTGAGATACCGGCTAGATGCACCACCGCATCGAACGACGCCAAGTCCGACAGTGCCAAGTCACGGACATCTTTCCGCAACGTCGGTACGGGTGGAACGTCATCGCCGAACACGCAATCGTCGAATAGAAAACTGTCCAGTCCGACGACATCATGCCCCGCCTCCAGGAATAACGGTACCAAAACCGTTCCGATATAGCCGTCATGTCCGGTTACGAGCACTTTCATGGCTGTCTCAACTCCAAACTTTCCAAGGGGCGTTGCCCGATTCCCAAAGTGATTCCAAAAGGTGTTTCTCGCGTAGCGTATCCATGCACTGCCAAAACGAGGTATGCTTGTACGCCATCAACTGCTTGTCAGCCGCTAGCCTTTCGAGCGGCTCTTTCTCCCATTGCGTCTCGTCACCATCGATGTAGTCGAACACCTCCGGCTCAAGTACGAAGAACGCCCCATTAATCCAACCCTCGCCTAACTGTGGCTTTTCTTCAAAAAGCTTGATACGGTCACCATCGAGTGTGAGTCGACCGTAGCGTGCTTGTGGACGCACTGCCGTCAGCGTCGCAATCTTGCCGTGTGCCCGATGGAACGCCAGCAAGGCCTTCAAATCGACGTCCGAGACACCGTCTCCCCAAGTCAGCATAAATGTCTGATTGTTGACATAAGGTTGAAGTCGTTTGATCCGCCCGCCCGTCAGCGTTTCCTGTCCGGTATCAATCAGGTCAACCTTCCATTTCGGTCGTTCGCCATCGTGGACCGTTACCCGACCTTCACCCAGGTCCACGCTGAGGTTGCCGCTGATCGCGCAGTAATCCACCATAAAGCGTTTGATGATCTCACCCTTGTATCCCAGGGCAATCGCGAAATCATCGAACCCGTAATGAGCATAATGAGCCATGATATGCCAAAGAATCGGGTGTCCCCCAATTTCTACCATTGGCTTGGGTTTGATCTCCGTCTCTTCCGCGAGCCGGGAACCTTTGCCTCCTGCTAGGATCGCTACCTTCATCGTTCACTACTCCCTGTCACACCTTCATTACCAGACTCAACCGTCCGAGATGGCGTCAAGCGTGCGTCCATGTAACGTCGAAGTGCGTCGCGCCACGGCTGAGGTGTATGATTCGTTAACTCCGTATAGCGACTAGTATCAAGAACGGAATAGGCCGGACGATGTGCTGGACGAGCAAACGCCTCCGATGTCGTCCGGGAAATCGCTGCATCCAAATCCGCATTGGCTACAATCTCGCACGCAAAATCGTACCACGAGCATGCCCCGCTATTGGTAAAGTGAACCGTACCCTCCGCAGAGGTATCCAGCAAACGAATCACAGCCTCTGCCAGATCGCTAGCTAATGTCGGGGCGCCGATCTGATCGTCCACTACACTTAGCGGTTGACCGGCTTCAGCCTTGGCCAAAATCGCCTCCACAAAGTTTCGCCCCTGCAGGCCGAAAAGCCACGAAGTTCTGACCACGAGGCTTTGACCACCCGCACTACGTACCGCCTTTTCACCTGCCCATTTGGTTTGGCCGTAGACCGATAATGGATTCGCCTGATCGTCCGGAAGATATGGACGACGTCCGCGTCCATCAAAGACGAAGTCCGTGGAGAAGTGTACCATCTTCGCGCCGACCTCTGCACACGCTTCCGCTACGACTTCCGGTGCCTTTCCGTTTACATCCTGGGCTAATGCTTGGTTCGTTTCGCAACCATCCACATCCGTGTACGCCGCCGCATTGATGACGACACCGGCTTGATGATCCTCCAGTACCCTGCGAACCGCGGTACCATCACAGATGTCAAGTTCGGGCAAATCAAACCCGAACAGCTTACCGCCGGAAGAGAGCCGGTCTTGCAGTACCAGCATCAACTCCTGTCCGAGCATGCCCTTCGCACCAAGCACGCATACCCCCCCGCTCGTCCAGTTTTTTGTCGTCACTCCTTGACCCCCACTACCCCGCTAGGGCCGTATTGTTTCTCGTAGTACGTCAAATACTCACCACTCTTGATTCGGGTCCACCATGTCTTATGAGACACGTACCAGTCGATCGTCTCGGCTAACCCACTGCTGAACTCGACGCGGGGTTGCCAGCCTAGATCGTTGTTGATGCGCGTAATGTCCACGGCATATCGGCGATCGTGCCCCGGTCGATCCTTGACCCGCTCGATCATAGATTCGTCGTGACCGAGATGCGCCAGCAGTCGCTGTGCTATCTCGATGTTCGGCAGTTCGCAGTTACCACCAATGTTGTACAGACTGCCGGGCATAGCGCGTTCTAGAACAAGTAGGAGCGCATCACAGTGATCCTGAACGTGGATCCAGTCGCGTACGTTCAAACCATCGCCGTACAACGGCACCTTTTTTCCCTCGATGAGATTCGTCACGAACAGCGGTATCAACTTCTCAGGGAACTGATACGGGCCGTAGTTATTCGAGCAGCGCGTGATGAGCGTCGGCATACCGAAGGTATGATGATAGGCCTGTACCAACAAGTCTGCCGCAGCCTTGGACGCACTGTACGGACTGTTCGCTGCAAGCGGCGTGTTCTCGGTAAACAGGCCCGTTTCTCCCAATGAGCCGTACACTTCGTCTGTGGAAACCTGGAGGAATCGCTGCACCTCGTGTTTCCGTGCTAGATCGAGGAGCACCTGAACACCGACGAAATTGGTACGAGCGAATGCTTGAGCGCCAAGGATACTGCGATCCACATGGCTCTCAGCCGCAAAGTTGACGACAGCGCTCAATCCATCGGCGAACACAGGTGCCAGAGATTCGACATCACAAATATCGGCGCGGATAAAGCGACACCGTGCGTCCGTGAGGCAGTCAGCCAAATTCTCAAGATTGCCCGCATAAGTCAGTCCGTCTAATGCGAGCACCTGGCAATCGGGCCGGTCGCGCAGCAGCGTCCGAACGAAGTTGCTGCCGATGAAACCTGCCGCGCCTGTCACGAGAATGGTGTTCATTCTCCACTGATCCTCTGCTTAGTTTTCGCCCCCGCCAAAGCCGGTTCTTCCAGTTTGTTCGCACCACCACTAGCGACTAGCCGCCACGCCTTGTCCAGCGATTCGAATGTCCCCGCGTCGGTCCACCAGCCATCCAACACGTCGTATGTCATACTCCCCTGCTTGATGTATGCGTTATTCACGTCAGTAATTTCGAGTTCACCACGCTCCGATGGTGTGAGCGGGCGAATAATGTCGAACACCTGTCGGTCATACATGTATATCCCGATAACCGCCAAGTTACTTTTGGGATGTTTCGGTTTTTCTTCGATACCCGTAATGCGATTACCCTCAAGCTCAGCCACGCCGAAACGCTCCGGATCAGGTACCTCCTTGAGCAACACTTTGGCACCGCTTCGTTGAGCGAAGAACTCCCCTACGGCACGTTGAATGTTCTTTTCAATGATGTTATCCCCCAGGACCACAACAATTTTATCCCCATCTGCGAAGTGCTCAGCCAAACGCAAAGCATCTGCGATGCCACCCTCACCCTCTTGATACGTATAATGCAGATCCTGCAAGCCGAACTGTTTCCCGTTACCGAGCAGACGCAGAAAGTCGCCCGCATCGTTACCGCCAGTCACGACCATAATCTCCTCGATACCAGCGTTGACCAAGCACTCGATCGGATAGTAAATCATCGGTTTGTTGTAGACAGGTAGCAGATGCTTGTTCGTCACACGCGTTAACGGCGCAAGACGTGACCCAAGACCGCCGGCTAAGATCACACCTTTCATATTAACCGTCCTTTATCGACCAATCGTAAGGAATATCATTGTCGTGTGGATCGACGCGAAACTCATCAGGGTTATCGTAATCGTAGACTTCCGTTGGGCAGTTGATGACCATAGCCTCGTAATCGCTGATGCACTTAAAACCGTGATACACCAACGGAGGAATCTGCAAAAGAATCGGTCGATGCTCACCGAGAAAGAACTCGTTGACCTCTCCATGCGTCGGCGAATCCTCACGGCTATCATATAGCACAACCTTCATCATCCCGCGCACACAGACGAAGTGGTCCCACTGCTTCTTGTGGTAGTGCCACGCTTTAACCACACGCGGATAGGCCGTCGTCATGTACACCTGCCCAAAGCCTTTGAAGAGTTCGTCATCATGGCGAAGCATCTCCATGAGACGACCCCGTTCGTCCGGAATAACCTTCAATATCTTAACCTGAGCATCGTGAATCATTGGATTATCCGCTTGCCGACGTTCGTAACTTCGTTTAGTGCAGACTCCGTCCCCGTCGAGTGCCCACCAGCCGTTGCGCAACCGATTGAAAAGAAATAGCTTACGTCTCGACAACCACCCTGTCCAGCACATTCGCCCGTGCGGTGTTTGAACTCACCCTAACGAGACTGGAAAAGTTGGGCCGATAGCGTTCCGGCGCAAACCTCCCACCAAGAGGGTTGTCACCCACACAAGGACCATCTGAAACGAAGACGATCTCAGCCTTAATTATCGGCATCAAATCCAACTGGGATGAAGCATCAGGCGGTGAATAACGTCCTATCACAGCCCCCATGAGGTGGAGGTATCAATAAGCAGGTCTCCGTCCAGTAGGTACGGGATGAAAAACGGAATTTCCCAAGCATCTACTCGGTATCGCTGCTCGCGTACGTGCCAAACAACAAATACCGTCGGCACTTTTTTCAAACACAGATAAAAGATGGGTATGGCAGCATCCTTCGATTGTGCGTATCGCTTTTTTGAAGCCTTCTTCCGAGAAACGATGAGTATTGACCGCTACGCCATAAAAGAGCTTGCTCTCGTCTAGTGCTGTGTCACAGCTTATTATTCGGGTTCATCGAGGGTGGCATGGGCAAGGCTTTTTTTGCCCGTGGTGGCTACCGGAGCTACACGGGTAAGTCCCGATGTATCCCGACTATACGTCGGGATACATCGGGACTTACCCATGCCACCCGAATTCTTAGCTGTGACGAAGCACTAGTGCTTTGTCACGCCTTAATTTTGGGATATACGGACTTCAGTTTGCACCGTGCGTCTTCGATTTTCATTTGCCAATCAACGCCTCGTTGCGTTGCATTAACATCAGTTGACCAGGCAGCCGTTTC
>JAJRWX010000056.1 GCA_024276605.1 Planctomycetota bacterium | reverse complement strand
GCAAGAAGCCCAACCACCTGGGATCAAATCAAAGCACACGAAAGAAAGCAGCATGCCAGATCGCATCCAAGCCCATCAGAACGCCAACACCCAACCCAGGACCAACAACGAGCAGAGCCGCTTAAGTTCAACGGCGCCGATCACCGGGCCGCCGGGGAAGACTCTCCATTTGAAACCGCGTTGTCGGCGGCTCCGTGTGCATCGCATTGTTCTGCCTTCGTGCCGGGGTCGATGATGCGATCGGCAACCTCCGCCCTGCGTGCGTTAAACATGGCAGCCAGTTTTCGAATGTCATGCCCTGCAGCTTCAGACATGGCTTTGCGTACGCGACGTACTTCGCTGTAACTATCCATCGCTAGTGTCTTCGTTCAAGAGTTCAAGTGGCGTGACCAAAGCCGGGTTCCCCAATCCAAGTATACCATTGACGCGGCGTATGTGTCCGAATTTGTTGGCGTTCGCGATATGACGGCAGTTCCAAGTGACCAAAAAGTCGCACCGGTGGAACGAAGCCGCCGCCAAGTGGAACGCGTCGCCACCGGGGTCATTTGGCATGACGTGATTCGCGATGTAAGCCTCCACCGCTTCGATGACGGCATCATTGACGTCAAGCAGTGGGAACCGAGATGCCAGTTCAATCATGTCGGATTTGTGCGGAAAGTCACCTGCAGTAAGTTCGGCTTCGACGGCAAGGCTGGTGACGAGATCGTCCGATGAACTTAGCGCAGCATCGAGCCAGCGACGGGTCCAGTTTTGGCGAGCAACCATCTCCGGCTCCGGACGAGCGTTGAAATAGAAGCTGACAACGGTTGTTTCAATGTAGATTCTAGCCATCGGTATGAGGTCTCAGCTTCAATGGCAGAACGTTTGAGGTCACGCGGCCGGGAGTTGACGTTGATGAGCGAAGCGAACGCGCCGCGCTAACCCGGCTCGCGTGCATCGTTTTGTTCTGTCGCGTAGTTTTCGGTTGGCGTGGGAAGCATCGGTCGCTTGGGCCTGCGCTTAATCAGTTTGCGATCGCTTACTCGCTGACGTTCCATTAGGTCCTGGCAGATCGCATCCAGATCATAGTTGAACCGTGCCGCGTATTCGTCGCGAAGTTTTCGCGTCTGTTCGACGATAGGGTCATTGTACATTGATTATCTCCTGCGGCGTGCAAATGACGGGCGGTTCGATGTTTGCGTCGGAAAGGACACGTTCAATTATACGTCGCAGCGAAGGATTCGCTATGTGCTTGCAATTCCACGTGAGTAGGTAATCAATGCCATTCAGTGCAGTTACAGCAATGTGAAGTGCATCGACGTCGGCCTTTTCGGGGAGTGACGCCTTTTTCATGATCTCGGCAGCGAGCGTCTTGCATTCGAGCGTGATCTCCAGAATTGGCAAGTCAGTTAGGAAAACAGCGCGTTCGTCGGCCGCCGCAGGGTCGCCCGCACTACACTCGGCAATCACTGCTTCGGAGACGATCAACTCGAAGTGCTCGCGATGATTGTCCCACCAGTCTCTTGTTAACGTTTGATTTCCTGCGGTCACCAAGTCGGCACTCGTGCGAGAAGCCAAGTATCCGATGATCGAAGTTTCGAGATAGATAGATTGCATCGGTAGTTGATCCGCCTGGCGACAGGACTATCGAATGTGTCAAAGGTTGTTGGCAAAAAACATAGTCGTCTGCTACTACTGGCCTGTGTGCTCTAGCTGCTCCTTCGCTTCCTCAAGTGGTACACCGTATTTCTTGGCGTGATCGGAAATTCGCTGTTTGTCGGATTCCTCCCTCATACGTGCACGTGCCTCAGCGCGTGTGATCCCGCGCAACTCGGCGTACTCACCAATGGTCTCAGGCGGCACAGCTACACCGTTGCCTAAGTTTGTGAAGCTTGGGCCGCCGCAGCCGCCAAACACGATCATGACGAAAGTAATAAGGACCACACGAGACATTTGTCACCTCCATGCATTACGTACCTTGTGCCATCGCTCTGCCCTGCGACAGAACGACCGAGGTCACCGGGCCGAAAGATAGCGTTGTTGAGCGTCAGCGAACTGGTCAACGCCCATCGGCTCCGGTGGACCGTTTTGTTATCGTGCCGGAACGACCAGCACGGTTTGTTTCAGGTAACGGCTCGAAGCACGCTTGTCTCAGTCGCCGTGCCTCGCCATCGATCGTTCAGTTGCATTGTAATCTATTATGAGTATCGAGGTGGCGGTTTACTTGTTTTGCCCCATGTGCAGTTGTTTTTTTTGCCCGTCATGTTCTTTGCCCTCATCTGGGCACAACCGGAACGTCGTCCATGAGCGCAACGGAAGAAAAGGGCAAAAAAGATCGTGGGCAGAAAGAGCGCCAGGCGGAATGCCTTCCCGATCAGGTGCCTCTTGCCCGTGTTCCGTACACCAACCGCGACACGCCCTCAAATCACCGATTGTCAGCAGCTCAGGTGGCTCCGCTGTGGCAAACGAATGAGGGGAATAGACGCCCATCCGCCGCGGAGGACGCGTAAGCACGATAACGACCGAGGTAACCGGGTTGGCGGACCAACGGAGTTGACGTTGGCTCACCGAGAATTGCAAACGAAGGAAACGACGTTGGAAAACCGGAAGACGAACCAACTCCGGTTCACCGATTTGTTACATGGCGTTTATTGGTTTACGGTTAGGAAGGATCTGCGGGCGTCAAATAAGGGTCGCCTAGTGGCCGGTGGCCCGGTCGCGCATCAGGTCGGATTGAATCTGCCGAAACGATTCGTTGAACTTGAGCCTCCGGATGTGCGGAGAACTGAACGAAATCTCCGGCCTTCAAGTTGGTCCGTTGGGACGAACCGACATCAGACAGAAGAATTGCAATGCGATTGTCAGGATCGACGACGTAGGCATCGCCTTGTCCCACGTTCGCGTCGTCGCGGTTTGTGTCAACCAGCATCAAGCGGATTATGTGTGCGTCTCGTTTGGCGGCATTCAAGAACTCGGATGCATGCATGTCAACAATTCCAAAGCAAGCTAGACCGTTTCCAGTTTAGGTGAGTGATCGAGATTGTAGCATTTTCTCAAGTATTGCCGAAGCGAGTTGATTTCGTTACGAACGATGTGGCTCTAGTATGCACGATATTCCTGGAGGTCTTTCCGAGCCAATTCCTGTTTAGAAAAGACCGTATGACGTACATTGATCCGAATATCTTCGGGAGATGGACGGGCCTAAAACGACGCCTGCCTCCGTTGTGGCCACCGACCGTACCGCAGTTGTCGTACGATTCGGCCCAGCGGGCCGATACAGCGAGTGGCTGTTACTGAGGGGCTTGCTGTGCCCGACCTTTCAGGCCTCCCGTTGTTCTGTTGTGCCACACCCCAGGCCTCCGCTCGCCTTCGGCTTGCTCCGACCTGGGCTTTCATAGCATCGGCCTTGCAGGCCGAACGCGTCACACCGCACTGGCATGTGACACCGAGATGTCATCGTCCAATCGCAAGGAAATGCAGCACTCGCCCT
>JAJRWX010000055.1 GCA_024276605.1 Planctomycetota bacterium | reverse complement strand
CGACCGAAGCACCCGTAAACGGCGGCCCTAACTATGAGGGTCCTAAGGTAGCGAAATTCCTTGTCGGGTAAGTTCCGACGCGCATGAATGGCGTAACGACTGCTGCACTGTCTCAAGGACGGACTCGGTGAAATTGGAATTGTGGTGAAGATACCACATACCCGCGGCAAGACGGAAAGACCCCGTGAACCTTTACTGTAGCCTGATATTGGTCACTGGCACCACATGCGTAGGATAGGTGGGAGGCGATGATTCAGCTGTTTTGGCAGTTGCGGAGCCATCCTTGAAATACCACCCTTGTGCTGTTAGTTCCCTAACTCCGACCCATGAATCTGGGCGGGGGACAGTGTTAGGTGGGCAGTTTGACTGGGGCGGTCTCCTCCGAAAAAGTAACGGAGGAGTACAAAGGTCGGCTCAGCGCGGTTGGCAATCGCGTGACGAGTGTAAAGGCATAAGCCGGCTTAACTGCGAGATAAACACATCAAGCAGATACGAAAGTAGGTCTTAGTGATCCGGTAGTCCCGTGTGGAAGGGCTATCGCTCATCGGATAAAAGGTACTCCGGGGATAACAGGCTAATGACTCCCGAGCGTTCATAGCGGCGGAGTCGTTTGGCACCTCGATGTCGGCCCATCACATCCTGGGGCTGTAGGCGGTCCCAAGGGTTCGGCTGTTCGCCGATTAAAGTGGTACGCGAGCTGGGTTCAGACCGGCGCGAGCCAGGTCGGTCCCTATCTGCCGTGGGCGTACGAAACTTGAGAGGATATCTCTTTAGTACGAGAGGATTAGGAGGTACGTGCCTCTGGTGTACCAGCTGTCCCGCTCGGGGCACCGCTGGGTAGCTACGCACGGAAAGGATAACCGCTGAATGCATCTAAGCGGGAAGCCCCCCTCGAGATAAAGTTTCGATGTCACCATGTGTGACAGAAGGCCCCTGGAAGACGACCAGGTCGATAGGCGGGAGGTGTAAGCACAGAGATGTGTTGAGCTGACCCGTACTAATGGCCAATCACTTGACCGCAATCATGAGTGGCTGTCAGGTCGACAGCTAGCGCGATGGTGAGATTTCTGCTTCGACTCGAACTATCATTCGCCTCTAACTTTTCAATCATAAGCCCGGACTTGGGTAACTGAGTCCGGGCTTTCTTTTTCTATTATTTGTGCCAAGTAAAGCAAAGTGACTTTACGTTGTGTCGATCATTTCTTCCTTGATCAGCTCAATCGATCGTTCGCAAGATAGCTCGCACCGGGCTGGCATCGAAACCTACCAGTGGTAATGGCAAGGCGATGAGTTCGTAGTAGCCGGCGGGGACATTTTTGAGCATTAATCCTTCAAGAATAGCCATGTCGTTTTTGAATACTGCTTGGTGGGAAGGAAGTTCTTTGGAGTCAAAAAGATCAACACTCGGTGTGTCGATGCCAATTAACCTGACGCCTTGCGATGAAAGCCAATCAATGAAGTCCGGTGAGAAAGCTGCGAAGTCCTGGTTGAATGTTGAAAAATCCGGGAATGTATTTGTGCGAAATAAAACCCGCTCAGTATTGATTTCTGCGGTTATGTCTTTTTTTGAAAATCGTCGGTTATGTGTCACTTTGACGTCGATGACCTGACATGGCCCAAGGTAAAAATCAAGCGATCTTTCGTGTATCGCTTCAGCGTCTGCAGCGTAATGATTAGGACCATCCGCGTGCGCGCCTAGATGAACGGTTGCGTGTAGCGTCGACAATGTCACCGTATCTCCCTTTTCAATTTGGCAAAGCACTTCTCGCGTCGGTGGCGTATCGCCTGGCCAAACGCTGAGCGATTCGGTGATAGGGGGGGTAATGTCGTAAATCATTTGGATGGTCCTTCATATAGCATGGGTGGGCAAGCAGCTTGCCCGTGTTGTTCCTGTGACCGCCACGGGCAAAAAAAGCATTGCCCATGCCACCCTCGATGAAACTGAAAATAAGCTGTGACACAACGCAAGTATACGGACAATAGGCTTGGTTATGAAATCTACTCGATGCTGATGTAAGTCAGGCGATTGATTAGAGCAGTGAGTCGCCGGAGTATGCAGCCTGAAACATCGAGAAGCACGCCATCCACTGGTAGACAAGGATTACATAAAACGAGCAGATCATAAGGGCGGCGATTTCTCCCATGGTTGTGCGGCGTGATGTAAGTAGCATAAATATGCCCAGCCCTGCGAATGTTACCTTGTACGTGATGAATTGAGCCTGAGTTGATAATAAATATGAGGCTATGGGGTTGGCTTCAAAAAGTAGTCCATGGGTCAGTGCCAGCAGTGTAAACTCTAGATCGACTGCGTTTAGAAACGCTAAGATCATCACGCATATAACAACTCGAAAGCTTCGTGACGGCCAAGTTGATTGAGCGAAGGGGGGGCATTCAGTACGGCTACCTGATTTGGTAGACCCAACCGTTCTGTGATTGTCTACTTCATGATGCTGGAGATACGCGAATGATAAAGAATGTGGTCCACAACATGCTAATGGATATTTCTTATTCAAGGGCAGGTTAGAGGCGATCACATGGCTTTGATTGAGTCTGATCGGAATCATCACGCCGGGTTATCGGATTTTGCAGTAAGTGATTTGATGTTTTTTTCACAGGTGATTGTTTCAGCGGCTAATTATTGAGATAAATGTCCGTCGCCATTGCGAAACCCCCCATATTCCGTGAATATGGCTATATGTCTGCTGAATCGATGAAACCGATCCTGTCGCATATAGATGCTAACGGTCAGGCCAGTATGGTGGATGTTTCCGGTAAGGCGTCTACCAGACGGGAGGCGACGGCGTCTGCTGTAGTGCGACTGAAGCCGGAGGTGTTGAAGGCACTGTTAAGTGATGAGCTGAAAAAGAAAGATGCTCTGGCGACCGCTCGTGTGGCTGGTATTGCCGCGGCTAAACGGACTAGTGAGTGGATTCCGTTGTGTCATCCGCTCCCGCTGGACTGGGTTAGTATAGCCTTTAGTACGCCTGAGGATGGTCAGTTGCGGATAGCGTGTACTGCGAGAACGACTTCGCGAACCGGTGTGGAGATGGAGGCGTTGACCGGTGTAACGGCTGCGGCGTTGACGATTTATGATATGGCTAAGGCTGGTGATAGGGGGATTTGTATTGGACCGGTTCAGTTGGAGGCGAAAACCGGCGGACAAAGCGGTGCGTATCTCCGAGCGGATGAGGACGAATCGAGTGATGATTGAAAGAGTGCGGAAGACCTAATGCCTGCTACGCCTACACTACCTGAGCTTGCAGAACTATATCAGCCGGTGCGCGATGATCTTGGCGAGGTCGAGCGCATTTTTGATGACGAATTGGCCAGCGAATTGCCATTTATTGATGAGCTGTGTGAACGCGTTCGTTCCTATCGTGGGAAAATGTTACGTCCTGCGTTGTTATTGCTTACGGCTAAGGCGATTGGTCAATGCGATGAACGGGCACATACGTTAGCGGCAGTCGTCGAAATGGTGCATATGGCTACGCTTGTACACGATGACGTACTCGACGTAGCCAGCGAACGACGAAAACAGCCTACAGTTGCCTGTGTGGAAGGAAATATCGCTGCCGTACTTCTTGGCGACTACCTCATCAGTCATGCTTTTCATCTATGTAGTTCGCTTGATAGCCAGTATGCCTCTCGACGTGTCGGGGCGACGACGAATATCGTGTGCGAAGGTGAATTGTTGCAAAACCTTCATGGTGGCGATGTGAAGATTAGCGAGGATGATTATTTTGACATTGTCCGGCGAAAAACCGGCGTATTGACAGCTGTAGCGTGCGAACTTGGCGCATACGCTGCAGGGGCACGTGCCGGTGTAATGTCAGCCGCTTATGCATTTGGACAGGCATCAGGTATCGCATTCCAGATAGTCGATGACGTACTGGATATTGTGGGCGATCCGTCCAGCGTAGGTAAGACGCTTGGCCAAGACATGTTGTTAGGTAAATTGACACTACCTACCATTTTCCTCATGCAAGCCGGTGATGAAGATTCGAGGGCATTAGCTGAGTCCATGGTGGCAGGACGATCGGTGAATCGGGAGCAATTGGCGGATAGGTTACGCCTGAAGGGTTGTATTGATGACGCTCTATCTGTGGCGCGGTCTTATGTGGCGGATGCTCAAAAACACCTGGCTTCATTACCTGCCGGCCCGCCCCGGGACTGCTTGGTGGGAATGTCGGAATTCATCATTCGTCGTCGATTGTAGGACAACATTTGTTATTATGCTGTGGTCTTTACATTCGTGATGTTCCAACGTTTATCTTGAATACGAATCTATTCATCAAGTGCGGAGGCTTCATTGCGTGCATTCTTCGGGACATGTCATGTGATGTCGAACGCCGCCGGTAGGGGCGACCAGGAAAAAATAACAACTATTCATGTACATGCATGATATTGGACAGCTGGGGAATACAACAGCGTGTGGATTGATTTATAACTTCTACATTTGTTGACCGTGTGGATGTTGTTGTGCCCATAGGGAGTTGATATCGGATGATCTTCTGGCTTGTGGTAATAGCGTGCGTGTTGGCTTTTGCTAACGGTGCCAATGACAATGCGAAGGGCGTCGCCACATTGGTGGGGGGGAAGGTACTTTCGAGAAAGCGGGCTTTGTATGTCGCGGCGGTAGCGACATTTGCGGGGTCTGTTGTCGCCATATTTTTGGCTACGGAGTTGGTAGCCAGATTTAGCGGTAAGGGGCTTGTAAGTGCTGATCTAACAGGTTCAGCCGCGTTTCTGAGTTGCGTAGGTTTGGCGGCTGGCATGACAGTGCTCACGGCGACACGTGTAGGCATACCCATTTCGACGACTCATGCGATGGTAGGCGCGATTGCGGGTGTAGGTTGGGCGGCTGGATCATTACAAGTTGGTCGCCTTGTAGATGTATTTTTGTATCCTTTGTTGTTCGCGCCGGTATTGGCTATTGTCCTAACTATACCTTTGTACGGGGTTTTCCGTGGATTGCGCCTGGCGTTTGGGGTTAACAAAGACACTTGTATTTGCGTGGCAGCACAACGTTCGGAGGTTTCAGTATCTGCTTCAGGTGCAGCGTTAACTACCATGGCGGGTTCATCTTTGCAGGTGGGTGACAGTGTGCAAGCCTGCGCCAAAAATTATCATGGCCATGTCGTTGGTGTCGACGCGCAGCGTTTGCTTGACCGTTCCCACATCATGTCGGCTGGGGTGGCGAGTTTTGCTCGTGGCTTGAACGACACGCCGAAGATAGCCGCGCTTCTTTTGGTGGTAGGCGCTATGGGAACAACCGGCGGTATGTTAGTGGTCGGTATAGCTATCGCCATTGGAGGGCTGATAGCCGCTCGGCGCGTAGCTGACACCATGAGTAACCGCATTACGGATATGAACGATGGTCAAGCCTTTACCGCGAACTTAGTCACCGCGGGGTGCGTGCTGTTTGCGTCCAAGTTGGGCGTGCCGGTCAGTACGACCCACGTGAGTTGCGGGAGTTTATTTGGTATTGGTCTGGCTACCGGGCAGGCCCGGTGGGGTATCATTGGTCAAATTTTGCTCGCATGGGTGACAACGCTTCCCATGGCCGGCCTATTCGGTTGGCTTGCCTGGCAATTATTGCGTACTTAGATCGTTCTCAAGCCAAGCCAAACCAAGCGTAGCATGGCATATTCAATACACCTCAGGAAGACATATGCTCTCGGACCGCCCAAGCTGAGTGGAGCTATGCTCTGGCTTGATAGTGGGTATGGGGGCTATAACGACGGTTTACACATCAGACTGGGGTATTTAGTTCACAAATCTTGATTTGGGGTTAGTCCTGTTAGAGGGATTGCCGATTCGATTATGGGAGAGGCGCGGGAGATGGTACGCCTAGAATTTATCTATCGGACCTGATGATACATAGTGGGATGGACATGTGGATTTTTCACTTCGCTACACGACGAGTATAATAAGCCGTATGCGTGTACCAACATTACTTTCCGTTGTTGTTTCGTTGTGGCTCTATCCGGGGGGGGCTATGGCGCAAATGGCCCAGTCTCAAACGCCTACTTCGGCGTTGGATTTGTATGGTAATGCCAGGCCTGCCCGCGAGGAAAGGCGCCGCTTGGGCACTTATGCCAATCCTTTACAACGCCGTGTGCTTGGCGGTTTCCAGAATATAGGCCGACGTGTGAATCGACGAGGCGGTTTATCTAATTATGCTATTCCAGGGGATGTTCTGGGTGTTCAGCGGTTATTTCAAGGTGGCCGATTTTCATCGGGACCGTTGGGTAGATTTTCGCTTGCGCCGTCTAGTATGACTGCGTCTCGACATGCTTTTAGTAGGTATGGTGGGTTTTCCGACAGGGCAAGCACCGACACGGGACGGGTTGGTGATCTACTGGCACGTCGTCAAGAGTTGATCGCCGCTACAACAGTGAATGCGCCGGTGCATCGAGCCTTGGGGCAACGCGGCACATTTGATCCTGGGTTGATGAGTATCGCTGCGACGCCGTTCGTTCCATCCGAAGCTCCGGTTCGATCAGATGATGCGCCTCCGATTGCGGAACTGCTGCGAGAATCTGTGGATGGTCATACTCAGCGTCTATTGCGGCTGGGTTGGTCTTGGTTTTCGGAGCAGCAATATGGCCGTGCGTATCGATCTTTTGAATCGACTTTGGTTGTCGATCCTAACAATAAGCAGGCAGGCGTTGGTCGTGTATTTTGTCGTCTGTCTGTGGGGGCGATGCGGTCGGCTATGGTGGAAGTCGCCTTTCTTGCACGCCAACCGGGCAACCCGTTTGTTCAGCCATTTGTTTTAGCGGAGAAATATCAATCGAGCGATGCAGCCTCGCATGTTCTTTTTCAAACGCGTTTATTTGCTGAGCGAAATGCGACACAAGTCGTGCCTGAAGCGCTACATGTATACGTCCTTTGGTACTTAGGCGAAAAAGAAGAAGCGTTGCGTTTGGCTGCGGTGCTGGCCAAGCGGCATCCTCAATCTCCTTATGCTGATTGGCCTGCGCTGATGCAAGTGTCGTTAGCGATGACTCATGGGGTAACCATGGACTGACATTCGTAAGTAGGTGCTTGTCGGACGGTTTGCGTGTGGTAGGCGCGAGATACGTTGGGCGATGGCTGAGATTCTAATTATTCGACAATAGGTTATGGTGCTAGAAGAGACGATCTCTGATTCGCAAGTATTGCGTGCGGGCTTTCTGACTCGAAACCGCATGTGTCTTGTGGTGTTCGTATTCGCTGCCATATTTGCGGTTGCGTTGTTTTCGTCTTTCGTGTTGGCGTATAACTTCAAGTTCATTTTATATCCCAAGCCCGTCGTGGCGTATATGTGGCTGACACAATTGTATCTGCCGCTGCTTGCGATATCTCTTCCGATCAAGCTTTTGGTATTTCATTTTACCGGTCAGTTTAGAGGGTCTTGGCGATACGTTGGTTTGGCGGATGTTTTTGGTGTCATTAGCGCATCTTTAGTCGCTTCTTTTGTTTTTCTATCGGCATACTTTATTGTTGAAAACCTCTGGACCAATATCTTCGGGCAAGCGTTGATCGATCGGCCACCCGGGCCGTTACTGCGACAATCGGCGGTTTTTTCCGTGGACTGGGCAGCGACTATTATGTTCGTATGCGCTGCGAAAGTCTTGGTACGTTTTTATTATGAAGATGTGCAATCTTCCGGGACGGTAGGTGCCAAGACACGAGTACTCATCATCGGTGCGGGAGATACGGGGGAAGGTTTACTGCGAGAATTGTTACGCAGTCGACAGGATCGTTATGAATTTGCCGGATTCTTAGATGATGAAGTAGCTCAATTGCATGGTCGCATTCACGGTGTTCCAGTCATTGGCCGGACCGGTGACATTCGCAAGCTTTGTGAGGAACGCGCTGTCCATGAAGTCCTCATTGCCCGCCCGGATTTAACCCCCCGCAACATGCGCGCTTTAGTGGAAAAATGTGAAGGGACCGGTGTAGTCTTTCGAACGATACCAGCTGTGACCGATGTGGTTGAGGGTCGTGTGAAAGTTACGCAATTTCGTGAGGTGGATATTGCCGATTTATTGGGTCGTGAGCCGGTCGTGTTGGATAAAGATAAAATCGGCCACCAGATTCGCGGGCAAGTCGCGTTGGTCACCGGGGCGGGGGGGAGTATCGGTTCTGAAATGTGTCGTCAGATTGCAGAGTTCCAACCTCGCCGACTAATTTTGGTGGAGCGATTTGAGAATGCACTGTTTGAAATCGATCGGGAACTACGCGGGAGTTATCCTCATTTGGATATTGAACCTTTCGTGGCTGATATCACGGACCGTGAGCGTCTGGATAGTTTGTTTCGCTCCCAACATCCTGCCGTGGTGTTTCATGCGGCGGCCCATAAACATGTACCGATGATGGAGCGAAATGCAGGCGAGGCGATCAAAAACAATATCGTAGGTACGGGCACGGTGGCCGATGTGGCGATCGCCCATGATGTTAGCAGGATGGTGATGATCTCGACGGACAAGGCGGTGAATCCGACGAGTATTATGGGGTGTACGAAACGTGTGGCGGAAATGTATGTTCAGGGATTGACCAGCTGCGGTCGTACGGAATTTATCACGGTGCGGTTCGGTAACGTATTGGGGAGCAGTGGAAGCGTGGTACCCATCTTCAGGGAGCAGATTTTGCGCGGTGGTCCGGTGACGGTGACGCATCCTGAGATGGTTCGCTATTTTATGACTATACCCGAAGCGGCTCAATTGGTATTGCAGGCCGGTGCGATGGGTAAGGGCGGCGAAATTTATGTGCTTCATATGGGTGATCCGGTGCGTATCGTGGACCTTGCACGGGATATGATTACGCTGAGTGGACTACGGCCCGGCACTGACATTGACATTGTTTTTTCGGGCACGCGGCCAGGTGAAAAACTATTCGAAGAATTATCCAACGAGGGTGAGCACATCGGAGATACCGCCCATCCGAAAATTGGTGTTTGGAAGCATCGACCGGAAGATTTTCAGGCGGTTCTTACCGGTATAGAGCAACTCAAAAATCTGGCTGACCTGGGGAATTTGGCGGATATACGTCGCGTTTTATTAGGGATTGTTCCTGAGTATGACTTTGAGAAAGAGTCTCATGCGGATCACGCTGGCAAACCCACCGTCACCCCCTCACCAGTGAAGTAAACCTTAGCCAGCTGTGTTGTTGATAGGTCTGCCTGTTATGCGACAACCTTTTTTCATCTTTACTGGTAAGAGAATGGTGTATAGATAGAATGGATTCACGCTGTGGTGAGCGATTATCGAAACCTAGCTGATTGATTGGAGAACGCGAAGGTGTTTGACAGTTTTGTGGAAGTATTCCCGTGGGATTTGCATGACGGTGATATTGAGCGTGTGTTGGATCACCTGCAAGGCGAACTGGGGATTGAGGCCTTGGTGATCCCTGTATTGGTGCCGCCATTGACGCAATTGCGCTTACGAGAGATTAGCCCGCGGGTGTTTCGAACACGTGGCGGGGCATTTTTTCACCCGGACGAAGATCGCTATCATGCCACGCGATGTAAGGTGAGTGTCTCCTCCTGGTTAAAGCAGAAGCATCCCTTTGAAAATACGCTTCGAGTTTGTACGGAACGCGGCATCCGAGTGTATGGGGCGGTGTCGCTCATGCGCTATCCTCGCGTGGCACGTCGTCATCCGGAGTTTGCCGTAAGGAATGCGATAGGTGATTCGTCCACGACATTTCTATGTCCGTTTCATGCCGATGTTGAATCGTTCGGCGCTGCTGTAATGGCGGACGTTTCTTCGCGGGTAGGTGTCACGGGTATACATCTTTTTGATCCGGATTCTTGCACCCATCACGGGGATGGATGGGATTCATTTGCCGGACAACGATTAGAGCCGTTCGTACGCTTTTGCCTCTCACTTTGTTTTTGCGAATCGTGTTTTCAGCGAGCGCATGGCACCGGGTTTGATTTAGAAAAAGCACGGAAAATGGTTTGTACGCTGATTAACGATGCCATTCACTCGGCAGTAAATGATTCGTCAGACTGGCAGGCAAGGGTTGTGAGTCATGAAGCATTGATGCAACTACTACAGTGGCGAGCATTAGGTTTAGCGAGTGTGTTGTCGCGTTTGGTGGAAGCCTCCAACGTGGATGTATGGCTTGATCGTGGTGGGATCGATGCCGAATATGTTTCGGGTATTTCCCAGTGGCCTGATGTTTGTGGTGTTGTCGCAAATATCGGTTCGATCAAAGAATTAAACGCATTGGATGCTACGCAGCGTGGCAAGTTGTGTATGAGGGTGGGGGGTGAAGTTGACGGTACGGACTTAGTCAAGTTGTTGCAGCAGGCTAGTTCGACAGGTGTATCGTCGGCTTTGATCGGTAACTATGGTGTGATGCCAAGTAGCCGAGAGGATTTTCTTCGCCAGGCTGTGCGTTTTTCTCGGCGAACGTCATCGGTGTGAATTGGGGTTTGCATACCGGGAATTGCTTATACAAGTTCGAGGATGCGTTTGGCGATGACGGCTGGAGACAGGGTTGTCGTGTCGATGATGTGTGTGGCTGCGTTTTCGTAAAGGGGCGATCTTTCTGCGAGGAGGGCGGTTATTTCCTCGATGGAGTTCTCTCCACGTAGGGCCGGCCTATCCGCAAATGTGGCATCATGCTGCATGATCCTCTTACGAAGAACTTCAACCGTGGCACGGAGCCAGATGATGGTGCCGATGGCGCGAAGGTTGGCGACATTTTGTGGGTCGAGCACAGCGCCGCCGCCTACACTGAGAATATCCGGCGGCTGTTGCACTAGATCGGCGATGACGTCGCGTTCGTACTGACGGAACCGGTGTTCTCCTTCATCCGTAAATATCTCTGCGATCGATTTTCCGGCGTGTTGTTTAATCACTTCGTCGGTATCAACAAGCTGTTTTCCTGTTAGCGTAGCCAACGCGCGGGCTACGGTGGTTTTGCCGCAGCCACGATAGCCGATTAATACCATACGCATTGATTTGTTGTTGCGTGGTGTTTTCATTTCGTGGGGGGACGCTCGCTACTGAGTTCTTTTTCTATTAGTCGATATGCCCTATTTGTGTCTGCCTGCATACCGGTCCATAGTTGAAATTGCGCCGCGGCTTGCCTGATGAACATGTCCAGCCCGTTGAGCGTTGACTTGCCCAGGGCGCGTGCGTCGGCCAGAAGTGTGGTCTGCATGGGATTATAGATTAAATCGAAAACGAGTTCGTAATGTTGCAACACTTCGGTGGGCATGGGGGAGTGTTCGATCTCCGGCCACATACCGACCGGTGTCGTGTTGATGAGAATACGTGCCTTACCTGAGCCGCGCTGTGCCCACGTCCCAGCTACAGCGTCGAGTTGCTCTGCCAGCCTGACGGCAGCTTCATCTCGACGGCTGTAGATAGTGACTTGACAGGCATAACTTCGAAGACCGGCGACGATAGCGCGGGCTGAACCACCTGCACCAAGCATGTCAACGGTGGCACCGGCTAAGTCCTTGTGGTCACATCGCAGGGCGCTGGTGATTGAATCCATAGCTGCGTGGACGTCGGTGTTGTGGGCTTGAATGCCTTGATCGTTAAAGGTAAGTGTATTGACGGCACCGATGGATTGTGTGAGTCGATCTGCTGCATGGCCGGCCCAATCCAGCGAGGTTGGTTTGTGCGGTACGGTGACGCTCAGGCCGGATATGTTAAGCCAAGGTCGCCTAGTGCATGCATTGAGGAATTGTCGCAAACCATCGGGGTTGGCTGACACATGGAGTGGGAGGTAGACAGCGTTGATGTTTGCATCTTCGAACCATTGGTTGAACAAAACCGGACTCATGGAATGCGCGACGGGATCACCAATGACACCGTACACCTTCGTAGATGCATCGATTGAATGCCAACGATAACGCTCGATCATATCGCTTATGCTCAATTGTCCTGATGCGGTCGCTTGGGAATTTTCCAAGTAAGCAAACGAGCCGAACGCACCAAGTTTTCGTGCTAATACGCGCGTCCATAAACCGCCATCGCCCATGGCAATAGCGACAACTCGGTCTGTGTGCTCGTGCATGAGGTCTAAAGCGGCGAACGAATCGTTGATGTGCCGTGAGGTGTAAGCGATTTTGGCGATAGCTCCTTTATGCCGTTTTTCCACGCTGATAGGTAATGAAGTGATATTGTCCGGATAAGTGTCAAAGTTGTGTTCGGAAAGCATGATGCGATGACTATCAATAGAAGCGTCGGGGTTGTGCGGTGAGGACGACCGGTCAAGCTGGTACCAATCAGCAAGTTCAAAATCGATGATAGCATCGGTTCCTTCAGCGACGGTGCGTAAAAGTTCAATCCTTTTCGCAGGAGGTGAATCGCTGTAGCCACCCTCTGCGCGACTGCGGCAAGTCAAAATCCATGTTTTTTCATGGTGATTAATTAACAAAGCTCGTAATGGTGCGAGCAGTCCCTGGTAGCGATCTAGTCGAAGTTCGATTGCGTCTGCGCCTTGCGCCCAGGCATGTTGAACCTGTGCAGATAGTGCAGCCACGTCGTCTACCATGATAGAACAGATTAGATGCGTCATAGGGGCTTACCTTGCACGTCGTGAATCGCTGTGCATATCGTATGCGATAGACTATAAGGAGTGAATCCCGGCAAGCCCAGCCTAGCCGGTTGCGTTCAGTGGATATGGATGATGGTTGATTGATTCTCGGGAGTTATATGAAAGATAAAAATGTACAGATCGGTGTGATTTTTGATCTCGACGGGACGCTGCTCGATACGCTCGAAGATATAACCGATGCGGTCAATGCTGCATTTGCGCAATTGGGGTACGAGGCAACCTCCGTATCCCAACTACGCAAGTTAATCGGCGAGGGGTTAATGAACCTATTAAGGCTAGCGTCCGGCGAAACGGATACCGAGAAAATTTCCAAACTTGTCGAATTATATCGACCGGAATATCTCAAAAGGATGTTGCATAAGACCCGGTTGTATGCGGGGGTGGCGCAGGTGCTCGATATGATCGTTGAGTCAGCCGTGCCGATGTGCGTACTATCCAACAAGCCGCATGTTTTTACCAAGCCCATCTGTGAGGCGATGTTGTCACGTTGGCCATTCGTACATTTTCAAGGGAGCGTTGATGATCGTCCGCGGAAACCCGATCCCGACATGGCTTTGGAACTGGCTAACAAGATGCAACTTGATCCAGCCAACGTGTATTTTGTAGGTGATTCTGATGTTGACATTCTTACCGGTCACAACGCGGGTATGACGAGTGTCGGCGTCACCTGGGGCTATCGAGATCGAGGCGTTCTCGAAGCGACGACTCCCTCCTTTATATTGGATGCCCCGAACCAGTTGCCGGGTGTGTTGATGCCTCTTCGTGAGAATCGGAGTGGGTGAGTACGGTATTGCATCGCAGCCTCTAAGTGCCAATGTTTACCGTAGAGCACAGCTATCAGCACGAAAACAAGCACTAGCGACTTCGTGTTCATTCGTCCACTACACCGTTTAGCCAAGATCATCATCGACCGATAAGATGGTTGAGACGTACAGGGAGTAATGAAATGAGAGCGGTCTGGTTATCGGGCGTTGGGCTAGTTGTGTTGCACGAAATGGTTGAACGCAAGGGTGGATATTAGTGACAAACGGTAAACTCAAAATCATCTGCGTGTGTGGTGCTCGTCCGAACTTTATGAAAATCGCGCCGATTGTGGATGCGTTGCGCGGGCGCGATGATGTGGAAACCATCCTGGTTCATACCGGTCAGCATTACGACCGAGCGATGAGTCAGCTTTTTTTTGAGGAGCTTGGTATACCTGAGCCGGACGTTAATCTTGAGGTGGGTAGTGGTTCCCATGCTGTGCAAACCGGGCTTATCATGCAGCGGTTCGAGCCGATTTGTATGGCGCATAAGCCGGATTGGTTGATCGTTGTGGGTGATGTGAACAGCACGATCGCCTGTGCGATGGTGGCTGTGAAACTTGGCATCAAAGTTGCGCATGTGGAAGCTGGGTTAAGAAGCTTCGACCGAACTATGCCGGAAGAGATTAACCGATTACTTACGGATTCTATCAGCGATCTGTTGTTTGTGAGCGAGCCAAGCGGTGTGGAGAATTTATGCCGAGAAGGTATAGCCAATGAAAAAGTGCATCTGGTTGGAAATGTGATGATCGATACGCTACTTCGTAGTAAAGAGCGGGCTAGTGAATCGAACATCCTCGACAGTCTAGGTGTGTCGTCCGGCGGGTATGTCGTAGTCACCTTACACCGTCCGAGCAATGTGGATGATCCCAATACTTTCGCCTCGATTCTTAACGCGTTGAAAATTATATCAGATGAATTACCGGTCGTGTTTCCAATACACCCACGATCTCGTGCCAATCTATCGACATTAGATTTGGATGGTGTTTCGAAATCGACTAACTTCATGATGATTGATCCGCTGGGTTATCTGGATTTTCTCAAACTGACAATGGATGCTTCTATGGTTCTGACCGATTCGGGCGGCATACAGGAAGAAACGACGATACTTGGCGTGCCTTGCCTGACGTTACGCGAGAATACGGAGCGCCCCATTACACTTGCCGAGGGGACGAATCGTTTGACTGATTGTACGACGGATGCGATCCTGCAGGCGTATCGGGAGATACGAGCTTCGCCGCCAAGTGGTAAAACGCCGGCGCTTTGGGACGGTCATACGGCGGGGCGTATCATCCAAATACTTGTCGGATCAAGTTAAACAGGTACCTTGATGCAAACAAAAGTTTATGACGGATTCACCACTAGGTAGATGACGCGGTGGTAGGAGATAGATCACGATGAAGATGGCGGTTGTGGGGACGGGATACGTGGGGTTAGTTGCCGGTACTTGCTTTGCGGAAAGCGGCAATCACGTGATATGCGTTGATTGCGACCACCGTAAAATCGAGCAACTTCAGCAGGGTGAGATTCCTATTTACGAACCTGGACTGGCGGAGTTGGTGGCTTCCAATGCGCGCTCCGGTCGTTTGACCTTTTCAACTGACCTGGAAGAGGCTATCAAAGAGTCGCTGGTTATCGTTATCGCTGTGGGGACACCGCCAAAGACTGACGGTTCGTCAGACCTATCCGCAATTTTGAATGTGGCGACAACTATTGGTCAGACGATGGACGGCTATCGAATTGTTGTGATGAAAAGCACGGTGCCCGTCGGGACGCATAAGTTAGTCTCTGAGACGATCGTGAAGTTGAACGATCATCCCGTGGATTATGTGAGTAACCCTGAGTTTATGAAAGAGGGGGCTGCGATTGATGATTTCATGAAGCCCGACCGGGTGGTTATCGGTGCCAACAACCCGGCAGTGGTGGAGATCATGCGGGAGTTGTATCAGCCGTTTATGCGACGAACGGGGCGTATTCTTATGATGGATCCTGCTAGTGCAGAGATGACAAAGTATGCGGCCAATGCGATGCTAGCTACTAAAATTTCCTTTATGAATGAAATTTCGGGACTTTGCGACCACTTTGGGGCAGATATTGAACATGTGCGTCACGGTATCGGTTCCGATTCTCGGATTGGTGATGCTTTTCTCTATGCGGGTGTGGGATATGGCGGTTCTTGTTTTCCCAAGGATGTAAGCTCGCTGGTATCTATGGGTGTAAATGCCGACCATCGCATGCACATAGTTGAAGCCGTCAACGAAGTTAATCAGATTCAGCGGCAGCGTTTTGCAAAAAGAATCGTGGATCATTTCGGTGATGCCTGCCGCTCAACTACGGTGGCTGTTTGGGGGCTGGCGTTTAAGTCTAAAACCGATGACATTCGTGAATCGGCTGCCATCGATTGCGTGAAAATTTTTCTTGAGCGTGGTATGAAAGTACAAGCACACGATCCCGAAGCTATGGGCCATGCTGCGCGTGAATTGGGTGAAGGGGTCAAGATGTGTGACGACGGCTATGACGCGCTGGACGGTGCGGATGTGTTGGTTGTCTTTACGGATTGGCCGGAGTTTCGCACGCCGGATTTTGATATGATTGGCGAGCGCATGCCGAGTAAATTAATTTTCGATGGTCGTAACATGTACGAGCCGCATGTGATGGCTAAGCGCGGATTCACTTATCATTGTGTGGGGCGTCCGTCACTAAAACCTGCGTAGTTCATAACTGATGGTTGCATACTAACTCATGAGTAACATCGTCGTCACCGGTGGGGCGGGGTTTATCGGTTCGCATCTTTGCGAAGCGTTGCTACGCGATGGACATAGTGTTATCGCATTGGACTGTTTCGATGACTTTTACGACCCGGCTATCAAACGACGTAACCTTGTTTCTGCGATGGCCTACGATCACTTCCTGCTTGTAGAAGGGGATATCCGTGATCAGTCCATTATGTTTGATACGATCGATCAGGAAACCGACATCGTCGTGCATTTAGCTGCCCGAGCCGGCGTACGACCGTCGATTGAACAGCCATTACTCTATCAGGATGTGAATGTCCGTGGCACGTTAAACGTACTGGAAGCTTGTCGTAGGGTGGTGGGTTGCAAGCTTATTATGGCTAGTAGTTCCAGTGTTTATGGTAATCGTAAGGAGGTTCCGTTCCGCGAAACCGATGCGGTGGACGATCCCATTTCTCCCTATGCTGCGACGAAGAAGTGCTGCGAGCTACTTTGTCATACCTATCACCATTTATACGGTTTTCCGATTGCCTGTTTACGATTTTTTACCGTATACGGCCCCAGGCAACGCCCGGATTTAGCCATTCATAAGTTCGCTCGATTGATCGAAGCGGGGGAATCGATCCCCGTCTTCGGCGATGGTAGCATGATGCGCGATTTCACCTATATCGATGATATTATCCAGGGTGTGTTGTGTGCGATTGATCGGATTGACGGTTACCGCATTTACAATCTCGGCGAGTCGCAACCGGTGGCCTTGCGTGATCTGATCTCGGCGTTGGAAAAAGCATTGGGCAAAAAGGCTATCATCGATCGCCAGCCATTACAGCCGGGTGATGTTGACCGTACCTATGCAGACATCAACCGAGCACGTGAGGAACTCGGCTACAATCCATGCACGGACATTGAAACAGGTTTGGATTGCTTTGTGACTTGGCTACGGGAAGAATCCAGCGTCTGAGACGTTGCGTGCGCTCTCCATATCCACAATTAAGAATTTGGGTGGCATGGGCTTGCCCGTGATGATCCGGAGGTCGCCACGGGCAAAAAAAGCCTTGCCCATGTCACCGTCGATGAACCCGCAATATAAGCTGTGACACAACACAAAGGCAAACGGAGCGGGAGGGATTCGAACCCTCGGTACGGTTAACCCGCACACCGCATTTCCAGTGCGGCCCCTTCAGCCACTCGGACACCGCTCCATATCAGGCAACTTCGCTGAGGGTGAAACCGAAATCGTCCATCTCCTCGCAAAGTTATCCTGCGGGCAGTGATTCTACGCGATAGACTGATGGTATCAAGCAGGCATAGTTAACTGGGTTATATTTCCTGGCGGGGTGTCCCAGGTTCTTCTTTTTGAACCTGGGGGAGTCGATGATCACAAGTGGGTGGCATAGTCAAGCGAAGCGCGACCATGTTTTAGACGTTCGCATGTATACAGGCTACATGCCCGCGCCTCCGGCTTGGGTATGGCACCCGCGCGCGTATCATCGTCTCCCCCATGTCCAGAAAACAGGACATGGGCCACACAAACAGAAATAATTCATTCGTAGACAAATCTCCACTGAGTTGCGACACTGGTATGGCTGAGGGTATAGCACAATCGATGGGGATACGATGGGTACATTAGTTACATGTAACGCGGTCGAAAAGCATTTTGGTACGCGGGAACTTTTTGACGGGCTATCTATCAGTTTTGAGGATGGTGAGCGCGTGGGGTTTTTGGGGCCTAATGGTGCAGGTAAGTCGACGCTGTTGAAGATGTTAGCCGGTCTTGAACAGGCTAACAGTGGTGAAGTCAACCGGCGTCGATCCGCGCGCATGGTCTATCTCGAACAGGAAGATCGGTTTACGGATGGCGCTACGATTGAGCAAGTGTTAACCGAAGCCCTTATCGATCAATCCATGGAAGCGTACGAGCGCGACACGCAAGTCAGTATCACCTTGAGCAAGTTTGGATACGTTGATCCGAATCAACGTGTGGATGCCCTATCGGGAGGGTGGCGTAAACGATTGGCGCTGGCACGTGCTATCATCCAACAACCCGACCTACTGCTGTTGGATGAGCCGACGAACCATCTGGACCTCGAAGGCATACAATGGCTGGAGAATCTGTTGTTGACTGCGCCGTTTTCTTTTATCGCCGTGAGTCATGACCGGTATTTTCTGGATCGCGTAACGACGCGTGTGGTGGAGTTGAACCCTATTTACCCGGATGGTTATTTTAGCGTGAGTGGTAATTACAGTATGTTTTTGGAGAAAAGGGCGGACTATATCCAAGCCAAGCTAGCCCAAGAGGTGACGTTGACCAATATCGTCCGTCGAGAGGATGCCTTTTTGAAGTCGAAGGCTAAAGCACGCCGGTCCAAATCAAAAGTGCGTATAGAGGAAGCTTACAAAGCTAAAGATGAACTTCGTGATCTCAAGCAGCGTAATGCGCAGGCTGTCGCCGCGGGCCTTGATTTTCAAGGGACGGGCAGACAATCGAAAAAATTGTTACTGACTAAAGGATTGGCG
Organism: Planctomycetota bacterium; assembly: GCA_024276605.1. Classification (GTDB taxonomy): domain Bacteria; phylum Planctomycetota; class Phycisphaerae; order UBA1845; family UBA1845; genus JAJRPG01. The sequence goes on along the minus strand of JAJRWX010000055.1, from coordinate 12,266 downwards.
AAGTCGCTCGGCGGTAAGTTGCTGTTTAAGGATGTCTCACTCATGTTATCTCCCGGCATGCGTTTAGGCATTTTAGGGGCTAATGGTAGTGGTAAGACAACGTTGGTTCGGGTATTGACCGGTGACTTATCGCCTGACGAAGGTACGGTTGAATTAGCCGAAAAACTTCGGATTGTTGTTTTCGATCAGAATCGAGAGACATTGCCACAGGACGTAACTCTGCGAGAGGCGCTGGCTGGCAAAGACGATCATGTGGACTTTCGTGGTCGCAACTTTCATATCAGTGCTTGGTCGAAGCGGTTTCTCTTTACGATGGATCAGCTTGACATGCCGGTACGCGATCTTTCGGGCGGTGAGCAAGCACGGATTCTGATAGCCAGGCTCATGTTACAGCCGGTAGACCTTCTAATACTGGACGAACCGACCAATGACCTGGATATAACATCCCTCGATGTGCTCGAAGAAAGTCTGCTTGATTTTGCCGGGGCTATTGTGCTGGTGACGCACGATCGGTTCATGCTCGATCGCGTTTGTACGGAATTCATCGGACTTTGCGGTGATGGTAGCGTTGGACACTATGGTGATCGTACACAATGGCAATCGCGCAACGCTGGTGCGGTGGATGACGCGGCGAAAAAAAGTAAAGCGAAAAAAACGAAGGGCAAGGCCCAACAGAGTAAGGTCCAACAGGGGGGACTTTCAGCCAGCGAGAAATCGGAACTGCGCGACATGGAGACAACCATTCTAGAAGCGGACGAACGGGTGGAAGTGTGTCGAAAAGCCATGGAGGAACCGGATGTAGCCGGGGATCATATCGAAGCGGAAAAACGATGGAAAGAATTCCATGTTGCACAACAACAGGTGGAGAGGTTATACGCGCGTTGGGAAGAGTTGGAAGCGAAGGCGGGTTCATAGATTGTTAGTTGACTGGGTGACCCAGGTCCTTCTTTTTGGACCTGGGGGAGGCGGTGATCGCAGGCAGTTCGCTCAGTCAAATGATCGACCAACTACCATCCTAGTCCTTTCTCTGATTAGATACGGATCAGGCAGTTGATGCTTTTGAAACATTGAGGACTTAGCTCGATTATCGAGACGACCAGAGCGACCGCTTATTTGTGAATACGGAGCGATCGCGGTGGACAACGAAGACTTTTTGTTGCAGACTCCGAGATCATAGACAGCTTGCAGGGCTTGCAGATGAATCCACAGACGAGAATCTGAACAAGGGAATGCGCACGTTCAAGGCTTTCCGAAAGGGTGGGTATCGAGCGGCTTTGCAGGACCAGCGAATAGACCAGTATACAGCTAAGATTCTTGTAGGGCAGCAAATGGGAATCACGGACAGCTACGTTGACGCCAATCCTGAACGATGTCGTTGGGCTGTCGAGTCAATCGGAAAAGAATACGGGATCGGGTAACGAGCGATCAAGTGTCGTAAGCAACAACTACCGTCTCCAAGTCTTTATGCTTGAAGATTACAGAGAACCTCTTGAGACAATCCAGCACATCCGTAATGGTTAGCGTAGTATCGATCTTTGTCGCATGAATTTGTCCGTTGTTGACCAGTGCCATCATGTCAGCATGTCCCGCAGCTTCAACTACATGGAGGCTAACGTGTTGGCTACTCTCAGCGTAGATGGAGATACCGACTAAGAAATACTTCCCTCCGTCAAGACCGGCAGCCTTCAATAACTTAGAATTACCTCTGTCATCGCTCCAGTCGGCAGCGGATAAGCCTATCAAGTCGCCGTATTGAGCACAAGTAGTAAGTGTTTCCATAACCAACTCCCATTCCAGATTAGATAAGTCATGGCGACTCTAATCGCCTTCAATGGGATGCCAGCATACTCGCTGCCCCTTCTTGCTGCCAGACCACAGATTCTGCTGAGGAGGCAAAATTTTAATCCTTTCCTAAATCTCGCGGGAAATATGAACCTATTGACGCTGGACATTCGGCAGAGATTATGGAACATCACGTGGTGAGACGAAACGTTCTGCTTGCTTGTGAAGCAATCAAGCGGCATTGTTTCGGTGGGAAGAAATAACGGGCTGACTACCTATAGCCCCATTGTCCAACTATTCGGAGTCAAGTATGCCAACTAGAACTTGGACCACGATGTACAAAAATCACAGAATCGAAGTGGAAAGTTGGTGGGGCGTGTGGCTGCTTTTCAACCGCCGCCGATGTCGATTGTATGTGGACGGTGAGTGTGTTGAGGAGATGAGCAGCAAGGGGATTCTTATGGCTGAAGGGGCGTTTCGGGTAATCCTTCGCACTCCATTAACAAACGAATGCGATGGCATCTCCCCTACAGTGATTAGAGCGGAAATCTGGTCAGGGTGGACTCGGTACAAGTGTAAAATCCATGCGAACGATGAGTGCATTTTTGAAGATGAGTAGTTTGAATTCAAATTCTCGCGGCTGGGTCCCCCATCTCGTTTCGAGATGGGGGAGACGATGATCGTAGGTGAATCACATTATGCAGGAAAGTGAATCACGGTCGCCAGGAGATTGTCCGAAAGTGAGATTCAACAGATTCGTTATGTCTGTGTAGTGACTCTGTATTGGCACTATACGTCTATCATCGACTAAAATCCGAGCGGCGAGCGCGAGCGACCCGTGCTTTCAAGACGCCATATACACCGCAAGCACGTAGAACATTTACGGCGTGTGTGACCGCCCGAAGACACCGGGCGCTGGCGCTACCGGCTCGGATCAGCGCGTAGGGCAGGTCGTTCTTTCGCCCACAGGGAAAGGGGCGAAAGGTTGACCTGCCTTTTACTATCGTGCCTGGGCTTGTCTTTGGGGTGCGATGTTAGATTGCGCGACGAATCAGCGCACCACGGCGCAAGCCTGGTGACACGGTAACAGGTTGGCGCGGGTGGACTTGTTGACGACGGTGGTCCGGTTGGCATGCGCCAGTCCGCAGGCTGGCGCCGTGCGGCTCTGATTCGATTATCCTGATGGTTGCGAATGTCAAATGGTTACGGCAGGTCAACCTTTCGCCAATTTAGGATTGGCGAAAGAACGACCTGCCCTACTCCTGCGTGTCTATGGCACTACGATGATAGAGCCGTAGCGAGGTTTCGAGCGTGCGCGTTGGAATAGGCAAAAGTCGGCCAGGTCTAGGTAACCGTCCTGATCTATATCAGCCAGGGCGCATTTGTGTTCCGGAGAATACTTTGCGGAAGGTTGATTAGCCATGCATGTGTGAAAGAATCGATAGTCATCGACGTCCACGTCATTATCACCATCGTGGTCGAATTCCACCCGGCCTAGGGAATCAATAAACGCAACAAGCTGATCGACTTCACACTCGGGTAAAGCATCGAACGCAGTTACGGACGCGGTCGCTTCGCCATCGTGGAAGCGAATGGACCCGATCAGTCGGTCGCGCACGGTCTTAGCCGAGACGCGTCCATCATGAAGAACGGGAAATCGGAAGCGGAATCCCCACAGTGGCGTAGTACGCGTTTCATTTGGCAAAGCCTGCTTTTGTGCAATACCATCCCCAAGCTTACCCATGTCGTGCAGTAAGAAATCGCTGTAGGGTTGAAGGGTTTTATCTCGCAGGATAGGTTCGACGGCGTCATCCGAGGATGTGCGTAACGTAGGTGTATGACAATCCGCACACCCGATACGGATGAACACTTGTTCACCCATCATGCCGGAGCGCGGTGTTTGCGGCGGAGGCGCTAAATATCGTTGGAAGTCGGTCACACGGTCGATGAAATCCAAACCCTGGGCGTCGGGCACAAGTTCGGGATCGGGGTAACGATCATAGGGTGCGCAGGCTGAGAGGTCGCCGTTAACGGTATTTTCCGTCGGTAAGAAACGATTAGTGAGACCTAGCTCATTGCGTGCAGCCGCGGCTGAAAAAGTGAGCAGGGTAGCGATTTGTGATTTGAAGCCGAATCGACCGGCACGACGCGGATGGTCCGCCTGATCCTCAAAGGCTGTGACCCAATTCACGCGCCCCGATATTTCTCCTGATTGTTGATTGGCTAACTGAGCGAGTGTTTCATCGGCGACGGCTTCAATCAATCCGCCACCCAATACCGAAGGCGATATGCGATCGGCAATCACGTTGGCTTCGCGAGGCACTTTTTCCATGCATCGCGGGTCGATGGATTCGCCTTGTAGTAACGGGCCACCAAGGTGAACGAGAGGGTCGAATCCATCGGCGGAGCTGCGCCCGAACATGGTGATGGAATTAGGACTGGAACCACCGACAGGGTTACTATGGCAAGCGATGCAGCTATGTAGATTATGCGTCGGTCCCAGGCCATCCTCGGCGGTGTGGATTCGTCGGAACAGGGATTTTCCCGCTTGGAATCGACTTAGCTGTTCTGGGGACAATCCAACAAGAGGATCACCCAGTTTGGGTTGTAACACAGGAAGCGATACATGCGGTGACGCATCGTCAGATATTTCGCTGGATGATCGCGTTGAAGGGGAGTTTGGTACGCCTTCCGTACTAGACCTATCTTCACGTTGAGCTACATGTATCGTTGGGCGACATGCCAGAAGTAGTATCATTGCCACCAGTGCCAAGTGTTGGCCAATCATAATCAGTGGCTTATGTCGTATCGGTATCATGGGCGCTCCCAAGCATCAGAGGGGCTTTACTTTTTTATTGACGTACGGGCATTATATCAAAAAACATTAACCGCGCCTTGGTTATACGGCTATGTTGGAAATCATTGAGGAAGTATAACGACGGCATGGTTGTCGCACATGAGTGGATTTTGCTATGCTTTGGGGTTGTCCAGCGATTTGATTATTCCGGTGATGTGCGAGCCGCCTTCTCGCAGGAGATTCTCAAATCTGGTATAGTTTTTCACCAACGAAGATGAACAAACGGTAAATGATGCTAATTTGTTAGAGCAGGTACTTTGAATATGTCACGGGCTGACCGCAGAAAATCAAAGACGAAACGAAGTCTTGCCTCGTCGGATGACTCGGCATCATCGCAGGCTTCGCCGGTTGTCCGCCGTCGTCGTGGGCGATGGTATGAAGGTAAAAAGCCCGTGTTTCGCTTCGTTTTTCTTTTTGCCGTATTGATGGGATTGTTTGAGCTATTTTGTATGACGAGTTGGGTGCGCGACGTGGCGTTTCCCTGGTATTTGAAATGGAATGCTTCAGCCTCGGGAGGGATTCTCGATATTTTTGAAGATTCCGTGATTGTTGCTGGAAAAAGTATCAGCGTGCCCGGTCGTTATGCGTTGTCCATCGAACGGGGTTGCGATGCCATAGAGCCATCGGCGCTTTTCTGTGCTGGTGTGCTCGCGTTTCCGGCAAGTTTATTATCGAAATTGCCGGGCATGCTCATCGGCACATTATGTCTTATGGTTCTTAACATTTTCCGTATTGTTTCGCTGTTTTATATTGGCGTCTATTTTCCCAGGGCGTTTGATATTATGCACGTAGATGTCTGGCAGGCGCTATTCGTTTTTCTTGCCATTTTGTTTTGGGTTTTATGGGCTTTGTGGGCTACACGTGAACAGGAAATCCATGAAAAACCCGCGCCGGATCATCCTTAGCTTTTTCGCTAAGCTCGTCCTGGCGTATGCACTATTCCTGACGTTGTGGGTGGGTATCAATGGTTGGTATCCCCGACAATTGCAGACTTTGGGTACTGACATATTTCGTTCGACTATTCTTTCAACTGGAAGTCAGTGGGTGGTGATTTTGAAACCTCCTACGAAGAAAATAGGTACATATGATTCCATGCTGGCCGTGGCCAATAGAAAGACGCGTGCCGTCGGTGAACAGCCGTTTAGCTCATTGTTAATGTCTTACTTGCCCTTGGCCATGACCTTATCCTTAATTATTGCTTCGCCCGTGTCGTGGATGCGGCGCATCTTGGCGACCCTATTGGGCTCTCTTTTTGTCTGTCTTTGGGTATCGCTGGCCTTATTTTGCATGGTGCTCAGCGCGTATTGCGGGGAGCCGCCGCTTGGTATTTACACCATAGGTCCATTATTAACCAATATACTTGGTTTTGTGACATGGGTGGTTTCCGTTTCTACCGTCCCGCAATTCGTCGTACCGATTTTCTTTTGGGTATTAGCCACGATTCGACGTGAGGACATCCAACGACTGACTAACCCCACGAACAATCATGCTACAGAATCTCGGTGAGGTTGATCGGTTGCGTGGTTTGAGTGTTAGTTGTCAAATCTTGTTGAAAGACGTCATTTAGTCGAATGTGCTGCAGCCACCTTTGGTACAATTGGCCCCGATGATGAGAGTCGAGACCGGGGCCGTTCCGATGTGTGGCTGCGAGAAGTTTCGTCCAACTACGCGATAGAGATCGATGTTGAAGGAGATACATGTGATGATAAGAGCGACGAGGCGTACAACCGGCATGATTGTGCTGGCAGGAGTTATGACGATGGGTTTTCAAGTCGGGGTGAAGGCGGATTTTGCCACGCCGATCATTCCACGAGAGGCTTTTTTCGGTAACCCGGACAAAGCTAGTGTGCAGATTAGCCCGGATGGGAAACGGATTAGTTATCTCGCTCCAGTTAATGGCGTTCTCAACGTCTGGGTTGGACCGGCTCATGATCCGTCTGCTGCAAAGCCGGTGACCAAAGATACCAAACGAGGGATTCGCGGTTACTTTTGGGCCAAGAACCCGGGCTATATTTTGTACGTGCAGGACAAAGGCGGGGATGAGAACTGGCACGTGTATAGTACTGATCTAGCGACCAATAAGACGTTGGACCTCACACCGATCAGTGGCGTACAGGCTCGCGTGCAGGAAGTCAGCCCGGATTTCCCAGACGAGATTCTAGTGGCTATCAATGAGCGAGATAAACGCTGGCATGATATTTATCGCGTCAACATTCGCACCGGCGTGAAATCACTGATCCAACAAAACGATGAGTTCACGGGATTCCTCACCGAAGATGATATGAAGATTCATTTTGGTGTGAAAATGACGCAGGACGGGGGTAGTGAGATACATCGTTTGACTGGTGCCAATAGTTGGACACTGTTTGCCAAGATAGGGCAGGAAGATGTCATGACGACCAATCCGATAGGATTGGATGAGTCAGGTAAAAATCTGTTCATGATCGACAGTCGAGATCGAAACACAGCTGCGTTGATTTCGTACGGCCTTGAATCCGGTCAATCTCGCATTTTAGCTAAGGATAATCAGGCGGACATTGCCGGTGTCTTTGCTCATCCCACACGCAAGATTATCCAGGCTGTTCAGTCGAATTACACGCGGCGTCGTTGGCAAGTGTTGGATCCATCGATTGAAGGTGATTTTAAGTATCTCGAAACCGTTTCGGATGGTGAATTCAACGTGACGAGTCGTACGCACGATGATCGCTTATGGACCGTAGCCTATGTGCTGGACCAAGGGCCTGTGCGGTACTATTTGTACAACCGAGATAAGAATGAAGCGAAGTTTCTTTTTACGAATCGTAAGGCTCTGGAAAAGGCCAAGTTGGCCAAGATGCATCCGATCGTGATCAAATCACGCGATGGCTTGAATCTTGTTTCGTATTTAACGCTTCCGGTAGGTACGGATCATGACGGTAACGGTCGACCGGACAAAGCTATGCCTATGGTTTTGTTTGTTCACGGTGGTCCGTGGGCACGGGATACCTGGGGGTACAACCCTTATCACCAATGGTTGGCCAATCGCGGTTATGCCGTGCTGAGTGTGAACTATCGCGGTTCTACCGGGTTTGGTAAGGATTTCATCAACGCTTCCACGTTCGAGTGGGCTGGAAAAATGCACGACGACCTCATCGATGCCGTAGCCTGGACCATCAAGGAAGGCATCGCGGATAAAGATCGCATTGGTATCATGGGGGGAAGTTACGGTGGATATGCCACACTCGTCGGTTTGACATTTACACCGGACGTATTTGCCTGTGGCGTTGATATTGTCGGACCGTCGAGCATTATTACGCTCATGGAAGCCATTCCGCCCTATTGGAAGCCTATCCTCGAAATGTTCACCAAAAAAGTTGGCGATCATCGCACGGAAGAAGGTCGTAAGTTCTTAGCCTCGCGTTCGCCCATCACGCATGTGGATAAAATCCGCAAACCGCTGCTTATTGGTCAAGGTGCGAACGATCCGCGCGTCAAGCAGGCGGAGGCTGATCAAATAGTGGCTGCGATGAAAAAGCATAATATACCGGTGATTTATGTGCTTTATCCGGATGAAGGGCACGGCTTCCGTCGTCCACCGAATAGTATGTCGTTTAATGCCGTGACCGAGGCATTTTTGGGTAAGTATTTGGGCGGTCGCGTTGAGCCGATGTCGGAAGATATTGGTAATTCGTCAATTACTATACCTGCCGGCAGCCAGCTCATTCCCGGTTTACCTGCGAAGTTGCTCGAAGCCAATAAGGATCAATCGTAAGCGTTTGATTATAAAATCTAAGGACAAAAGCAAAGGGCACGGATGAAAATGTTATCCGTGCCCCTTGTGCATTGTCTTGGGACATCTGCCATAGTAATGTCCGAATCGAGTCACATCATCACTTGCCGATAGCCATGACGTGGTGTTGGGTACGAAAATACAATCGCCCTTCAGAAATAGCCGGGGTGGACATGCATATTTCGCCGAGTTTATTTCTGGCTAATAGTTCGTAGTCGCTTCCTGTCTTTAAGACATACACGTCACCTTCTTCGCTTGTGAAGTAAATTTTGTTATTACCCGCGACAGGCGATGATGTAAAGCCGACACCACTGGCTAGGCGTTTACGGTATTGTTTCTTACCTGTTTTTGCTTCGTAGCAGGCAAGAATGCCGGAATCGCGACAGCAATATAGATGTGGGCCGTACACAAGTGGAGTCTGCATATAGTTGCCTATTTTCATGTGGCTCCAGGCGATATGCTCATTGCTGGTTTGGTCATGGGCTAAGTTAATGTCACCTTTGGCACTGGCGTGGATGGCATATACGGGTGATTGGCCGCCGTGGGCATTAGTGATAAATATCAAGTCATGGGCGACAATCGGTGTAGGTACCGGAATGTCTCCACCGCCGCGTAGGTGCCAAAGAGGCTTTCCGGTGTGTAGGTCATAGCCGCCGATGTGCTTAAATCCGTTGGTGATGACTTGCGGATGACGCTTGTCCGCCAGTACGGTGGGTGTACCCCAACCGGGATATACTTCGCGCGACGTGCGCCACACTTCAGCGCCGTCTTTGATATTCAAGGCTGTGATGAAAGAGACGTTGCGTGCGGCACATTGTACAATGACCATGTTATCATGAATAACCGGTGAACTGGCGAAACCCCATTGTAAGGAATCTGAACGAGGTGGTCCTGCATCGAAATAGCCAAGGTCTTTTTTCCACAACAGTTTACCATCCATGTCGTAAGCATAGAGTCCATGTGATCCGAAGAACGAAACGACCATGTCCCCATTCGTAGCCGGTGTACAGTTGGCGTGCGTGGCTTTGATGTGTCGTTTAACCTTGGGGATTCCTTTGTAGGCTACGCGACGCCAGAGAATTTTTCCGTCTTTTTTGTTAAGGCAATAAGTGACGAATTCGTGTTCGAATGCCTCCGGGTGTTCCGGGCTTTCGCCATACAATCCCACACGTAGATAGGGATTAGCCTGACTGCTTTCAGCCGAAGTGACATAGATCCGATCACCCCACACGATAGGGGACGAATGGGCCAAGCCGGGGATTGGCGTTTTCCATGCGATATTTTTCGATGAAGGGCCATCCCATGTGACGGGTAGTGTATATCCTTCTGAAATACCTTTGGCATTGACACCGCGAAAACTCGGCCAATGCTGACTGGTAGTAACGGGGTCGGCTACGACAAGATGAGGTAAGCAGGACAGGGTTAATCCTAGCGTGAAAGTGACTAGGTATACACGTGATAGCATGATGCATCTCCTCGGAGTAAGTATTGTTTCCTAAGTGGTAGACCAAGCTCTTAATCACCAGACGTTTGTCGCGCATACAACGTTACATGTTAAGCGAGAATGCTGTATCGCTGGATATCATCGTCAGAGGATTGTTGCCCGTATCGCAATCATCGTCAATTTCTTAGAATAACCACCATCAGGCTTTACGATAGGTGTGTTGGCTGTGGGAGAAAATTTTATGGCAGAAGACGACAAGATACATAAGGATGAGGCACAGTGGCGTACGCAACTGACGCCGGAGCAGTATCGCGTAACGCGAGAGGGGGGGACTGAGGCTCCGGGCACGGGTCAATATGATCAACATTTTGCCGAGGGCACATACACCTGCGTATGCTGTGGAGCTAAGCTGTTCGAGTCGGAAACCAAATATGCCCCTGGATGTGGTTGGCCGAGTTATTTCAAACCGGCTGACGGTGCTAACATCGATGAATTGACTGATGAAACTCATGGTATGCAGCGTACTGAAGTACGATGTCATCGATGTGACGCACACTTGGGACATGTTTTCAACGATGGTCCACAACCAACCGGTTTGCGTTATTGCATTAATTCCGCGTCACTAGATTTTCAGGCTGACAAACCCGACTCCGCTACATGATGAACGCTACGAAGTGTCGGGTTTATTGAATAGGGAATTACTGGTCTGAATCAGGCATCAAATGCTTTTCGATTAACTCGCCGGCCAGTTTTGGGTCAGCTCTACCTGCTGAAATTTTCATCACCTGACCACGCAAAAACCCCAATGCCGCTTTAGCTTTTTTGGGATTACTGATTGCGTCTTGGACGGCTTTTTCGTTGTTATCCATCGCTTGTTGTACCCAGGCTTGAGTGGCTTCGGTGTCTTTGATTTGCATCAACCCGAGTTGCTTTGCCCAAGCGCTGGGGGATTGCGCATCCGTTAGCATCGCTTCTGCGATTTGTTTTACCGCCGACTTGTTGATATCACCTTGGTTGGTCATGCGCGCTAGTTCCGCCATCCCTGCTGCGCTAATACCGAGGTTGGCTACATGAATTTGTTTGCTTTTGGCCAGGCTAAGCCATACATTAATCATCTGTTTGCACAGCACATTCGTCGGGCCGCCGGCTTGAATCGCATCCTCAAACAGATCAGCCGTGGCTCGATGATCGACGAGCGTTTCCGCATCCTTACGTGAAAGTTTAAGCACGGATACAAAGCGTTTGCGCCGAGCGATAGGCAATTCAGGTAGGTCCGCGCGAATGTCATCCACCATGGCTGTTGAGATGGTGATAGGGACCAAATCCGGATCAGGAAAATAGCGATAGTCGTGGGTGGCTTCCTTGGTCCGTTGAAACTCGGTGATACCACGTTCATCATTCCAACCACGATTTTCATTCGCAGCTTTACCCAGTTCGTATGTGGTGTCTTCTTCCCATGTGGCAATCTGTCGTTGGGCTTCGTATTCGATCGCGTTTTTTACCGAACGGAAGCTGTTTAGATTTTTAATTTCCGAGATAGGCGTTTTCGCCACACCATCTTGATGGGTAATCTCGACGTTAACATTAGGCTCGAATCGCATCTGTCCCATCTGCATGTTCGCGTCACTGATGCCAATGTAGGTGACGAGTCGTTGTAATTCCGTACAAAATGAGTAAGCCTCTTCTGCGGAATGAATATCAGGCTCGGTGACGATTTCAAGTAGTGGCGTTCCTGCTCGGTTGAGATCGACGAGTGTATGGTTGCCGGCGTCGTGGATATTTTTACCGGCATCTTCTTCCAGATGGGCACGCCGAATGCGTATCGATTTTGGTGTCGTGTCTGATGGCAAATCAAAATGACCTTCCCCGCAAACCGGAAGATCGTATTGGCTGATCTGATAATTTTTGGGCAAGTCAGGATAGAAATAGTTCTTGCGATCCCATTTCGTAAATGTGGCGATCCGACAGTTCATGGCTAAGCCTGCCAATATTGCGTAGCGTAGCGCCGTGCGATTGATCACAGGTAGCGAACCGGGATGTCCCAGACAGACCGGGCAGACATGCACATTGGGTGCGGCGTCAAATGAGAGTTCGCAGCCGCAAAACATTTTCGTCTGCGTACGCAGTTGCACGTGAATTTCCATGCCGATGATAATGCGTGTTTTCAATATCTTCTTAGCTGACACAAACACCCTAAACAGTTAATTGTCTATCGTTGGCTGGCGTACCGTTTGCCAGGACATACATGGGAACGTCAACACGTCGGGTATGTCAAGTCTAGTGCTGTGTCACAGCTTATTTTTCGGGTTCATCCAGGGTGGCATGGGCAACGTTTTTTTTGCCCGTGTCGGCCTCCGGAACTACACGGGTAAGTCCCGATGTATCCCGACTTTACGTCGGGATACATCGGGACT
>JAJRWX010000054.1 GCA_024276605.1 Planctomycetota bacterium | reverse complement strand
TTCCGGCTACCCTTGCGATTTGCTCCGATTCGTACGAAACTTTTCATGATACGGCTCCTTGTTTGATGGATGTTCCAAAAACCACCGTCATTCATGGAGCCGTTCGTCTCAAATTTCAACTAAAATTAGCACACCCCCCTATATCCAGCTCATCGGGAGGCACCAGTGTATTCGATCCCGCGTTCAGAAGTGTTGACGCCGGCATAAGCTGGACATCATCATCAGAGCTCCCCGGAATGTTGTCAGCGCCATCGGCATCCACAAAGAGCGGATCATCCGATGTGTTGCCGCTACCGACTAAATCGCCAATACCCCAATTTTGGCCACTAGGAATCCAGCCCTGGCCAGATGAAAAACTTACTGTGATCGAGGATGGGCTCGAATGCGCGAGCTGGGCTAACACGACCCCGCCCCCTGCCGTGTCACTATTTCCCCAGAGAATGGTATTGGCTATAGCTGTCGTTCCACTACCTGTACCACTCACACCACCAGTATTAGCAGCGCTGTTTAGAGTCAAACTACAGCTGAGTAGTGCCGGACTACTGTCAACGCTTGAAATCGCACCGCCAGCACTCGTTGGCGCGGCGTTACCCACAAAAATGCTGTTGGTCAAACGTAAATCACTGCCGTTCTCAATATGAATCCCTCCGCCTCTGCCATCGGTCGCTGTGTTTCCAAGCAGCGAGCAGCCAACAAGTCGTAAAGTAGCGTCATCACCATAAATGGCACCGCCGTCTGCGATCGTTTGTGGTAGCAACATGGACGATTCATTGTCGATGAAAGTGCAATCCAGAAACTCTGATTCACCCGATTGAACAAATATCGCTCCACCTTTGACCGCCTTGTTTTCCGATAAGTTGCAGTCGGATAGGTTAGGGTTGCTGTCAATACTATAAATAGCACCCCCGTCTCCAGAATTCGCACGATTGGATTGAAAAGTGCAAGACATCAGGCGCGGCTGGCTCCCGAGCTGCATATAGATCGCACCACCGTTACCAACAAGGGCGTCGTTCTCCGCGAACTCACACCCACTCAAATGCGGAGAGGCCCCATCGATGTAGATGGCACCACCGTCTCCTGATCCTGGCAATGCACTTGCAAAAGCTGTGTTGAAACTGAACGTGCAGTCCACAAGATTTGGAGTGGCGAGACCTTGATGAAAGACCGCGCCACCCCGACCAGAACCGTTTTTTGAGAAATTACATCGTTCAAGCTGAACTGGCAATGACGAAGTGATAAACAGGGCGCCACCTCTGCCAAGCAAGGTGCCATCATTTCCGTCGAATTCGCAATCGAGAAAGCTCGGATTCGACGAGGTCGCGATCGTTACAGCACCTCCGTCCAGAGACGTGTTTCCTAGGAATTGGCAATCCTCAACCAGTGGTGAGCTGCTCGATTGATTGTACATTGCACCTCCTGAAAATAGCGAGGTGTTCCATTTGAATACACAATTCCTGACTATCGGGCTTCCGTTGTTATTGTACATCCCACCGCCGGAGTTCGAGGGTTCAACAGACCCATCGGCGTTGCCGGCAGTGATGGTAAAGCCGTCGAGAATAGCCGTGGCATCGACGCCACTGCCAGTCACAACGTTGTAGCTGTTCTCTCCATTGTTCGTGAAAGATGACTCGTCGTTTTCGGCCAAATCACCACTGAGAATGGTGATATTAGCGGCGGGGTCGCGTTGCCTTAACACGGTTTCCGTACCATCGAAACCGCCATACAGCGCCACACCGCTCAGAAGTTGAAACGTGCTGGACCGTATGCCGGTTCCACGATCAGGCCGATACGTCCCAGTGGCCACCCAAACTTCAGTCTCCGAACCGCCCGAAGCCGCTGCCGCATCAAGACCATCCTGCAGATCAATAAAAGCATCCGACCAACCGCTACCATCGTTCAAGCCCGTCGCCGACGAATCGACAAATACCGCCGCTTCAGTTTGCTGGCCAAGAGCTATCATGCCCAAGAGGAAACCCAGGAGTACGCGGGTACAACGATATGGTCTTGAGTCCATGCGGACTCGGGAAATGAATGCCACGGAATGCTCCTTTTTCGCCTTGCCCCAAGGTTACAGTTATCGGACTCCCTGATAATGGGTTATTGGAGTTCTGAAGTCAAGAATGTTCCCTCAATTGTGTGGATGCACCCTGCCATCTGGGGTTGTCCGTCTAAAACAACATCATCCGCACCCTTTCGGCCTTCCAGCTCGCAGGATGAGCCACTTTGTCGGACAGATTGGTACGACGGCTTGCCCGGCAAAGCAGGTGCATCCCATTTTGGGTGGCGAATTCTCGTGGCTCTGTGGCCTTCGCCCCGCGTGGTGGATGAGCCGCGATGCCCAGAATGTGTCCCACGAGCGATTGATCCGCTGGCCTACTCATCGCGGCCATTACCAAAAACTCCGCCTTCGCTCCACTGGCGACCGCAGCCTTTCAGGCGTTTCCCAACAAGATAACTGGTGTATGGATTCCATGATCCCCGAGCCAATACAAGACCACAAATTTGCTGATGAGACGGATATTTTTGACTTTGTTCGTTGCATTCGTTTATATTAATACTGTTCCTTCAGGGTTTCGGGGATACACTTGAAGTACAGCTTTCCACGCGATGTGACATTCCGGTTTACCATGCGGCGAGCGCACTGGCAGGAGTTTGGGTCATGGATATCAAGAGATTATCAGGGATCATCGCTGTCATCCTGGCAGAAACGCTTGTTTTCAGCGTCCAGGCTGGTGAGCCGGAAGTGATCGATAGCGTGCCACCAGGCTATGAGGTCGTGATTCTGAGTGATACGCCGGGTTATTACCAGCGACCGGGGCTGGCAGACACTGGCGAGGTCGTCTGGTCACGCTCAGATGGACCAGGGATGGGGCATGTGTACCGTTACAAGCGATTCGAGGGCATTGAAGAGCTTTCCGACGGCACGTACAACGACCATTGGCCCGACATCAGTCCGGACGGCAGCAAGGTGGTTTGGAAACGAGGCACGTCAAATTCGCCGCCGTTTTCACTCGTACTTTACGAAAATGGTGTAGCAACCGACGTCGAGGACGCGCCGAGCGTTTTTACGATACCCGCAGTCAACGATGATGGTCTGATTGCCTTCGATGTGGACGTCCATGGTGACGGAATTCATGTCAATCTGAATTTGTATGACGGAAACACAGTCACCACTATCGCATCGAACGGGTTTTCCAACGCGGTCCCCAGGCTGAATTGCAGCGGATCTCTAGTGTGGACACGGTTCAACTTTTCTATCTCACCTTGGGTCTCCACAATAATGGCGCGACGAGACGGTGAGAACCTGGAATTAACAGACGGTACGGGCGAGCCGCAAAGTGCCGAGATTAACGATTTGGGCGACGTCGTTTGGCTCCAATGGAGCGGACAATCACACGAAGTACGAATGTGGGTCGAGGGGAATACGGTGTCACTATTCGATGGGTTTGGCCCGGATATTAACGTTCATGGTGATATTTGTTATTCACCTTGGGACGAGACAGCGGATGGAACTATTCCATATCTATACAAAAATGATGCAATGTATAGGTTGCCAAATTATGGCTATTCCGGAGTAAAATGCGTGATAAATGATCGTGGGGAGATGGCTTGGTACGGTAGTAATGAAAACGTCACAGACGCTGCTCTTTTTATGATGCGTGCTACTCAGTATCCCGGCGATTATAATGAGGATTGCAGTGTCACCTTGCTAGATTTTCGGGCGTTCGCAGATTGCGTTAGAGGTCCGAGCGATCATGATCTAACTAACGATGAGCGTTGTCGAGTTTTCGATTTCGATGGGGATAACAATGTCGATTTACATGATTTTGGATCGCTTCAGCAAGCGTTCACAGAGGTGTCCAAATCTATCGCGGATTGCACTCCGCGAATCACGGAAATCTTCTGTTCGGAGTAATAGGGTGCTGACTGGCCCTGAACAATGGCAGGGTCAATGCCATTCTTAGTTGAAATTGCGAACGGCTCCATGGGGTTATGCCACCTGTTCGAGGCAGCCTTTCAAATGCGTTTGCAGTGCTGTACGCAAGCGGACCAGCTGCTTGCAGCCACACACCTTGCGTAA
>JAJRWX010000053.1 GCA_024276605.1 Planctomycetota bacterium | reverse complement strand
GTCTACGCCGCTATGACAGTTGGTGCAGAATGTCTCCACTTCCGCCGGATTACCGGTGAGCGGTAGTGGTGTCACCGGGTTGTTGGGATCGGTCCATAGACGCACGGTACCCAACTGGTGTTGCGTCATTTCGTGACAAGTTGTGCAGTCCGTATCCGTCATGACCGCACCGGCTAAGTGATGACCGCCGCTGCCGTCTGCGTTGACGACCGGCTGACGACCGCCGATCGGAATCCCATCACCATTATCCTGCGGATTACTGTGGCACGTGATACAGCTCGGAGCCGCCGTCGGCAGGAATCCACTGCCGTGCGGGTGGCATGTCGTACAGTTCTCGCCATTGTTGTGCGGTGTTCCCGTACCATCTTGTAGATGGAAGTTGGTGGCCGTGTGGCAAACCTGACAAATACCGTCATTAACTGCCGGGTCGCCGTCATCGAAGCTGTTCGGTCCGGTCAGTGCCGAGAACACCACCGGCTTGTCCACCGCCAGCGTCTCGTTGCGGACGATGTTGTTCACCAGGAACAGGTTGGCGTTGGCCGGGTCATGTAATTCGTGACATTGCAAGCAAGTCGGTTCCCAAGCGGCGCCTGTCGTGTGAATGATGGGATGGTCTACGCCGCTATGACAGTTGGTGCAGAATGTCTCCACTTCCGCTGGATTACCGGTTAACGGTAATGGTGTCACCGGGTTGTTCGGATCGGTCCATAGACGCACGGTACCCAACTGGTGTTGCGTCATTTCGTGACAAGTTGTGCAGTCCGTATCCGTCATGACCGCACCGGCTAAGTGATGACCGCCGCTACCGTCTGCATTGACGACCGGCTGACGACCGCCTAGAGGAATCCCATCACCATTATCCTGTGGATTACTGTGGCACGTGATACAGCTCGGAGCTGCCGTCGGCAGAAATCCGCTGCCGTGTGGGTGGCACGTCGTGCAGTTCTCGCCATTGTTGTGTGGCGTTCCCGTACCATCTTGTAGATGGAAGTTGGTGGCCGTATGGCAAACCTGGCAAATGCCGTCATTAACTGTTGGGTCGCCGTCATCGAAGCTGTTCGGTCCGGTCAGTGCCGTAAACACCACCGGCTTGTCCACCGCCAACGTCTCGTTACGAACGATGTTGTTCACCAGGAACAGGTTGGCGTTGGCCGGGTCATGTAATTCGTGGCATTGCAAGCAAGTCGGCTCCCAAGCGGCGCCCGTGGTGTGAATGATCGGATGGTCTACGCCGCTATGACAGTTGGTGCAGAATGTCTCAACTTCCGCTGGATTACCGGTTAGCGGTAACGGTGTTACCGGGTTGTTGGGATCGGTCCATAGACGCACGGTACCCAGCTGGTGTTGCGTTATTTCGTGACAAGTTGTGCAGTCCGTATCCGTCATGACCGCACCGGCTAAGTGATGACCGCCGCTGCCGTCTGCATTGACGACCGGCTGACGACCGCCGATCGGAATCCCGTCACCGTTGTCCTGCGGATTGCTGTGGCACGTGATGCACGACCCACCCGTTGGTTGGAATCCTGACGAGTGCGGGTGACACGTCGTGCAATCCTGTCCATCGTTGTGTGTAATACCAGTTCCGTCCTGAAGGTGGTAATTCGTTGCGGTATGACAGACTTGGCAGATGCCGTCGTTAGCGCCGAATCCATCGTCGAAACTGTTTGGTCCCGTGAGTGCGGTGAATACCACAGGCTTATTCACCGCCAGTGTCTGGTTGCTCACGATGTCGTTCACGAGGAACAAGTTTGTATTGGCCGGGTCATGTAATTCGTGACACTCCGTACAGACCGGAACCCAGGCCGTCCCCGTCGTATGGATGATCGGGTGATCGGTTCCGGTGTGGCAGGATTCACAGAACGGAACAAGTTCGGCTGGGTTTCCGGTGACTAGAAGAGGTGTCACCGGGTTGTTCGGATCGGACCACAACCGCACCTGACCGGCTTGATGCTGTGCCATCTCATGGCACGTTACGCAGTCACCGTCCGTCAAGACACCGCCGGCTAGATGGTGACCGCCGCTACCGTCCGCATTGACTACCGGCTGACGACCGCCAAGGGGAATTCCGTCACCGTTATCCTGCGGATTGCTGTGGCACGCGATGCAGGATGAACCGCCGGCAGGCATGAATCCTGCGCTGTGCGGGTGACACGACGTACAGTTCAGTCCGTCGTTGTGTGCGACTCCACTGCCGTCCTGTTTGTGGTACGTAGTTGCCGTGTGGCAAACCTGGCAAATGCCGTCGTTGACCGTTGGATCGCCGTCATCGAAGCTGTTGGCACCGGTTAGCGACGTGAATACTACCGGAAAGTTCGTGCCCAATGTCTGATTGAAGACTGTCCGGGCGATCAGCGAAAGATTCATGCTTGTTGGATCGTGCGCGTTGTGACAGTCGTTGCAGGTTGGCTGCCACGCACCGCCTGCCGTGTGGCCGATGTGGTTGGCATGGCACGTTTTGCACAGTGTTTCGTCGTTGGCACTTCTCAAAAGCATCCCGTCGCCGGCGCCGCCGTTTGCACCGCCCGAGTCGGCCTTGTGCGGTGCATGACATGTCATGCACTCGACTTTTCCATCTTTGATGACCAGCGGAGACACCGCGGCTTCCAGCGGAAACTCGCCTGTGCCGCCCGGATACGCAAATCCTACCGGGTGTGTGCCGCGTTCGCCAAGGCCCTCGTTCCGCGGCGCATGACATTCCTTACACATGGCGTCGCCGACATTGGAGGTGCGTAAGTAGGGGGTACCGTATAAGTTATTGTGTTGATTGTGGCACGTTGCGCATTTGATCATACCACCATCGAGGTAGCGTTCCATTAGCCCGCCCGCGCGTGGTCCGATCGAATCCGCCGCCGCGTTCACTGCAGGAACACCCCAGGCGTGCGATCGACCTTGACCGTCCACTGCTGCCGGATTCGTACTGTACGGATCCGCGATGTCCAACTCTCGTTTCGGCAAGTTCAGACTTGCGCCGGCTGTGTTATGGCACGAAAGACACAGTACACCCTGACCCTCGACCAACCCGAGGTGTCCGCCCGGCTGATCCGGAATCCCGTGGCACCGACCACAGATCACCGGCCCCTCGATCATGTGCGGGCCTTCGAAATCCGTAGCCTGGGTCAACGCGCTGTCACCTGTTATGATTGTCGAATTTCCACGAATGCCTGATTTGCTACGGGGGTTGCGGAAAAACGATTTATTTCGTCCCATCCACTGATCACGCTCTCCACGTTGACGATCAACGTCCAGCGTTGACGCGTTCCATCCCCGCGCCGGCGTGCTCTGTAGCATCGGCGCTGCGAACGTTGGTGTGTTGTAGACCTCCACGCTGCTCGTGCTCGTGCTCACGACATAAACTTGCGACTCATTTCCGTTGAGCGCCACGTCGCTCGGTACTCGAAGGTCGCCCGGGTTCGATCCGTATGTCACCACCTTACCTAGTTCGGAACCCAAGGCATCGAAGATACGAACCGTACCCATCAATGCGTCCGTCACGTAGATGTGACCTGCGGCATCAACATCCAAACCCAGCGTTCTTGGCATCCACCCCTCATCACCCTGTATCGTGTATTTGATTCGATACCCGAACCGTCTCTGAAAAACACCCGATGTCGTAAATATCTGAATCCGGAAGTTATCATGATCCGCCACGATCAGTCGACCTTGCGCTTCGTCTACTGCGATCGCACTGGGATACTTGAATTGCCCATTGCCCGTCCCGCGGATGCCGAAGAACAGCGCCAGTGTCCCATCCGACTCGAACCCGTAGACCCGATCCCCCTTGCCGTCGACCACATAGATTCGCCCAGTGTCCGACGCGATGTCGATGTCCGTCGGCTGCATAAAGGTAACCAACGGGTTTCCCCCGCCAAGCGTGCCAATACGTACAAATCCACTGTCGTAGATGGCCACTTCCGAAGTGTCACGAAGTGATACGAAGTACCGACCGTCACCGTGTGCCGCAACATCCAACGGACCTTCCGGAACAGACCAATTCCCCAAAAATACACCTAAAGAGTCAAACCGTGCAATTTGGTTTGCTTGAGGATCAGCTACTAAAAGGGTGCCGTCGGAGGCTACATTGACCCGCGCGGGGCCTTGTAATCCATTGGTGAGCGAGCCGACATGCACGAGAGGATTGACCGCTTGCACGGCAACGACGTTGACCATTAACGCGAGCTTCCAGATCATGACGAATCCCATCTTTATAAGGAATGCGCGCATTGCCCTCCGAGACTTTACGCTGCTATGTCAAAAAGAACTAGCAAGGAACATGCCAAATCATTCCCCGAAACCGGCCATCTCCAATAATGCGGGTTGTGATGATCCCCAAAACAGTAATGCATCTTCCCCTTGACCCGAATTCTTGAAATCGAGAAGCAGTTTTCCAGGGATTCCTATCAGTGAGATAATTAGCGGTCGTTCAGTATTCAATTTGGGTGAATTTGGTGAATATACACTTTAATTACGGCGGTATGGTGTATTTGGTAATGATGCGTAGATCCCACGAATACATACGACCTATAAGGCATATCGAAGTTGCTTACGATCCTGCGCGAGCTTTACTAACACTTTTACCCACCCAAATCGGCGCTGAGAATCCGGATAATGTCCGAGCGGCTTAGCGTGCCGGCGCCGGGGTGCGAGTTCTCTTTGAGCTGATTACCTTGCTCATCTATGAATCGATCCATCTGCTGCACGTCCACCAGAACACGCGACGCACCGTTTGGACCGATAGTCGAAAGCAGACTCGGATTCAGCGGATCGTTTACGTCGATGACCTGTAACCCCAGCGTGGCGTTGGCGATCAGTGCATAATCGTTCACGCCTGGGGGTGCCATCTGGCTGGCTACGTCGATATCTACGGCTTCCCCACCTAAATCGGTCAGTGCCGCAACTTGAACAATGGCATCAGGGTCGGTGATGTCGTATACGCGCAAGCCCGCACTTCCGGCGACTACGTAAAGGTAGTCGTGCTCTCGTGATGGTGTATCGGTGGTGGCTTCGAGGTAACGGGTATAGGTATCGA
The DNA here is from genome assembly GCA_024276605.1 of Planctomycetota bacterium. Lineage (GTDB taxonomy): Bacteria > Planctomycetota > Phycisphaerae > UBA1845 > UBA1845 > JAJRPG01. The sequence goes on along the minus strand of JAJRWX010000053.1, from coordinate 34,453 downwards.
GGTCCAAGGCTCCCGCCAACGACAATCCACCGACTAGATTAGGTGCTGAGAATTCCGGCAAGAGATCGATGATGCGAATGCCGAAATCGGGATCGGCTACGTAGGCCCTGGCTGCGAACGCGGGGCCGTTTTGATGATGCGCGTAGAGTCGGACTGCGACCGCATTGATACCGGAGATTGTACCGACAATCTGCGGAGCGCTATGGTCAGAAATGTTTACAATCACGAGACCCGCCTGACCTGCTGCCACAAAGAGATGAATGCCCCAAGGCACCGCCCGAATCGCTGTGGGAATGTTCACGGTGGAAACCAGTATAGCCTCGCTGGGATTCTGATTGTCGTAGATGTTGATGCCCGACCCTGCGGCTACAACGTACAAGTATCGGGCGGCGCGAGATACATCCACGGCATTGACGTTCGCCACTACGGACGTTGTTTCAAGCGGTAGCGCACCAGTCATATTATAGATGGATAGTCCCGAAGTACCTGTGGCTACGTAGAGATAATCAGCATTGCCTGAGACGACATTGGGAAGCACAGCCATAGCCTGTGGGTTAGTGGTGGCTAGTGTTGCCAACGGCGCGGGATTAGATGGGTCGGACTTGCGATCGAAAACATGGATGCCATCAGAGGCTACCGTGTATGCATGGTCTACAGCCAACGAATAATTTCCGGAACCTAGACCAAGCGATGGTGGTGAACGATGGCATTCGACACAGGTTCGCACCTCGCCCTTGCCACGAATGGTGTGTGGGTTAACCGGCTGGAGGGCAAGCCCGGACAGGCCGTTGACCGTTTCCGGCATCACGAAATCCAACTTTTTGCTTCCATCTGGGGCGGTGACGTCGGCGATCGGCTGACAACCTACGATATAAGGAGAGTACTTGCCCTGTGCGTTAAGCCCCATCGCGAAATGCTTCAACGATACAAAAACCTTATTACCCGTGCGAGCCGCGCCGATTTCTTCATTCCGAGTAATCAGGTTGAGGCCGGTGGTCTGTTCATCGCGTTCAAAGTGACAGCCGAAACAGTTTGGCGCCCATGCGGCGTGACAGGCATAGCATTCCATCCCGCCTACATCTTTGAGGTGGTGGCTATTCATCGCCGCGGCTGCTTTGGCGTTATATCGTGGGGAATCGGCGTCTACGACGTCCATGACCTGCGGAATCACGTGTTGACGACCGGTGATCTTTGATGTGAGTACAACATGGCCATCTGTGGAAGATTCGATGTGGGTCAACATCTTGTCATCTGCGTCCTTCAGCGTACCTCGCTTGGTTGGCACGCCGTGGCAGGTACGGCACTGGATCTTAGTTGCCTGATCCATGTGACCGTAGATGTTGCCATCACCCATGATGCCCGCCTGAGTATGACAGTCGATGCAATTCAATCCTCGTTCACCGTGCAAGTCCGGCGGATTGGTTGCGGCGTCGGCGTAGTGATAGTTCCCGTTAAACTTCACGTCGGTGGTACCTATGACATCCGGCCCCGATGGCAAGCCTGGGGGCATCTGTGATCGTCCCGTGAAGCTCAGGCCGATGCGGGCACCTCGATGATGGCAGCGGAGACATTGCTCCGTAGGAATGGCTCGCGTAATGTTATGGACCAACGGATGACCTTGTTCTTGATGGTCGATGGAAGCGTCTGCGCTGGTCGATCGGCCGTCATCGGCGTATAGCATGTGGCAGGCCGCACACCCGTCGGCTCGGTATAGTCCTTCCGCGCCTTCCGCCCCTCGAAAACCCTTGCCGCGCGACCAGAGGTGACAGCGGGCGCACGCTTGACCCGGTACAGCCGCATAGTGAGTGCCAAACTCGGACTGATCCTTCGTCGGATCATACTCGATGAGATCCACTAATGCCTCAACCGCACCCGCCTCAGTCGGCACCTCGCCATCATCATCGGTAACCGCAAAGTTGCCGTAGATCGGCGTTTTCGTATCCGTAACGCCAGCCTGGTACAACCCACCGGCATAGTGCCCGGCGCCGGTGGCCATTAAGCTTTTCATGATCCAGCCCACGTGCGGCTCATGGCACACGCCACATGTATCTTGGACGACGCGAAGGTTCGATGGGTTGACGAACTGCTGGTAGGGGAGGTCGTAATCCAACGGAGCCGTCGTCTTATCCATGATAACAGGAAGCGCCGGTTGCACGTGAGCTTGGTCCTTCGTGGCGGTTGAGAAGTCTCCACCGTGACAATCAGTGCAGGCGATTGAGGCTGCCGTGTGGATGTCCTCAATCTGGCTATGGCACTCAAGACAACCTGGGTTGGCCTTGGTAAACGTATCTCCCGGGGGTTTGCTACCCGGGCAGCCTGTGAGGACTACTAGAAAACATAATAGGGTGGCCATGCTAGCCAAGGTCGCTCGGATTGAAGAATAACAGCCAGTACTCATAGATTTGCCTTCCATGTTGGTGGTTGAAGGACGCGCGCAACTCCAGAACGCAAAATGGCAATGCACATTTCATGCCAATCACACCGGTTGATTTCGCTTCTATGAAATAATCAATGGCTTACGCGATCACGACAACGCGGTCACCTGTGACTATGTATGACAAACCCGATCGGAGAACACCGTCTACCCGTGCCTGTAATACGCTATTCACAGGGAAACATCCGAAACATGTCAACAGGAGTTGGGATTCGAAGAAATCGGACGCTGGCGCTTTCAGCTCGGATCATCCTCGGTGCGCTGAACTCGCATGTCACCCTATCCGGTGCATCCTCTTGATTAAAACAAAAGTTCATCGAGCGATTGAATGACTTGTGCAGCTGCACCATTGGGGCGGCTGGGTGGCCCGGATCCTTCTGTTTGGACCTGGGGGAGTCGATGATTCAAACAATGCCATTATTTCGTCACTGTACAAGTGTGTAGTGCAGGTCAACCTATCGCCTTTATGCGAAAGAACGACCAGCCCTACCAAACCTTTTCAATATCATCTAGCGTTTGAATCTCTTTCGCTGCCGCACCACCCTCAGCCGCCTTAACATCTGCATAAATTCCATTATCCCTAACAATCTGCACGGTTAGCCAACCGAGTGCATTAGGCGCCACGAAATCTTTGGATGGATTGTCAGCTATGTATACGCACGCCTGATGCTCAACGCCCAGTCGTTCTACCATCTGCTCGAACGCTTTCGGATGTGGCTTGCCGAAGCCTTCACCTAGCTCAGCCGTTAAGATAACTTCCTCAACTTTGTCTCGCAGACTTAGCGCTTTAACCTTGCCTTGTTGCATCACCAATGGCCCATCGGAAATGACACCTAGTTTATAGTTGCCTTTTAATCGAGATAAGGCTCGGGCTGCGTCTTCAAAAAGATTTATGTTTGGCTGATGCGTGCGGTAGGTTTCGATCATGCGATCGATGGTATGTTGATCTGCCGGCAAACCCTGTTGCTCAAGTATGACATTAAACACGCGGCGACGATTCGGCGTATCAAACATCGCACACATCTGACTCGTAGCCGTTAACACATCGCCAAGTTGCTGTTGAAAAACTGCAGCCACCGCCGCAAAACCACTGAAGGCGAACTGCCGCTCCGGAAAGAGCGTGTCGTCCATATCAAAAATAACCGCTTGAATGTCAGCCATATCCAATCCACCAAGTTAGCGCTGCCAGCGTAAGCCCACGGCAAACAATCAGAACCGCGACCGTGAGGAAGCGGTCCTCGTGCGCCTACCTAGAGGCCGCTTCCTCACGGTCGCGGTTCGGTTTTGTAGGTCAGACTATTACCTGACGCAAGCGAACTTCTATGCGGGTGCCCCATTCTTTGCCTACTGGCAAAGGGTGGGGGATGGATCAATGTTAGCAGTCAGCCAATTGCCAAACATAAACAACTCAACGAGAAGCATTCGCCACAAAAACCGACTCATCATAACGAAGCATAGCTATGTCATCTCGAAAACCAGCCCAGCGGATGCGCGGCTTCATGCCGCAAAGCTCCATCATGATCCACTTGGGGAAATCAGCGCCGGCGTGAATAGCTAGCGGCGCGCCCCCGCCCAGGCGCGGGTTGATTTCAATCACGCGTATACGGCCCCGCTTGGTACGCATGCACTGCACCGTGACAACGCCGCGACACTCTCCCAAAACCTCAGCTACACGCCGACCGATAGCCATGATTTTCTCATCTTTGACGATGATACCTTTACTGACTTCACCAGTACGCACCTCAAGACGTTTACGCGGCACCACGCACCGAGGTTGTCCATCAAACCCGGTATATACATCGAGCGTGTGTTCATCTCCATCGACGAATTCCTGTACAATGGCATCCGGCACGCGCCGGCCAAAGGTCTTGAGTTCCGCCGGCGTGCGCACGACATAATTCCCCATGCCGGCGCTGCCGGCACGTGGTTTGAGAAACATCGGAAATGTAGGATGCTTCAATCGCAGCGCCTCGCGCCAAGTCCAAGTCACAGGTGTATCAATGCCCGCATCGGACAATACGCGGTAGGTCGCTAACTTGTCGCTACACGTTTCGATCACACTTGGCGATGACACCAACGCGACGCACCCCGCATGGTCAAATGCCACTGTGGCATCGGCAAGCAAAGCCAGCTCGGTATCGATCAGCGGGATCAGCAAATCTATTTTGTGTTTACGTACCACGTTGAGCAGTTGCTCTATGTAACAGCCCGAGGATATACGATCTACAAAATGTGGTTTATCCACCAGATGAATAGCCGGGGATAGCTTGTTGATGTCCGTACCATGTACTTCCAGGTTGATTCCCAGCGCATCAGCGGCACGTCGAAATGCGTTCAGTAGTTCCACCCGACGGCCTATACAGGTCATCAGAAGACGAAACGTCTTGCGGTGGGTGGTTTTTCGAGTTTTACCTGACAACGATTTTTTCATTTTTATCTGCTACTTATGCAGCCTTGCGCTTTATGGTTTCGTCACCTATCGATATTCTATCCATTTATGGACGCTATTATTATTAGCATCGGCACGGAGCTGACCACCGGCCAGTGTCTCGATACCAATGCCTCCTGGCTGGCTGAGCAATTAAGTGACCACGGCGCACGCATCCTACGCCATGTGACGGTTACAGATAATGTTGACCATATCGCCACCTGCTTTCGAGAGGCCATGAAAGAGGCTGATATGGTCATTGCGACGGGTGGTTTGGGACCAACACCGGACGACCTTACACGCGAAGCATTGGCGATAGCCCTGGATAAACCGTTGGAAACAGATCAGGCTGCGTTGCGGCAATTGGAAGCTTTCTTCGCTCGATTGGAGCGATCCATGCCCCCGGCCAATGTGTGCCAAGCGATGCGGCCCCAAGGGTGTGAAATATTACCCAACCCCCGTGGTACTGCCCCAGGAATCAGCCATTCCAGCTCATCAGGACACTTTTTCATCCTACCAGGGGTTCCCAGCGAAATGCGGGCTATGTTTCAGCAATCTATTGAGCCGCTCATTGCCCAACTCGCAACCGGTGCCCGAACAGCCCGTTCTCGGTTGCTGGTTTTCGGAATTAGTGAAGCTAAGCTAGGGGAATTGCTGAGTGATCTGATGAATCCAGGCCGAAGCCCTTCTGTGGGCACCTCAGCCGCCGACGGAGTTATTAGTGTCCGCATCGTAGCCCGAGGTGAGAGTGAGTCAGATGCTCGGCGGTTACTGGCGGCAGATGTGGATGAGGTCAGGTCACGGCTCGGCGATTCGGTATTTGGCGAGGGCGAGGATACATTAGCCGACGCCGTTGGCTCCATGTTGCTGGAACAAGGCCTGACTGTAGCTACGGCTGAGTCCTGCACAGGTGGACTGATCGCCAAGCATTTAACCGACGTTCCGGGCAGTAGCGGCTATTTCATCGAAGGGTTTGTCCTATACCACAATTCGGCAAAAACCGACCGTTTGGGCATCCCAAGGGAGATCATCAACCAAAAAGGGGCTGTCAGCGAACCCGTTGCCCGGGCGATGGCTGAGAGCTGTCGCGGCATATCAGGCTGTGATTTTTCAATCAGCACAACAGGCATCGCCGGCCCGGATGGTGGACACCCCCCGGATAAACCCGTTGGGCTTGTCTACGTCGGTCTGGCATGGGAAGCACAAACCGAAGTTCGTCGTCTATTGTTGGGGGACCACCTCACCCGTGATGAGGTTCGGGACCGGGCGTGCAAGACAGCGCTCAACATGCTCCGATTACGGCTCATTGAATCGCAGGGAAGGCCATAAAGGATTAAAAGTAGTAAGGCATCTTCTCATTAGCTTGGGTGTGCATAAGTCGAATCAACACGTACGGTTGTAAGCAAATACTACTTAAAGATCAATCAATTCGACGAGAAATACTACGGGTTAGGGTGTGCTTGTTTATTGTGAGTCTCTTTTTTGAGACTATCCCTTGGAAAAGCCTCGATTCGACCGCTGCAGAAAAATAGAGTTTGCTCTATGCGGTTACACAAAATCGGATATTGTTATAGAATCCGCAGCCCTAAAGTGAGACGGGTCGGTAGGTGCGGCGGGATCTAGAGCTAGCTGTGCTAAACTGTAGCGTCCGGAAGTGTGTTCGCTCCGGAACTTATTGACGATTTAACGCTACACGGTGGATTGAGAATGCTCTAATAAGGATGAGTGAACAGGTTCATGCAAGAGCGTCCGGTACGTGATTATTTCCGAAATATCTGGCTGACGGTATACACCATTCTCGTGGGTATGCGCATCTCGTTGAAGTATTGCTTCGCCAAGACCGTCACGCTGCAGTATCCCGACGTGGGGCCGGCTATCATGCCCCGATATCGTGGTTTTCACTTTTTCGAGGCAGAAAAATGTATTGCATGTGATCTCTGTGCCAAAGCCTGCCCGATCGATTGTATTTACATTGAAAAAACCGGCCCACGAAAGATAGACAAAGCTACCGGGATAGCCGCCGGCGGACAAATGTCTCGCTATGCGATTGATTATTCCAAATGTATGTTCTGCGCCCTCTGTTGCGATCCTTGTCCAACGGAGTGCATCCACATGGGTAACTTGCACGATCATACCGGCTACACACGCGAAAGTATGATCGTGGAGTTCACGGAGTTGGCGAAGCAAGGTTTGCAGACGCCGCAACCTTTATGGATGCAAAAAGATAAGCTACCGACGTGGGTGCAGCAGCGCAAGCAGGAATGGATCGACTTCGCCCATTCAAAGGATAAGCTTACGGGCAGCGATGATATGCGACGTGACGAAATGATGAAGGCTATTGCTGATTAAATCGCAGTGGCCAACTACGGGCATGCGAGGGTGTCCCTTTATGTGTGGAATACGAGGATGATGACAAATCAGTTGACTATACTGGCTACGTCGATCATAGCTTCCGCCGAGACGACCAATAGCGCCTTACATACGAACTCCAACCTCGAATTGGTCTTGGGGATCCTTTTGTTTTCGATTGCTGGTTTCGGCATTGTGTTCGGCGGATTGCTGGTGGGTAGTATTGTTCGCCCGACGCTTCCTCATCCGGAAAAAGGCACGGCTTACGAATGCGGAGAGCCGGCGATTGGCGATGGCTGGGTGCAGTTTGATTTACGGTTTTACACGGTGGCGCTTGTGTTTATCGTGTTCGATGTCGAGATAGCCCTGCTTTGGCCTTGGGCAGTGGTGTTCAAAGAGATGGGCACGCCGGCGTTTTGGGCGTTTTTAGTGTTTTTCCTGTTGATCGCTATCCCTTTCGCTTATGAGTGGAAGTCGGGCTATTTGAATTGGGTACGTGCAAGCACGGGCCAGCGCCGCGAACCTCTGCTTAAAGACAAGGCTGAGACGACCGACGTGGTGACATCGTCGTAACGTATTTAGCAACGAGCCGGTAGTAGTATGGCTCGATGGAAGTAGATTATGAGTTGGATTGAAAATCGATTCGAAGAAGGCGTCATCGTTACGTCGCTCGATTGGGCGATCAACTGGGGTCGCAGCAACAGCATTTGGCCCATGACGTTCGGTTTGGCTTGCTGTGCGATCGAGATGATGGCTGTCGGCGCTTCTCGATTTGATATTGATCGTTTCGGTGCCGGCGCGTTTCGTGCGTCGCCGCGTCAATCGGACTTGATGATTGTGGCGGGTACGGTCACGTACAAAATGGCCAGTAGACTCAAGCGACTTTATAACCAGATGCCCGAACCCAAATATGTTATGGCTATGGGCGCTTGTACTGTTGGTGGCGGCCCTTATTTTAAGCATGGTTATCACGTGGTGAAGGGTGTGGACTTGGTGGTTCCGGTGGATATTTACGTCCCCGGTTGCCCGCCTCGACCGGAGGCGCTAATCGAAGGTCTCATGCGCTTGCAGGATAAAATTCGTAGTCAGCGCCGCACGAAAGATGTGATGACCAAGGCCAAGGAAATGGCACTGGCATAGGTTACATGGACGCGGCTAAGCTTAATCGCGAAAGCGTGCGAGCATCGGTCGTATAGTTTGAGATGTAAGACTATTGTGACACCTGAGGACATTTTTAAATTATTGGCCGGCGAGTTCAGCGACGCGGTTGAAGGTACGACTGCCGAAGGCGGGCATCCGTATATAACGATCAAGCCGCAGGCTTGGCCTGAGGTAGCCTCGTTTTTACGACAGGATGCGCGACTACGACTCAACTTATTGCGGTCGATCACGGCGTTGGATTTATTGGCGGACGACCAATTGGTCTGTGTGTACGACTTAATGCACGTACCGACGGATAGCCCAGCCGCGCTGATCACGCATACTTTTGAGTTTGCCGTGCGTATCGTAACTGACCGCACCAGTCCCCAGATACCATCCGTGGCCCATGTTTGGCCGGCGGCGGATTGGCATGAGCGAGAAGCGTTTGACCTGATGGGCATCCACTTCTCGAACCATCCGGACTTGCGGCGGATTCTTTGTACGGACGACTGGGTGGGACACCCGCTGAGGAAAGATTACGAGTTCCCACTGGAATATCACGGTATTCCAGCTACGACGGAATTTGAACTGACGAATCCACGACACTAGAAAGACAAACAGGAATCGCTAACGCGATGAATAATACAGTTCTCGAATCTCAACCGGACCTCTTGGTCGATTATGATCGCGGCGCACAGGGTGATCTGCGAACCGAAGAATTGTTAATCAATATGGGGCCGCAACACCCATCGACGCACGGCGTCTTGCGCATTGTGCTGCGTACGGATGGCGAAATGGTGCTTGAAGCTATTCCTCACATTGGGTATCTGCATCGATGCGCTGAAAAAATCGGTGAAAACATTCAACCGTTTCAGTTCATCCCTTATACCGACCGCATGGACTATCTCGCGGGGATGAACAACAACCAGGGCTTTGCCCTGGCTGTGGAACGACTTTGTGGTATTGAAGTTCCCGAACGTGCCCAGGTCATCCGTGTAATATTTGCGGAACTCAATCGTATTGCGTCTCACCTTGTTTCGCTGGGCACTTATGGTCTGGACATGGGGGCGTTTACGGCGTTTTTATATTGCTTCCGTGAGCGCGAGATGATTCTCGATATGTTCGAGGCTGCTTGCGGCGCAAGGCTGACATATAGCTATATAACCGTGGGCGGCGTTCATGACGATTTGCCGGATGGCTGGATAGAGCGATGCGGTGAGTTTCTGGACTACTTTGAGCCGAAGATCGACGATTACAACAACCTGCTGAGCTTTAATCAGATATTCGTCAAGCGCACGTCGCGTGTGGGTGTGATTAGTATCGAGGATGCCATTGCGTATGGCACCACAGGCCCGATGCTTCGCGGCAGCGGATTGCGGTGGGATTTACGCAAGACTCAGCCTTACGATGGGTATGAAACTTACGATTTTGAAGTACCCATAGCCTATCCCGCTGGTGTTAACGGCGTACCGGACGGTGTGATCGTCGGCGATTGTTGGAGTCGCTATTACGTGCGTGTGTTGGAAATGACCCAATCGGTGCGTATTATTCGCCAGGCGATGGACAAGCTTCCGGAAGGGCCGACGGAAGCACCTAAGCTTAAGAATCTTAAACTCCCCGATGATGAGGTTTATGTGGAGGTGGAGAATCCACGGGGACAACTGGGCTTTTATGTACGTGGTGACGGCTCTACTATTCCCGCACGGGTTAAGGCACGTGGTCCAAGTTTTTGTAATTTATCTATTACGACCAAGGTATGCCAAGACGTATTACTCGCAGATATCCCTGCGATCATCGGCAGTATCGATGTGGTGATGGGTGAGGTGGATCGATAATGATGGCTGACAGGTTTAGAAGCGGTGACGACGCTTACGACTCTAAGCCCTTGATTGATGGTGCTCTTTGCGCTGACATCGGTAACCACTATGATTTTGCTCAGCTTGAGCTAAGTATGATTTTCTCGCTTGGAGTAGCAGCTTCGTGACCCAATTTGCGTTTCCTTGGAATCCTCATGTAGAGAAGCCGCAGTTCGCGGTGGCTACCCGAGCTGTGATACTTGCCGTGTTACTAGCCGTCCTGGCCGGTGTGGGGTGTTGGATCACATCTACATTTTTGAATGACCATCCCGTAGGTACATTATTGCTGGTCGTCGGTCCTATCGCTACTGCGGGTTTAGCCCTCGTCGTGGCTTGTATTGTGAAGACCTGGCGATCAATAGGTCAACTACTCTTTCGATTTGCATTGTTGATTTTCATAGGTGCGATTCTATCAACAACGATAGGCGTGTGGCTAATCAACATGCTATTCGAGTGGATCAGCGTGGATTTAGTAGCCAGCGCTGCCAATGACGTGGCGGTTCATACTTGGTTCGGTGCTCCGCTGACGCTGGCGGAAATGCAGGCGGCTATTAGTTGGCTTCCTGCGTGGTTTATCCCAGCCTTATGGCCATTACAATATCCACTGGTTCGTGACTTGACTGTGTTGGGTGCCTTGGCTGGTTTGTTTAATATCATCCCCGTGTATCTGATCTGGTGGGAGCGCAAAGTTGCCGGTCGCATTCAATCTCGACTCGGTCCCATGCGTGTTGGTGGGTGGCATGGCTGGGCGCAGTCTTTTGCGGATGGTATCAAACTTGTTCTCAAAGAAGACCTTATTCCCGACAAGGCGGACAGTAAGCTCTATCGCATCGCGCCATACTTTGCCATCATCCCGTCGCTACTGGCGTTTGTGGGGTTGCCATTCGGCATGACTTATGTGTTTCGAGAATTGGACGTCGCGTTGGTGTTTGTCTTAGCTATGCTGGGCATTGAAGTGCTCGCGGTGATTTTGGCAGGTTGGGCGTCGAATAATAAGTGGAGCGTCTACGGTGCGATGCGTGAAGCGGTTCAGATGGTGTCGTATGAAATCCCCATGGGCATGGCCTTGCTGATTCCCGTCGTATGTGTGGGGTCTTTGAGTTTGCAGACGATCGGGGATGCACAATCAGGTGGCTGGTTTTCCTGGCTGATATTTACGAATCCATTTTGTTTTGCAGCCTTCATCTGCTATTACATTGCTTCATTGGCCAGTTGCAAGCGTGCGCCGTTTGATCTTCCCGAAGCGGAAAGTGAACTGGTAGCGGGCTTCGTGACGGAATACTCAGGCTTTCGCTGGTCGTTGTTTTTCTTTGCTGAATATGCGGCCATGTTTGTGGTCTGCGCGTTGGCGGTCATCTTGTTTTTGGGTGGCTGGCATTCGCCTTTGCCTGCGTCGTGGGCGGTGCATGTGACGAACTTACTGGGAGAGAATGTCTTCGCACGCGGCATCAACGGTATATTGTTCGACGGCCCGATTTGGCTATTTGCTAAGGCACTGTTTCTACTGTACGTGCAAATTTGGCTTCGTTGGACGCTGCCGCGTGTTCGCATTGATCAGGTGTTGTATGCTTGCATTCAGGTATTGTTGCCGTTGACTATGTTCTTGCTCTTTGGCGTCACACTCTGGACATGGGCACAAACATCAGACAGTGCTGGCTGGCATCTGTTCGCAGACATCGTTAATTGGGCGTTGGGTATTGGTGGTTTCGTTTTCTTGTTAGGTTTTCCAGCGATTGCCGGCTACGGATTTTATCATCGCCGACGAATGGTTGGCAATTTGGCGGTCGACGCCATGCCTGCGTCGTAGGTTTAACCTTGATATTGGGTGTTTATGTTTCGTCATAGGTCTCACATAGTAACCCTTGCTTTCTTGTGCGTAGTCGCTATTGGCTCTGCGGCTTTCGCTGGTGACTCAGCCGCAGATGTGGTCGATCATTCAGGTATTACTCATGGGGCGGCTTCGGGCACGTGGATGGAAGTGGTCCTGTTTTACATGGTAGCAGCTGTAGCTGTCATCTCGGCATTGGGCGTTTGCTTCAGTAAGAACATCGTACGGATGGCTGTGTGGCTATTCGGGGCGTTGGGTTCGGTTGCGCTGCTATATTTCATGCTCGCGGCTAATTTCATCGCAGCCATTCAACTGATTGTTTACGCCGGCGGTACGCTTATTCTGCTGGTCTTCGGAGTTATGCTTACGAGTAAGTCCCCGTGGGCCAAGTTCGAGCCGCGAAAAATAGAGATATGGGGTGCGGCCATCGTTTGCGGCGTTCTATTTATTTGCTTGAGTTTATTGCTGACGCGTGCCCAATTTGACACGACGATATCATCAGTGTCCGGCTCGTCGATTGCGGACATCGGCCGGGCGCTACTCACGACTTACTTAGTCCCCTTTGAACTGGCTGGGGTACTGCTCATGATTGTCATGGTGGGCGCTGCCCATCTGGCGCGACAGGAAAAATAGCACGATGGAGCACATTGGTCTTACGCATTATTTGATTGTGGCTGCCGTGCTTTTTTGTTGCGGTATATTCACTATGGCTACCAAACGCAATGCGATTGGTATCTTGATCGGTGTGGAACTTGTGCTCAACAGCACGGGTATCAACCTGGTAGCCTTTGATCGGTATATGGGGCCGGGGCGATTGGATGGGCAGATTGTGGCTATTTTTATGATTGTCCTCGCTGCGGCGGAAACGGCCTTGGCCGTAGGTATATGCATCAATGTGTATAAGAATATTGCCACTGTGGACGTCGACATGGCGTCACAGTTGCGAGGATAGTTTTTGTGAAATAAGTCATCACACAGTGGTTATGGCTTAGACTGAAAATAACTGGTGTATGCACTTGGCCGTGCTGTCAAAAGGCCTGCGACAAGATTGATCGCGTCGAATTGAAAATTGTTTATGAACGGACATACATACGAGATATTTCTGGCTTTAGGCGTCCTTTCGCCGTTCATCAGCTTTTGGCTGTTGGTTTTCTTTGGTCCTAAGTTGGGCAAACCTTGGGCTGGCTGGTGTGCGGTCATCTTAGGGATGGGTGTGCCACTGGCTATGGCATCCATTGTACTTTGGGGATGGCTGGGCGAAGACGCCGCCAGCCGTGCGATGCTGACTGAACATGCCTTTCGCTATCATTGGGCCAATTTAGGGACAGTGTCCATCTTAGTCGGCGTCAAACTCGATTCGCTAACCGTGGCCATGTATTTCATGGTCACGTTCATCGCGTTTTGGATTTTCTTCTTCAGCATTGGCTATATGTCGGGGCATAGCGACGAAGTGGCGGGCAAGAGTAAGTATCACCGCTTCTTTGCCTATTTATCTCTGTTCGCATTTAGCATGTTGGGGCTGGTACTTAGTTCCAATCTGTTGTTTTTGTTTATCTTCTGGGAACTTGTCGGCTTGTGCAGTTATTTGCTGATTGGGTACTACTTCCACGAGCGCGTGCCGCAGTATGCCCAGATGAAAGCGTTCATCACCAACCGCGTGGGTGACTTCGGTTTTATCATTGGTTTGATGTTGGTGTATTTTCAGTTGGGCACACTCGATCTTGATGACGCCGCGCGCATTTTTGCTGAGCAGTACGCAGCGGGTACGGGGATTTTCGCCAGCTCTTTCACCATGTTCGGCTGGTCGCTGGCTACGATCATGGGTGTAGGATTGTTTTGCGGCGCTATGGGAAAAAGCGCACAATTCCCGCTGCATGTTTGGCTGCCAGACGCTATGGCCGGCCCTACACCCGTTAGCGCACTCATTCACGCCGCGACGATGGTTGCTGCCGGCGTCTACCTTGTAGCCCGCGTGTTCCGCCTGATGACACCGGAAGCGTTGATGTTCGTCGCAGCTATCGGATGCATCACACTTTTCCTCATGGCGTTGATTGCTATGGTGCAGACGGATATCAAGAAATGTTTGGCGTATTCAACGCTTTCGCAACTGGGTTACATGATATTCGGTTTAGGTTGCGGCGCTTGGATTGCAGCGCTGTTCCATCTTATTACGCACGCGTTCTTCAAGGCTATGCTGTTCCTTGGCTCAGGTCAGGTGATCGAAGGATGTCACCATGAACAGGACATGCGCAAAATGGGCGGGCTGATGAAGAAAATGCCCGTCACCGGGATCACGTTTCTTGTCGGGGTATTAGCCATCTCCGGCTTTGGTATAGCCGGTACGAAGATCGGGCTGGGCGGGTTCTTTAGTAAGGATGAAATCCTGGCTGTTGCTTGGGTGCGGGCATTTGATTGGGATGATTATTCTCATCACGAAGCCGGCGCCGGTGGTCATCATGCCTCAGTGATTCCTCCCATTCCTGCTGCGGAGGACTCTTCGAACGATGTGTTTTCGAGCGAGAAACGAATCGTTTTAGTCTCTGATCAGCCACATGGTGACACGCATACGACATCCGTAACTCCGCATGGGCTGAAACCTTCGGCTCATGGGGGAGACGCTCATGGACGGGCGGGGATTTTTAGTCAAACGCCGACGCTGCCTAAGTGGATGTTCTATCTCGCATTGTTTACTGCTTATGTGACCCCGTTTTATATGATGCGCTGTTGGTGGATGACCTTTATGGGCAAGCCTCGTGATGACCATGTACACGAACACGCGCATGAGTCGCCCATGATGTTTGTGCCATTGGTCGTCTTAGCTATCGGTACGTTCGTATCTAGTTATTTTCTCTTCCGCGATCTCATTGCTGATGCTGCGACGCAAGCTACCATCGCCCCATTAGTCATGGCCACGGATGGTGCGATTCACACCACCGCGATCAATGCCGCTCATAGCTGGCTTATTTATGGTGTAGGAGGCGCCTTTATCGTTGGTTTCGCGATTGCGATCGTGATCTATGGCCGAGGGTTGGGTATGGCTTCTCGCATCAAGCGCATCGCCGGGCCATTGCATACCTTGCTCGAAAACAAGTATTACATCGACGATTTATATCACCTCGTATGGGTCAAAGGTTGTATGGCTGTAGCGCATATAGCACGTTTTTTCGACACGTGGGTCGTAGACCTCATATTCAACACGCTAGCTAAGCTCACGGAGCGCTTGGCTGCGTTTTCGGGATTGGTCTTGGATCAACACGGTGTGGATGGTATTTATAATGGTATGGCTGATACAGCTATCAATGTGGGTGATGCGATGCGCCGCTCGCAAACCGGACGCATTCGAAATTATGTATTATTCGCAGTTGGCGGTGTAACGATTATCGTCGTGTTGATGTTGGCCTATTGGGGTGTCGCATCACCGGAGCAGACGGTGGCGATGCTTGCCCCATAACGTATGAGGCCGTGTAACTGTTCGGAGTAGAACCCGTAACTCGATAGGTCTTAATTGATTTAGCTTGAAAGAATCGATGTAACGATGAACATTTTAACACTCATAGTATTTCTCCCTGCGATTGGCGCACTACTTTGTTTGGTTGCGCCTAAGCCGTTAATACGCAGCATTGCGGTCCTGGCTTCGCTCGTAACGTTTCTCCTTTCGTTGACGCTTTTTGGTATTTACTTTGGCAGCGAAACCGGTGGTTCTAGCACGGAGGTATTCGGCAGCACCTACGGGACGCTGCACCATGTGACGCGACTACCTTGGATCACGGGTGAAAGTATCACCATTGAGTATTTCCTCGGCATTGACGGTCTGGGCTTTCCGCTACTTATTTTGACTACCCTGGTAAGTTTTTTGGCCTGCCTGGCCAGTTGGAATATGGAGCAATGGAAAATCAATAAGGGCATTCGCGCTTACTTCATTCTTTTTCTACTGCTTGAAACCGGTATGCTCGGCGTCTTCGTCTCGCTGGATTTCTTTTTGTTTTACATTTTCTGGGAAGTTATGCTTCTACCGATGTATTTTCTTATCGGTGTGTGGGGTGGCGAACGACGCGAGTACGCAGCGATCAAGTTTTTCCTGTTCACATTAGCCGGCTCCGTGCTCATGCTTGTAGCCCTGATTGCCATGTACTTCTATAGCGGCGATGCCATTGCCCAGGCCGGCGGCGAGATTGTCAGCGGCTATCGCACGGACGTCACATTGACGCACGGTACGTTTGATCTCATCGAATTAGCCACCAACGACACGATTCAATCCTACTTCGCCTCACCGGCAACACAGTTTCTGAGCATGAAGTTCGCACCGCTTATGTTCATGTTCCTGTTCATCGGTTTTGCCATCAAGCTTCCGATCGTGCCGTTTCATACCTGGTTACCCGATGCACACGTACAAGCACCAACGCCGGTCAGCATGATCCTAGCCGGTGTACTCTTGAAGATGGGTGGATATGGTTTCCTTCGCTTGTGTTATCCAATTTTTCCCACCGGGGCGGAGTATTGGGCTTATGCCCTCGCCGTGATTGGTGTAGTCAGCATTATTTACGGTGCTCTCTGCGCCATGGCTCAGAGTGATTTTAAGAGACTCGTGGCCTACAGCTCGGTGTCTCATATGGGTTTCGTGCTACTCGGTATTGCGGTGATGACCGAAGCCGGGTTCCAAGGAGCGATGTTTCAGATGATCGCCCACGGTATTAGCTCACCCATGTGCTTCTTCTTGGTCGGCGTCATCTACGACCGTGCGCATCATCGTGAAATCAATCGCTTTGGCGGACTATGGATGACCATGCCCAAATACGGCACGATGGCGACGATTGGTTTCTTCGCTTCGCTGGGTCTGCCGGGTTTGTGCGGATTCATCGGAGAAATTTGGGTATTGTTGGGTACCTTTGATGCGGGATCAAAATATCCGTGGGCGTATCCGCTGGCTATCATTTCGGCTGCGAGTGTGATACTCACCGCAGGTTATATTCTTTGGCTCGTTCGCCGGGTATATCTTGGCAAGGAAAAAGAGGAATACGCCAACTATTCAGACGTCAGCGGTCGAGAGATTTTCATTCTCGTCCCCTTTGCGATTTTAGCCTTGGCGTTGGGCATTTTCCCCATGCAAACAGTTTTCGACTTCACGAACGGCACACTGGATTTGGTACTTGCACATGTAACGAATGCGATCAGTGTGACCCGGTAACGATATAGACCATGTTAAGGTTCATAATTATTTCTCGTAGGATGCCAATGGCGTGACCATCATGCTTGCACAATCTGATGCCTGGGCCGGAGTTGATGTGACGCGACATTTATTCCTCTTTTCGCCCATGTTAACGCTGATCTGTACCATGTTAGCCGTGGTTGCTTGCCCGATTATTGTCGGAAGGTCGGCAAAGACTATTGGCACAGTCGCCGTGTTGGGCATCATAGCAAGCTTTATTTTAGCCCTGCGCGTGGCTGGGGAAGTAGCTAGCGGCGGAGCCAGTGGACTATCGACCCAACCGGGGGAGGGTTTGCTGCTGGTGGACAATCTTTCGATCGCGTTCCAACTTATTTTATTGGTGTTTATGGGCGGGGTCACTTGGTTGTGGTGGATGGGCTCCAGTGATAGCGAAGAAAACGCACCGGAGTTTTTCATTTTGCTCATCGGAAGTGCCGTGGGCATGGCCCTGATGGTCAGTACCAGTAATCTGCTGATGATCGCCCTGGCCATCGAAACCGCCTCGCTACCCAGTTACGCGATGGTGGGCTTTGACAAACGAGATCGACGCGGTGCGGAAGCTTCCTTGAAGTATCTGATCTTCGGGGCTATCAGCGCTGCTATCATGCTCTACGGCATTAGCTTGCTCTACGGACTCAGCGGCAGCTTAAGCGTAGCCGGTGTAGCTCACTACTGTATTCAGTCGCTCGCCTCAGGCCATGATCTCGTGATCACGCTGGTGGCGCTCATGTGCGTATTGGCTGGTATCGGTTTTAAGGTATCCGCTGTTCCTTTCCACTTCTGGTGTCCGGATGCTTTTGAGGGTGCGAAAGTCGAAGTTACGACTTGGCTTAGTGTAGCCAGCAAAGCCGCAGCTCTCATTCTGTTGGCACGCTTGGTTATGGTTTTCTGCGCCGGAATTGCTGCGCCTGAGGCGATCGGTATATTATCGCCGCTGGCATGGGGTATTGGCATCATGGCTGCGATCACCTGTACGGTGGGCAATTTCGCCGCCTATGTTCAAACTAGCGCCAAGCGACTCCTGGCGTATTCTTCGATCGCGCACGCCGGGTATATGTTGATGGCTGTCGCGATTTTCGTACATCCACATAGTGCTGACAGCCAAGGCGGTATCAGCGCATTGCTGACTTACATTGCCATTTACATGTTCATGAACCTCGGTGCCTTCGGCGTAGTAGCCATGATTGTGTGGGACACGGGCAACGACAATCTTTCATCATTTACCGGGTTGTTACGACGTGCGCCCATGTTGGCTATCCCTATGATCATTTGCCTTGTGTCATTGGTGGGCCTACCGCCGTTCGCCGGGTTCATTGGTAAATGGTGGATACTTATTGCACTAGGTCAACTGGGCAGTACGCTTGGCTGGTTCTTGGTGATTGTCGCGGTTTTCAATACCCTAATCAGCTTGTATTATTACATGCGCATTGTCGTTAAGATGGCACTACGCGAGGATGGCCAACCAGTGGTCGCATTCCCGCTAGGCGGCATGGCGTTAGTCAACTTTTGTGCAGTAGCCCTACTGGTGATGTTTGTATTCGCCCAACCACTGAAAACAACGAGCGACCGATTCACGCGCAACATATTTCACGCAACCGTAGAGGAGACAGCCGTCGTAGACGCTTCCGCTACACAGCCGATTGAAAACGTGCAACGATGACGGACAATCTCGCAACCGACATACTTAATGAACTCATAGGTCTCGAACTACAAGGCCTGGCTATTCGCGCAATCGAGTCCACAACATTTGTTTCCGGTCTTTCTCAAGCGGAAGAGCCGTTAGTCAGAAAGTTGGCGATGCAACATCGTAGCAATGCCGCTCGCCTGGCCGACGTCGTCTCCTCATTAGGCGCGACGCCCGGTATGCGTAACCCCGATGCCACGACGGGCGATTTACATTTTGTTGACCTTGCCCAAGTACTACCGCGTATCGTTGACTATCAACAAAAACTCGTACGCTTGTACGAAGCCGCGGGACAACGGCTTTCGGATACGCCCAGCGCATCTAACATCGTATCGGATATTGCTCTGCATCACGTACTCATGCTCGCCGAACTTCAAGCCCAGGCAAATAAAACTTCCAACGCCTCGTCTTAGAAGAGGATTAGTTTGATTCGGCGAACTAAGAACTCAACTAACCGTTTACGGCTGATGGACGGTGTGTTTTCGCTTGCATTATGTCTTTTGGTTTTCGTGGCGGATATTTTGCTGTTGAGTCGATGGGATATCCCGTCAACCGCGAAGCTGTTCAATACAGCCTTCCATCATCAGCCAATTCCATTGCCACTGTCCGTTGGGATGTAAACGGGGGTAAACTTTTTTATTCACCGAGTCAGCGTCCGAAAATCCACCCTATGGCAAGTCTCAAGGATTGTGTGGCGACTTGGCGAACGATCATAGCTAAAAGCTACGGTCAAGTAGTCCCGTGTGTAAACCGATGCAGACGTATGTCTCAAACACAAACCGAAATCGCAGCGGACTTACGAGAATCAACCGAAACAGACCGTAGGTCCGGTAATCGAAAAACCCGGGCTGCCGTAGATCGGCGATCAGGGATGGATCGTCGCCGTGGGCCTGGTCGTCGTCGCGGTGAAGTACGCAAGGCCGCTGAAGAAGGTGAAATAACCGGTGAACTACTCGAGTTCATCATGACCATCGACGAATATAAGCGCATTAACGAACGCCCATTCCCCACATGGTCGGAAGTTTTTGAACTTATCCACTACCTGGGCTATCGCAAGGTAGCGCCGCGGGCAGACCACATCAACACCGCCAGCGGCAGCGAAGCACTGGAGTCCTCCTGCGGTGCTGACGTTGAACCGTCTTAACGAGGACAAGCTGTAGGCAACGATTGGTTTGATGGCTTGTTATTGTGCGCACTTAGGATAGTGTCACATACACGACACTTTCCGTATATCATCGTTTCCCCCACGTCCAAAGGACATGGGCCACCCGGCCACCCGCCACTTCCAGATGTTATCGCTAATAAGAACTTGTGTTAGGGGCGTCGGTTGATGCATGTGGAGGTTTGTTGAGACCTGGAAAAATCGTTGTTTGTGCGGACGACGATTCGTGAATGACAATCGGATAACCGCAGAGTCCGTCATATAGCGTAACCAACTGGTTTGCAAATCGCTTCAAGCTAAATCGCTTACGGGCCATGCCATGTCCTTGCTCTGCGATAAATTCACGTCGCTCCGGTTGGGTAATCATGTCCTGTAATGCGGCATAGAGTTGTGTGGGGTCGTGCGGCGGGACAAGTAGGCCGTGAACACGATTCGTGATGATCTCAGGAATCGCGCCGACGGTTGTCGCCACCACAGCTAACTTGTGGGCGAATGCTTCCAGCAGGGAAATGGGCAGGCCTTCATGGTGGCTGGCCACGACATAAACATCCGCCCAATTCAGTAATTCTGCCTTCTTATCACCACGAACTTCACCCACATAGCGCACCACGCCAGATAATCCGACTGTGGTAATCTTTTGCTGTAATGTTTGCGCGTCGCCCGCACTTCCTGCTGGACCGGCTAGCACAAGTTCAAATGGAATGTCTTCGTTATGCAAACGTTCACAGGCGCATAGCAGATCATCGATGCCCTTCCAATGGTCCATGCGGGCTAATAATAGTAGTCGACAGGGGCCTTTGCGTTGGGTGGGACAATTTTTAACCGGTATTTCGACCGCGTTTTCAATGACGTGTATTTTCGCATATGGCGACATGCGAGATAGGCAATCCTGCCAGGCGGCAGATAACGCAATCACTGCATCCGCCTTCGCCAATGACCATCTTACCAGGCTCCGTCTTAGAAAACCTAGATGCGCATAGAACTCATCAAACGATGCGCCGTGAATATGTAACACCGCATGAGAACCCGCACGCTGGGCTATCAGCATATCCATCATGGATCGAAAAAACGAAAAACCGCTACAAGTGTGAATGTGGACAATGGGTGATTGACTCGCTCGCAACGTGCGACGTAAAGCTAATAGACGGCCTAGATGGCGACGCACACGAGAGGTCCACGATTCAGTCGATCCAATACTGTGTGTCGTCTCGAATAGTTGGACGTGATATGGCTGACCAAAATCAAGATCAGCCATTTGACGGATCACAGTGGCCATGCCCCCTATCGCGGAGGTTGGTGGGCCGACGACGGTAATAGTAGCCGGGAGGTCTTGCTGCGTTGATTTTGATCCTCGTCTCACAGTCGTTTTCCGTGACTACGGCTATGACCGCCTTCGCGCAGTTGGTCCGTCATTTTCCTGATAACTTCTATACTTATTGGTCGGATGGCTATGCGGCGTGGTTTAGATCAGTTTTACAGAGTGCTGGCACGCCGACAGGTATGGGATGATGGGTGGCATGGGCAATGCTTTTTTTGCCCGTGGCGACTTCCGGAACAATACGGGCAAGCTACTGCTTGCCCATGCCACCCATCAGGTCATGTGTGTCCGAACATTGGTACTGCACACCCGGTGCATTATCCTGCAATAACCAGTCGATGACGTGCATACGATCGTTCTTTGTTCAAACAGCCGCTACGCGCGTTTGCGTTTTAGTGGTTGGGCCTTCTTGGTTGAGGGCTTAACCGCTGCTGTTTTTGCTGCCGATGTTGCTTGGGCTGGCTTTTCGTCTGATGGTACCGGTGGACGTCGTTTTTCAACGACAGCTGCGTAGATTTCTTGAAAGAGTTCCGGATTGTCGAGCAGGTACTGCTTGGCGTTTTCTCGTCCCTGCCCCAGTCGCATATCTTTATAGCCAAACCATGAGCCGCTTTTGTGGATAATGCCGTCGGCTGCGGCTAAGTCGATCAAATCTCCTTCAGCGCTGATGCCGCTATCAAACATGATGTCGAACTCGGCTTCGCGGAACGGTGCGGCTACTTTATTTTTGACCACTTTAGTGCGCACGCGATTGCCGGATACCACATCTCCGTCTTTGATGGCAGCGATGCGTCGAATGTCCAGACGAACGGAAGCGTAGAATTTCAGCGCTCGACCACCGGGCGTGGTTTCCGGATTGCCGAACATGACGCCGATCTTCATACGAATCTGGTTGATGAAAATGACAATGGTTTTGGATTTGCCGATGGCTGAGGTAAGTTTTCGTAGCGCTTGGCTCATCAACCTGGCTTGTAGCGCAACGTGGGCGTCGCCCATATTTCCTTCAATTTCCGCGCGCGGGATAAGGGCGGCTACGGAGTCGACGATGATGACATCGACGGAACCGCTGCGTACGAGCATCTCGGTAATCTCAAGGGCTTCCTCGCCGGACTCGGGCTGACTGACCAACAATTTTTCGATGTTAATGCCACACTTTTTCGCCCACGCCGGATTGAGCGCATGCTCAGCGTCAACGATAGCCGACACGCCACCCTCTTTTTGGGCTGCGGCGGCGACGTGTAACGCAAGCGTTGTTTTACCGGAAGATTCCGGGCCGTACATTTCGATAATACGGCCACGCGGCAGGCCTTTGCCGCCTAGCGCGAGATCTAGTGAGAGCGTACCCGTGGAAACGCCATCCACCTCGGCCTCCATCTTATCCATTTGAAGAATAGCACCTTTGCCGAACTGCTTTTCGATTTGTTGCAACGCACGACCAAGCGCTTCCTGTCGTTTCTCTTCCTGTTTGTCGTTCATGATGACTCTCATAGTACCATCCTCGTTATGTGTTAACCTTGCGATTTAGACAGCGCTGCCGAAGCGACTGTTCGATACGTCGGGCCTTGCGGCGAAAGCACCGACGATGTTAATACCAGTTTGTTAACCGGTTGAGACAATGGGGCATAGTCAGCCGATTCAATCGTCTTTCGCACCCTGTCTGCCCACGCGTCTCGTTTAATTCGACCAAGCGTTATGTGCGGCGAAAAGGTGCCATGCGATTGGGGGAAACCCACTTCCACCAGCTCGGCTTCCACCGCATCTTTGCAGCGGGCCAACGCATGTGTCGTTTCGGTGACACCTGCCCAAACAACACGCGGGGCACCGCTTCGCGGATAGCAGCCACTGGACTCGATCGTCATGCAAAACGGCTGAGCACGATGAGCGGCGATAGTCATGGCTTGGGTCACTTGGTCGATTTCCTTATCAGGTACGTCACCCAGAAATTTGATCGTTAGGTGTAACTGGTCACTGCGCACCCAGCGAATACCTTCACAACGGCGCTTCAGCTTATCTTGAAAGCGGGTCAGGGCTAAGCGAACCGCTTCGTTCAACTCGATAGCTATGAAAAGCCGCACATTCACAGTCAACTACGTATCACCGGCCAAAGCTACTGCACATGGCCTGGACCGGCCTTGTTAATCGTTAAACTGTAGCATGTTGATAAATCCATCAACACGCTGATTGATCTCGTCACGCGTTAATTTTTCTACGCGCCGTAAGGAAAAATCCTCAATGGTAAACGACGCAGCAATTGTACCGTGAACCATAGCGCGACTTAGCGCGTCACGATCGAATCGGCCTCGCTCAGCCAAATATCCCAACAGGCCCCCGGCGAAACTATCGCCTGCGCCGGTGGGGTCTCGCACATCTTTAGATGGAAAGGCCGGGATAGCCACCGGCCCTTCGCTTGTGATGAGCAAAGCGCCGTGTTCACCTTTTTTGACAATGATAAAATTAGGCCCCAGCGATAGCAGTGATTCACCCGCTTCGATGACATTCAACTTGCCGGTAAGCATCTGCGCTTCGGCGTCGTTGATAATTAACCCGTGTACCATGCGCAGGGTTTCGAGCAAGGAATCTTTTTCGGTATTGATCCACAAGTCCATCGTATCGCAAACGACGAGCTTGGGCTTGGTTACCTTGGATAACAGTTCTCGTTGCAACGCGGGATGGGAGTTAGCTAGAAAAACAATGTCGCTATCCGCGAAAGACTCTGGCACAGCCGGGCCACGCTCAGCTAAGACGTTAAGATCAACAGAGAGTGTATCCCTTTTGTTGACATCGTCTTGATATTGGCCGGTCCAGCGGAAGGTCTTACTACCCGCTCGCTCTTCAAGACCGTCTAAGTCGATGTTTTTAGCCGCTAGGGTCTGTCGGAAATCAGTTGGAAAATCATCACCCACCACGCCCACGAGTCGGACCGGGACGTATTGGCACGCGGCAAAGGCAAAGTACACAGCTGAGCCGCCGAGTACGCCATCTGCCTGTCCATAGGGGGAAATCACCGTATCAATGCCAATGCTGCCGGTTACTAATAATTGCACGTTAGAATCCTTAATGTATCGCTTTCGAATTTTCTCGCGTCTTAAAATATTACATACGCAGCGAAAAATCGAAATCCTAAGCCGTGACAAAAACAATCACGACCCGTTCCAAAAAACAATCTACCCGCTGATGCTACTATACCTTCGTCCAGCTGGCAAGTATAATGTTAGATAAATGTTAGGTTATTGGTTTGGGTTGTCAACCCCTGCCTGCGTCCGCGCCAGGGGCTTTGAAAATGCCGCCTGAGCGGTCACTATGGACCGGGCGGAAACCCGGTCGTTTCACGTATGTAGCGATTTTACGCTCAAATCCGAGCCACGATCGTGAGGGAGTGGACCTTTAGCCAGCGCCCGCGAGCACGGAAACCGCCTGACGGTCGCGGCTCGGTTAAGACCAATCCGTCACATCAGTCGTGATGGAGTACTAGTGATCTAATTCAAAAAACGACGATAAATCTTTCGATCACACTACCCTGATAAGTGTGATCGAGCCGAGTAGTATGGCGGAAAAGAGCTTGACCGAGTCCATAGTGTGCATTGTTTCACAAATACATGCATTCAATGATATCTATGATATGATGTAGTTCTACATGAGATGATATTGAGTAAGACCAAAACGAATCAGGTAATCCAGTAAATTCCCCTGCGTAGAATACTTTATCGGGCTTAAATTTCAGTAGTGGTTCAAGCATTGAGCCTATTCTCTATAGACTGTCCAGCCAACATCCTCCCACGTTTCACCTACTTAAACATTTACCTCATACATTCATTTTCTCTGACATTGCAAACCTTCTGTCTCGGCGTTACGATCCTCGACCTGTTTCGCGTCCATCGCGCGCCCCAGTTGGACTTGGTGTTACCATGCCCCTGGTTTACTTACCTGAATAAAACGACCAAACGTAGTAGGGCGGTAGCACTAACTATGGTCGGATTGACTGAGTTACTAACAAATGTACGGATGTCGATTTCCGCTGAGGAAAAAGAATGCACCGTTAATTTATGAGAGAATGATTAAAATGGCTCGAACAAAACTTAGATGTACGAAATGTAATCGCAAATTCTCCATGCCGGCACACTTAGCCCGGCATATGAAAGCCATCCATGCCATCGGGGGGCAGCGTAGTAAAAGCCCCAAACCCTCAGGGCGCGGGCCGGGTCGCCCGAAAGGTTCTAAGAATAGAGTCACACCATCGTCAGCTACGAGTTTTAGCGCCATGGGGTCGGACGATATCGTTCAGCAACTGGAAAACTATCGTCGTAATCTAGAGAATCGGCGTGAGCAAATTGACCATGCACTCGAAGGCATTACGACGGCACTTCAAGCCTTTGGTGGTTTCACCACAAATCGCCGTGTCGGTCGACCGCGAGGTAGTAGTCCGAAATCAGGATCGTTGAAAAACTACATTGTCAACGCTATGAAGAAAGCTAATAGGCCGATGAGCCCGCGCGAGATTTCTGCTGCGACGGTCAAAGCCGGGTATACGACGAAGTCAGATGATTTAACCAAAGCCGTTAGCAATGCACTGCCAACAATTCCGCAAGTTAAGCGTATCAGCTTTGGTATGTATATAATCTGATGTATAGTCGCTATCATTTGATGAGAGGCGTGGACAAGCGTCGCGCTGAAGTAATCACGGATGAAAAGAGGCGTAGGGGCGACGTTTGCCCGTGCTTTTCCTTGGTTGTGATGGGGGGAATGGCTATTCATTGGCGTCGTTCGGTTTGTGTATGTTGTGGCATTGGCAGAAAGGCAGGATACGCCTGCTTCATCCTTCCGATGCCAAAATCCCTGACCATACTCTATATTTAAGTTCGGATGATAAATCTTGTAACGCTGGGCAGGTCTGCTATAATCTCACAGGGGAAAGGCTTGGCCTGCTGACTAAATGGATCAACGGAGATAGGCCAAGACGTAGATGGGGTTGCCTTTGGAATAGCGGAATGGACCAACCATTGCCAATAGAAACGAACTGTCCAACACCAACGCCCTGGGTGCGGAAGTCGCCGCATCCGGTGTATTGGGTAATAGCCACCGCATTGAGTATCATCGCCATAGCGGTTGTCGCCCAGTTGTTCTCTCCGAGTGGGATGCGTCTGGACAACATGGCCTTTGCCCAGCCTACCACGAGTGGTGGCGCACGCGGGGTCTTTGCTTTTTCCGGGCAGTTGTCGAAATCAACCTACGGTGTGTATATGGTGGATGTCGACGCGATGACCATCTGGACGTATGAGTATCTGCCACAAAAAGGTTGTATGCGGCTGGCTGCCTCACGCACCTGGCGATATGATCGGTATTTGGAGAACCACAATATTTGCGACTTGCCACCTGAGATTGTCGAGCAGATGATTGAAGAACAGCGTAAGTATCGGCTTCAGAGCAGCGAGAGTCAGCTGCCGTAGATCGAGATACGCGGCGAGTCGCCGCTTGTTTGGGGTCAGTATTCAATGGCTAATAATTTTTATACTTCGAAGGAAGCCGCAGAGAAATTAGGCAAAACTGAGGATGAATTGAAGGGCTTTGTACGCGACGGTTCACTCAGAGAATTCCGAGACGGCGATAAGACCAATTATAAGGTCCAGGATGTGGACGATCTTGCCGTCACGTTAGGTATTAGCAGTGGCGATTCTTCTTCAGGCTCTTTTAGCGGATCTGCCAGCGGCGAGTTAGTGCTCGAACCTGTGGAAGATTCCGGCATCGATCTCATGAGCGCTTCCGATAGCGGCGATATATTGGGCTTGGCGGATACAGACCTGAGCGGCACATCCGGTGGCACTAGCGCAGCTGCCAAAAGTGGGTCAGGCGCTAAAGGCGATACGGTGGTTCCTTCAGCCGGAGTCAATATATTCGACGATGACGATCTCGATGAAATGGTGGACCCCTTAGCCCAAACAGCTGTAAGTGATATTGGCGGGTTGGGTATGGACGGTAGCGGTAGTGGGTCCGGCATTATGGAACTTACCCGCGAAAGTGACGACACCTCGCTAGGGGCGGAATTACTCGATGAAATTTATACCGGTGAAGATGATCGAGCGGGTGCGGATCCGAGCGAGGACACCAAAGCCGGCATGGAAGAGCGCCTGGAAGAGGGCGACGATGAAGTATTTGAGCTAGCGGAGGAAGAGCAAGCCCCGTCAGCTTCCAAGGGTACGGTGGTCCGTGAAGTGGTGTACACCAGTGATCCACTTTCTTCTGGTTTGACGGCTGCGATGATCGTTTCTGTAGTCGTTATGCTACTAGCCGGTCTTGCAGGTGCGGGGTTAGCCCGTGGCGTTGTCCCTTCTTTGCTACAGACCGTTTTTGACAACTTGATGATCTTCGCCGGCGCATCGCTTGGTATCGGAATCGCCGCAGCCGGGATCACATTTCTCGTGAGTAAACGAAAGAATAGTTGAATCTGACAGGAAACTCACAGTTTCCACTTGGGTTCGTACGCTTATTTTTTCCCTCTATATGACAAGATCGTGGTAAAATTGATTGGCTATAGGTGCGGTATGCGTTACATTATACTAGTGCATAGTCGTTGGTCATTTGATGGGTGGCATGGGTAAGCAATAGCTTACCCGTGATGATTTTTGGCAGCCCGTGTGTAGGTTCCATTTTATCTCGGGATGCAGGACACACTTCGATTCAACGGCGACAGTGCATTAGTTTGTTGATTAGTTGTAAATGAGTAGCACACACGGTAGAGATACTGTCATAGGTCGCCAAGGAGCGGTGACAGCAGTGGTATGATGACAAGGTATTGGCGCACATAGCGAGGGTGCAACGCGCGGATGATGCCTTGCACGGTCGAACATTTGATAAGGGTCTGCTAGAGCAAACTCTATTTTTAGCTGTGGTGTCCGGAAGTATGTTGCTTCCGTAGTTTATTGACGTTTCGACGCTGCACACGGATTGAAATTGTTCTAGGTGAAGCATAGGAGGCACAACATGCGCAGCGGATGGATGATGAGCTTGGTGATAATGGGTGGAATGGTCGTGGGGTTAAGTGGTTGCGCATCGATCGGTGATTACCGAGTTGCGCAACGTCAAAATCGTACATTGCGTGCCGAGAAAGAACAGCTCGTACAGGAGATGTTCGATCTACGCAATAATGAAGATGCGGTGCGTTCGCGCATCGCCTCGCTTGAGCGTGAGTTGAGAACTAAAGATGAACTCATCACCAACTTGCGCGGTGAGAATGAACTTCTCGATGACATGCGCCGCTTGGCTCAAACGGAACTGGAAAAAATGGGTAACCACATGGGTGACATCACCGTGGTCGGCCCGCGTTTACCCCAGCCATTGGATGAAGCCTTGAAGCGCTTCGCGGAAGAAAACCCCAGCGCGGTAGCCTATAACGCGGCCAAAGGTAACGTTCGCTGGAAATCTGATCTTCTCTTTGCGTTGGGTAGCGATGTGGTAAGAAAAGACTCAATGGCTTCACTAAAAAGTTTTACCGAGATTATCAAATCTGCAGCCGCCAACGATTTTGAAGTTGTCGTCGCAGGACATACGGATGATCAGCCTATCGCTCGAGCCTCGACCAAGGCCAAGCATCCGACCAACTGGCATTTATCATCCCATCGCGCAATTTCCGTAGCTAACATTCTCCGCAAAAACGGCTACAACCCTGCGCGCATTGGCGTGATGGGTTGTGGCGAGTTTAGACCCGTAGCCAAAGGGAAAAGTGCACAGGATCGTAGCCGAAACCG
Source organism: Planctomycetota bacterium (assembly GCA_024276605.1). GTDB lineage: Bacteria > Planctomycetota > Phycisphaerae > UBA1845 > UBA1845 > JAJRPG01. Next base: position 5,309 of record JAJRWX010000053.1, on the reverse strand, counting down.
CCGTGTGGAAATATATCTCATTCCCCGAGGTTCCATCGTACCGGGCGTAGCGGAAAATAGCTGGCATGTGAATGGCACAGGTTTGGCTTTTGCCAAGTTAGCCAATTAGTGCTGATCTTTTATCGACGACCCTGATTGTGGTCGCGCTGATGAACGCACAAAACAACTACAAAAAGCCCGGACGCTGTTAAGGTGTCCGGGTTTTCTTTTTAGAAGGGTGGCATGCCCAAGCCCCTAGGCGCGGGCATGTTGAAACGCACTTCGATCCTCTACATACAGAGCGTAAAAGCGAAAAAACATAGGATGAAGCTAACAGTAGTTATCCAGCATTCTTGGCCCGTCGGACTTGTGTCGCTGCCGTTTGGGGCGATTTGCTGCTTCTTGCTTTGTTTTTTTACTGATACGTTCAGCCGTAGGGCATGTCGTTCTTGGGTGCAAGACAGTTTAGGCGGGCTTGAGTTGGGTGGCATGGACAAGCGTCGCGTTGAAGGGATCGGATGATAAATGCGTAGGGGCGACGCTTGCCCGTGCTTTTCCTCGGTTGCCCCTGCACGGGCAAACGCCGCGCGTAGCATCCATTGGGCATTCGACAACCCGATTGTGCGGCGTTTGTCCATGCCATCCACCCGCCAACTTTGTCTTGCACCCGTCGTTCTTTCGCCTAAAGGCGGAAGGTTGACATGCCTCTACTATGTAGCCCCCGCATTCTATACGATAGCAATGTAGGGAAGGTGTGTGGTGGGTTGGTGGCCCATGTCTTCAGACGTGGGGGACACGATGATGACATCCATATAGCCGCTCCGACTGATATAGCATGGATGACCGCTCGGATTTGACTGACAAGATGGATGTGGTCAGTAACCGGGTGAGAGTTTGATCAGAGTCGAAGTCCGGCCAATAGCGTGAATGCCCGTAGCGACCACAAATACGCGGTCTCAGCGCACTAATCGCATTCCCACTACTCCGAGTTGCAAGCACGCTATGCGCTGCGATAATCGACTGTATGTCCCGGACCGAACGAGCTGAACGACGTTTCGGCGTATGATGGTGATTCATGCTGCTGACGATTTCGACAACCCGCACGCCCGCCACCGATCTGGGTTATCTGCTGCACAAGCCCCCGGATCGCTGCCAGAGCTTCGATCTGGTGTTCGGGAAGGCGCACGTTTTCTACCCGACGGCTGATGAGGATCGCCGACGCAAATGGGCGTGATTGATATGGAGGCAAGGCGATGACGAAGAATCGACCCAACGACGAGCCGTCAGCCTCCGATATCATCCTGTACCAGACGGAGGACGGTACGACCCGGCTGTCCGTGCGCCTTGAGGGCGAAACGGTTTGGCTGACGCAGGCGGCGATGGCGGAGCTGTTCCAGACGACGCCTCAGAACGTAACCATCCATGTGAAAAGCATCTACGAGGACGGCGAGCTTGAGGCGGAGGCATCTTGTAAGGATTACTTACAAGTTCGATCCGAGGGGACCAGGCAGGTGCAGCGCCGCCTGAAGCACTACAACCTCGACATGGTGATCGCGGTCGGCTATCGGGTTCGCTCCCACCGGGGTACGCAGTTCCGGCGATGGGCGACCGAGCGCTTGAGCGAGTATGTCGTCAAGGGATTCACGATGGACGACGAGCGACTCAAGGAAGGGCGCACGCTGGGGGCGGACTACTTCGACGAGTTGCTCGAACGCATCCGCGACAAGCGCTTCTCCACGCATCCGGCTTTTGCTGGTAGCATCGTTGCGACTGGTGAGGTCGCACTCTTAGCCCGGTTAGTGAGGCCGGGTTTCCCGAGCCCGGCAAAGCCAGCTTGCTGGTGCCGCCCATTTGTACGATGTCACGGTTACGTATTGACGTTCGTGACGCGCGTCTGGAGCGCAACTTACGAACTATAAGAGAAAAGGTTGTCCGCTCTTTCTGCACAGTATTCAGACTTCGAGACGAATTGCAGAATCTCTTTGGCGTTGATAACTGCGAGACCTATGGCTCGGTGAAAGCATTCTGAAACCCTGCCCAATCGATCAGGTCCACGTCGCCGTCGAATTCGAAATCGAACGCTTCGCAACTAGGTGAAATCGATTGAACGTCTGGTCCGGTCATGCAACCGTCCCAGTCGGCGAAGTCGGTAAGCGTAACGATTTGATCGCAGTTGAAATCCCCGATGCCAAACTCGTACGCCCCCATGTCAACACGCGTGCACAGCACACGCGCGTGACCATCAAGGTCGGTCGCGGTTCGTCCGGGAATCAAAGCAGAATCTCCGGTGTTAATACAAGGTGAGCCGGGCAACAAACGCAGGTTGTCATCCTCTGTGCCGACGGTGTTATCGGCTCCGTTTGGATCGAGAAAGAGCGGGTCGGTGTCGATATTGCCGGTACCAGGCCACATGCCTTGCACATTGCTGTAACTGACTGTCGTTACTGCCCCGAACGTATCTACAATCGAATCTGGAGCGTTGTCCCAGAAAACGCAGTTTTTTAGCGCAGGGGTTGTTGAGGCCCCCCCAGGAACCTCGTCGTTTGTACTAAACATCCCTCCGCCGTTGCCAGCGGTGTTGCCAGAAAAGGTGCAGTTAGTCACCGTGGGGCTACTGCCTCTCTGGTTGTACATCCCGCCTCCCCTGCTATCGAACCCACTGGCCGAGTTTCCGCTGAACGTGCAATCGGTAACGGTAGGGCTACTGTTGATATTGTACAACCCACCCCCTCTACCGGAGACGATAGCCGAATTCTCGCTGAACGTGCAGTTGTCTAGTGTCGGGGCACTTCCCACGTTATACATCCCACCGCCGTAGTCCGTAGCCAAGTTTCTCTTGAATGTACAGTTGATCACCGTTGGGTTGCTGAGGCTAAAGTTGTGCATCCCACCACCCAACGAACCAGCCGTGTTGTCGCTGAACATGCAGTTGGTTACCGTCGGATTGCTATTGAAGAGGTTGTACATCCCACCCCCGTTGAAGCCCGAGTTTCCGCTGAATGTGCAGTCGGTGACCGTCGGGTTGCTGCTACGCTCGTTGGCCATGCCGCCCCCGTCTCCGGACGGCGCCGTGTTGTTGCTGAATGCGCAGTCGGTGACCGTCGGGCTGCTATAGACACGATTGTACATCCCACCGCCGTTGACGCCCGAGTTTCTGCTGAATGTGCAGTCGGTGACCGTCGGGTTGCTGAGGCTGAAGTTGTACATCCCGCCACCACCGGAGGCTGCGGCGTTTTCGATAAATACACAGTTGGTCACCGTCGGGCTGCTTCCACCGAGATTCGACATACCGCCGCCGTTGCTGGATATCGCCATGTTTTCGGTGAATATGCAGTCGGTCACCGTCGGACTGGCGTTGTTGTTGAACATTCCGCCGCCGCCGCCCGCCATGTTCCCGCTGAACACGCAGCCTGTTACCGTCGGGCTGCTACCGTTGTTGAAAACTCCGCCGCCAACCGACGTCCCAAAGCCGACCGTATTTCCCGTTCCGCCGGTGATTGTGAAACCTTCAAGGACAGTGTCCGGGCCTTCGCCGGTATCGCAGCGGACTACGGGTCTGCCCCTGCCGGGGTCCGCGACCGGTCCGGCGTCGATGATGGTCACCTCCGGACCGTCCGAACTGCGAAGCGTGATCGCCTTGCCTAGAAAATCAATCAGCTCGTGATAGGTTCCCAGTGCCACAACGCATTCATCGCCGTCTTGGGCGGCGTCGATGCACGCTTGGATGGTGGCGAAATCGCCCGGCACGTTGAACGTTGTGCCCAATGCCCAAGCGGGAACCACGGCAGTCAACACAACCGCAAAGCACATTGTCGGCTTGCTTCGATTCACTCCCCGCACCTTCGAACGCTTGTGTAGTTACTCTCCGATTTCACAGCACGGCCATCACGGTGTTGCTGGGGTGGCCCTGACCGGCTTTGTTTACGGCGATGACGCGGTATTTCCATTCCTTGCCGCGCTCCTGATTCGAGAGCGTGATTTCGCTCTCGATGGCCATGCCTGCATCCGTCCACGGGCTGGAGGGGCGCTCGCGGCGCTCGATCTTGCCGACCGCAGAGCGGCTTTGCAGTTGTCCACTGGCTCTTTCCAGTCCAGGAAAACCAAGCCATCGCCCTGACACACGGCTTCGAGCGTGCGCGCCTGATGCACCATCATACTGATCGACGACCTCGCCTTAGACGCCAATTCATCAGCTTGTTCAAACAAGCGCCTAGCCGCGTCCGTTCTTGCCATTCAGCAGTTCCGTACGCGTAATGTGAATCAATGCGCAATTTACGGTACGTTCTGCCGGCCCATCGGGTTCCGCCGGACCCGGGACCGCCACGATCACCTTTGACCTCTGAACGATGGCCATGTCGGGATGGCGAATCTCGTACACTGCCCCATCCGTCAGATAAACTCGAAACGGCTCAAAGGGCGTGGATCGTAGGATTTCAAGAATGTCTTCGGGACGCATCAACACTTCTCCACATCGTGTCGCATGCCACTCCAGTGTCAGCAGTGCCGAACGGCAGAACCACACATGGTTCAAAGACGCAACTCATGGATCAGCGACACCCGCCGACCGGAGGCGAGGGATAATCCGCCACGTTAGCGACCAGCCCGGTTATCATCGCCTGGGCCAACGCGAACGCTTCCGCTTCATTGCTCGGAAACCGAGCCATAACCGGAATCTCCCGTGTCTTTCGAGTTTTCCTATACTCCATTTCGCCACGATTGTCAAGAAAATCGACTCCAATGCCACATATCACGCTTGATTTGCGGGATAGAATGCTTTACCTCTAACATATTTCACTTCGTCCGCCACGCGGCAAGTGCGGATATGATGTCGTGAAGAATCGATGGTAACGAGCATTAACATTCCCGAACTCTCTCTCGTCGTTCTCATCGGCCCATCTGGGTCGGGGAAGTCGTCGTTTGCGTGCGTTCAGCTATACCCATTACCCACCAACCCCAACAACCGCAAGATCTGAAAACGGAATAGATGTTGCCGCAATAGTAAATGGTGGCCCATCTCGTTTCCGAGGTGGGGGAGACGATCATCGAAGCGGTAGATGACTTAAACGTATGATCATCGACCGATTTATGATCGACTCCCCCATGTCCAAAAAACAGGACATAGGGCACCCAGTGCCAGATACGCTGCGGACGCCTAGTGCTGTGTCACAGCTTATTTTTCGGGTTCATCAAGGGTGGCATGGGCAACGTTTTTTTTGCCCGTGTCGGCCTCCGGAACTACACGGGTAAGTCCCGATGTATCCCGACTTTACGTCGGGATACATCGGGACTTACCCATGCCACCCGAATTCTTAGCTGTGACACAGCACTAG
>JAJRWX010000052.1 GCA_024276605.1 Planctomycetota bacterium | reverse complement strand
TTGTCCACGGGGTTGCTCAGGCGTGCGAAATCCACTCATGTCCTGGGTTCCTTTCCCTATAAGACACCATCCATGGCTAACAAACCACCGATCGATAGTATACAAAAATCAACCAGCAAGAAGCGCGCCAAGTATTTCGACAGCCTGTGACGGGCGCGGCTCGGTTATGACTAATCCATCACATCAGTTATGACAAAGCACTAATGGCATATTACGTGGGGGGACCGCAGGCTTGCGCCGTGCGGCTCTGATTTTCAGCCTGCCGGAAGTGTCACTAACTCGCTGGGATGCCAAGACTTAGGCGTTAAAGATTTATTTGAATTACATCAGCCATTTTGATATGCTAAGGACACGGAGGGATACGAAGTTTTCCCATCTTAAAGTCCGAGCACCTATCATGATTGAACCAAAAACGGTCACCAAGCTGTTGCATTTGGTTAACGAGAACGATCTCCCCGCTCGTGAGACGCTGCTGAAACTGGTTTATCACGAACTTCACGCCATCGCTCGCGCACAAATGAATCGTGAGGCACCTGGGCAGTTATTACAGCCGACAGCTCTGGTGAATGAGGCTTATTGCCGACTCTTTGGTTCTGGGGCCGCGACTTTCGAGAATCGACGTCATTTTTTCTCCGCCGCCGCAAAAACAATGCGCGATATACGCACGGATGACGCACGTAAGAGAAGACGGATGAAGCGTGGCAACGATCAGCCGCATGAGCAGTTGAAAGATCCGCCGGTGTTCGACCAGGATCCAACGGAGGTACTCGCCGTACACGAAGCGCTGATAGAACTTGAACAACATAACAAGCGAATAGCAGAGGTCGTCATGTTTCGATACTTCGCTTGCATGACCATCGTGGAATGTGCCGCAGCCCTCGAGGTATCACCACGCACCATCAACAAGGACTGGCAGTTTGCCAAAGCATGGCTACACCGTACGCTATCCGACGTCGACACAAGCGATAATGACGATGAATGCGCTAGACCTTGATCGTATTCACACCATCTTCAACGAGGCGCTTTCGCGCCCCCCGCAAGAGCGAGACGACTATGTAGAACAGGCATGCAAAGGAAACGCGGAGTTGCAACGCGAGGTTACGGAACTCCTCAAACATCACAGCTTAGCTGCAGAGGATTTTATCGAACCCACTCGACACGTAGGTGTAAATCTACATGTAGAAGAAAACCTACCTGTAGGCTCAAACCTACCAGTAGGCTCAATCCTACCGGTTTCCTCCCATGACCCTGATCCTCTGGTCGGTAAGTCCGTGGGAAGATTTGAGATCACCGGCGTAATCGCCTCGGGCGGGATGGGCACAGTGTACCAGGCCCGCCAGAAAAATCCCGATCGAACCGTAGCTGTCAAGGTACTCGCCGCGTGGAGTTGGTCGCAGTCAGCCAAGCGGCGCTTCGTCTTCGAGACGCAGATTCTCGCCCGCTTAAGTCACCCGCACATCGCCCAAATCTACGAATCCGGCACGCACGACAAAATGCCCTACTTCGTCATGGAGTACATCGCCGACGCACTACCGATCTCGCGTTACGCCGAACACAAGAAACTTTCGATCAAACAGCGACTCGAATTGATGATTCATGTCTGCGGCGCGGTACAACATGGCCACCAGAAAGGCATCATCCACCGCGACCTCAAACCGGGTAACATTCTCGTGGACGGCGAAGGGCACGTGAAAGTCATCGACTTCGGCGTCGCAAGGTCCACGGACTCGGATGTCGCGGTTACCACCATGCGGACGGATGTCGGTCAACTGATCGGCACACTGCAATATATGAGTCCCGAACAGTGTCAGGCTGACCCGCTCGGGCTGGACGTACGAAGCGACGTCTACTCACTCGGCATCGTGCTCTATGAACTGCTGTGCGAGCAGATGCCCTACGATGTTTCAAAAACAACGATCGCGCACGCCGCGCGGGTGATCTGCGAGGAACTTCCGGCCCGTCCTAGCGGTTATCGACGCTCGCTACGCGGCGATATCGATTTGATCTTGCTCAAGGCACTGGAAAAAGATCGCGAACATCGGTATCAATCGGTCGCAGACCTTAGCCGAGACTTACATCGCTTCCTTTCACGCGAACCCATCGAAGCGAAACCACCAACTGTGTGGACGCGTATGACGGGATGGTTTCTTCGTCACCCGATCGCCACAACAAGCCTGTTCGCAGTGCTTATTGCCCTCGGGATCGTCGGCGGATCGATCGCCGCCGTCGAATACACCAGACGTACCCCTTGGCGCGTGGAAGTAGGCCATGAGAACAAGGAAGTGCAACTCATAGCGCTGAACGGGGCCATACTACATACTTGGAAACCAGTTGCACCGGCGATCGGGATTGGTGGGGAAAGCATGGACGCTGTCTTGGATGGAAAAGCAACCAAACTCGCGATGATTCTATATAACAGAGATGATGGCGGACCACATAGCGGCGAGCTTTGCGCTTACGACATTGGACAACGAGAATATGATGCGCCACTTTGGTGCGATCGTATGTACGAGGACGATCTTCCAGATGATCCGACTCGTACGCTCAGAGAAATTGAGTTCCACCCTAGTAATGTCTGGCCTATGGACATTTATCCTGAATTCGAGGGGAAGGAAATCCTCGTACAGTTCGCCCACGACTATTCGCGCCGGGCTATTCGTGTTTATTCCGCGGCGGGAGACAGGTTGCACCAAACCTGGCATGATGGTGCCATACGAACAGCTTACTTCCTCCAACAACCTAACCTGCTTGTGCTAGCTGCCCTTCACGATACCCACCCCTGGCGGGAACGTGGGCATCCTGATATATCGGGGGGAGCACATCTTGGAAAGCCGCTTGTCGTATTCGCGTTTCAGCCGACATTGGGTGACTGGAACCGCATGTACTTATGCACGGACAGCGAGACACAATGCGTTGAGCCTGCCTGGTATAAATGCTTGTTACCTGTGAAAGATACAACCAATATTGGGCATATACAATTGTATCTACCACCACCACACATGGATGATGGTGGTCATGTGTCTTTGAATCTCGAATACACCACAATCATCAGCAACCAACCCGCAAGTGCAGGATGGATCATTGACCAATTCGGCCATCGCGCTGGAGATGATTTCATAAAGGACGACAGATACCTGCTTCAAGAAGGCAAAATCCCCCCCATCGAATCCTTCTACCTGGGCACCCTCCCACCAATTGTGAATCCGCAATAGCCACGGGTGGCATGGGCAAGGTTTTTTTTGCCCGTGGTAACCACCGGAACAACACGGGCAAACGACTCCCAAATTCACGTGATAAACTACGCCGGGCGGGACTCGAACCCACGACCGTCGGATTAGAAATCCGATGCTCTATCCAACTGAGCTACCGGCGTTATATCACCCACCACCCATCGTTGGAGGGACGATGGGGCGAGTGTACCGTACTGTCCAAATTCTTCCAGCTGGTGATATCAACTAAACTTATATACGTGAAATGATGGATCGATCAAATGCTGAAAAAAAGCCGGTGGAGCAAGCTCTATGATTGTGTAGCGGTCAAGACCCGGAACGTAGGGCCTGCCCGTTTTGTCAGTAAAATCCGAGCGGCGAGCGCCAGCGACCCGTGTCTTTTTGGACGCCACTCGCGCCGCAATCACGTAGACCTTTCGCGGCGTGTGTGTGGATCCGAAGACACCGGGCGCTGGCGCTACCGGCTCTGATTCCAATGCGAAACCGCTCAACAGGTACGTACATCGGAACACAGACCACCCATCATTCGTGGCATTATGACGCATTACTTTGAGAAAGGCCTATCGTCAGCATTTTTCACCACCACAACTTCGCAATCAGGTAGTGCGGCTAGGAACTGTTTGCCGTAGGGCTTGCGGCTAATTCGTGGGTCAAGGATTACCACAATGCCGCGATCCGTGCGGGATCGAATCAGACGGCCGATACCCTGCTTAAACTTCAGGACGGCTTCAGGCACTTGATAATCCATAAACGGATTACCACCCTGCTCGCGGATGCGTTCGATCCGCGCTTCAACGGTTGGCTGAGACGGTGAGGCAAATGGCAGCTTCACAATCATCACATTACTCAGCGATTCGCCCGGCACATCCACCCCGGCCCAAAAGGTATCCGTTCCAAACAGCACGCTACGATCCTCTTGACGAAATCGATCAAGCATAGTCGAGCGCGATAATCCTTGCCCCTGCACCAAAAGGGTCATCTGCTGCAATAGGCAGTAGCGCTGCATCTTTTCAGCACATTCATTGAGCATGGCATAGCTGGTAAATAACACGAACGCCCGACCCGCACTGTGCGATAGATACTGCTCCAGTTTTTCACACACAGCCGGTAGAAATAATGGCGCATTGCCCGGGTCGGGCATGTTGGATTCAACGTAAGCGACTACCTGCTCGCGATAATTAAACGGGCTACCAAGCTGAACGGATGGTGTATCCTCCAGGCCCAATCGATGGGATATATAGGCGAAAGGTGTACTGTTGGAAGTGGTCATGGTCGCTGACGTGAGCACTACGCTACGCATGGCGTCGAACAATCCTACGCGGAGTTCGGGTCCGATGTCGATTGGCCGAGCAGCTAAAGTGATACGGATGCGGCGGTCTCTGCGCACGTCAATCCAATAGACCCAGGAGGGTGATTCGTGCTTATGCCAATTGTCAATCGACTCGGCTAAGGTCGTACAGCGATTCATCATCGACATGATTTCCATTTTCTTTTCTTCGTCATCCATACCCTCACGCCACTTACGCAGCGCCGAATAAACTCTCATCAAACCACCCGTTAAGGGTTGATCTACAAGGATCGCTTTACGTACGCGACCTGAAAAGGACGGCTGAGCATCGACCCAGGAGAGAATCAGGTCATGGTATTCATCCAACAGGTGGCGACATCGCTCAACCTCTTCGATCACCGGTACCGCATCCGGGCCAAAGAGAGTCCCCTTCCCGGTCTTCTCGTGACACAGTGCATTGAGTAAATAGTTGATCTGAGCGGTTGAGACGGAGCTTCCCAAATGATCAGCGGCTACACTTTCTACGGTATGCCCTTCATCCAGAACAACATAGTCATAGTCGGGTAGAATAGAGGCCCCTTGTTTCCGCAGTGCAATATCAGAGAATAACATCGCGTGATTAACTACCAGCAGATTCGCTTTGATCGCCCGCCGGCGCATGCGTTGGTAAAAGCAGGTGTCATACGTCTCACACTTTCGCCCCAGGCAATCGTCGGAGTCACTACGAACCCGATCCCATACGGCGAAATTCGGCTCTTGCTCAAGATCCGAAAGAGAACCGTCCTTTGTTTTATACGCCCAGTCTTCTATCTCCCACAGCGAAGCTAGATGACTTTTGGTCGGAAACAGTGTTTCATGTCGTGTGCTGGCCCGTGCGAGCCTGCGCAGACCTAAATAGTTGGCCCGGCCTTTGACTAATTCTGCTGTGAAGTCGCGGGGCATAATGCGTTTGAGAAATGGAATGTCCTTGTCGATCAATTGTTCTTGTAGGGCAATGGTGTGCGTACTAACCACCACACGACGCCCGGTGCGAAGCGCACATTGAATAGCCGGGATCAGATAGGCGAAACTCTTACCAACCCCCGTACCGGCTTCGATGAGCATATGATGCTCCTGCTGAAAAGCCGCCTCGACAGCACCAGCCATCTGAATTTGCTGAGGACGTTGCTCATAATTGGATAAACTGCGGGCGATAGGCCCATCGGCATCCAACACCGCGCACGCGGTCGCAACAGGATGTGTTGATTCAGCTTCCATGCTTTGCATTGTCCGATGGTAGATGATTGACCACAAGCCAAGAACAAGTTCTTTTTATAGATGAGTTCTCCTTAACCGAACCGCGCCAGCCTTCGCGGGAATGACGATCTGTGCCAATCCGAGCGGCAAGCGCCAGCGACCCGTGTCTTCGACTGGGTGTCCCAGGTCCTTCTTTTTGGACCTGGGGGAGTCGATGATATGCAGCGTGTGGCATGGCTGGGTGCCCCATTCTTCGGGTACTCCCGCAGGGTGGGGGACGGATCTTGTGTCGTAAGGCATCACAAGTGTCACGATCATTGCACGCAACATCCTTCCCCCACCCTTTGCCAGTAGGCAAAGGATGGGGCACCCGCGCCAGCCTGCGGACAAACGCATGACTGTGTGTCCCAGGTCCTTCTTTTTGGACATGGGGGAGTCGATGATAGCAATTCTCTTTCTTTCATGATGTGATTCACCCGCCATCATCGACTCCCCCACCTCGAAAACGAGATGGGCCACCCGCCGAAAACGAGGTGGGCTACCCGCCGCCGACATGCCCGCACTTTCAGCTTGGGCATGCCACACGCCGTGTCACCAGGCTTGCGCCGTGGTGCTCTGACCATGTCCGTCGCACGATCAGACAGCGCAACCCAAAGACATACCGAGGCGTGTGTAACCATCCGAAGACACCGGGTGCTTGCGCTTTCGGCTCGGATTTGGATATACAAACCGCGATCCTTTTCACCTGATTCACTCGGTGTAGGAGCTACCCCTCCAGTAGTGCCATCCTGTCATTCTCGCGCACTCAGGCGTTCCAGTTTACTTTATCATTCCCGCAATCGGGCAGTCCCGCGTACTCTGTCATCCCCACGAAGGTGGGAATCCAACTGTGGTCCAACGTGCGTACAATATGAAACTGGGTTCACGCATACGCGAGAACGATGATCTACTTGGGAACGACGGTATACGCCCTATGGTGCACAGCGGATACGCACCAACTACTATCCGCAAACATTAGTCCAATGCCGGGCGAATGGTGGCGGACATGCTTCCCTGACATCGATCAATACGCCAATCTCGCCCAAAAGCGTGCACCTGGTCACGTTTGAATTCGGCTCGCTCTAAGGTAGTTGTGTCAACAACAACCTGGCCGGCGTGGTCTACTTCATAGGCTAACTGAAACGCCTTCTCCTCAGAACAGCCAAACAGTTTGCGTAGCATGCTAATAACATAAACGTAGGTGTGGTCATCATCATCCAACAGGATCACGTGATATGGAGGTTGCCGGCGTGGCTTTGTTTTCTCAATGACGGCTACCGGCGCCTGATCGAGCACTGTCGTATCCAAAGTTGAAGTCATACCACCCTACCTTACGCATCCGGCCAAAATAATCATGTCACTACACATTAGCATACTGAATATATCCCAAAATATCACCCTGTCCAATGCATTAACTAACCTTGAAGATGAGGAATTTTCTTAGTGCTACGTCACATCATATTGCGGTAACAACCCCAGGACCAACGCTGATTTGTATGGTTTGATAAATAAGGCTGAGCTGGTTGACGCCTTAGCAACGAATTCCGGCACCACGCAAGTTAAAGCCCAAAATTTTGGCCGCCATGTGTAGCACTCTTCACCTAGAACATGAAGAAAGGTAGCTGATGCATCGATGTAGCGAAAAAATGGCATGTGCGATCATTTGTTTATTTCAGACAAGTTGGTTCCATGGCAGTGACGATTTCGGCTTTGACGTAACGGATTGCCTAACTGGAACCAACGTGCTGAGTTTCCCATTACGATTATTACCTTCGCCGGAATCGTTCTACCTACTGGGTTATAGCACTGTAAGCGATATTTCTGATTTCGATATACGCGAATCTATTTCAGCTAGAAGTGGGAAATGATCTTCAGATTTTGTGGCAGGCGATGGGGCTAGGGATTGTACATCCCCATGTAAGGTCAGTCCCGTTGCTGCGCCAATTTTAATGCGCGCGAACTTTCCTATGCAGTCGCCCGTCCCTTTGAATACCACAATATGATCGCCGCGCGTTCTACCTACTAATTGATCGGACTGTCGCCAAGAGACTTCCTCACCCCGTGATTGTTCCGCCTCCTGGGCTTTCAAGGCAGCCTTGCTATATCCCACGACAAACACATCGACTTCACGACCTACAAAACCGGCATTGGCTGTCGTAGCAATGGCATCTTGACGATGCAGCATCTCCTGGTTCCGACGGCGTTTGGTTAGATCATCCACGTCATCTTGGTTGCGCTTTTCAGCTACGGTATCGGGGCGTGGGGAGTACTTAAAAACGAACACATTTTTGAAACGACAACGATCAAGTAAAGCTAACGAAGCTTCATGCTCCTGCTCGGTCTCGCCGCAAAACCCGACGATAAAATCGCTGGCGATAGTCAATCCCGGAACTATCTCGCGCGCGCGATCAATCAGGTCCACATATTGGTTCACCGTATATTGCCGACGCATACGTTTTAGTACGGCATCGCTCCCACTCTGCACCGGAAGATGCAGATACTCGCACACTTGAGGAATATCACGCATAGCCTGGAGAATATCATCCGTAAAATCACCGGGGTAACTGGTGACAAAACGCACGCGTTCAATACCGTCCACGGCGGCTACTCGTTCCAAGAGCGATGCAAAGCGTACCGGATGGCTATCATCCTGATTGATGTAACTATTCACCGTTTGACCTAGAAGCGTAATCTCCTTCGCGCCGCGATCGGCTAACATCTTGGCTTCGTCGACGATTTGCCCAGCAGGCCGGCTTCGCTCGGGACCGCGTGTGAACGGTACGACGCAAAAAGTGCAGAATTTATCACAGCCTCGCTGCACGCGAATATAAGATTGGAGGATATCATCACCTGCCTGGGGGCTACGAGATAAGTCCAATGCTTCAACCGTATCAAATTCCAACGCCCGATCGATGGGCGTACTTTTACGAGATTGTGACTGAGCCAAGGCCATGACACGATGTCGCCCTGCTTGTACATCCTGAATCAGCGCTGGAATTTTGTTAAGCTCGCCGGGACCACATATCAGGTCTACATGGGGCATTTTTGAAAAGATGCCATCGGGGTCTCTCTCGGCCATACAGCCAATCACACCAACCACCATGCGATGATCTGCTTGCTTGCGTTTTCTTAATGCGCCGAGTCGAGATAATACTTTCTGCTCTGCGTGATCACGAACGCTACAGGTGTTAAATAGAACAACCTCTGCTGAATTAATTTCCGAGGTAGGCGCGTAACCTATTTTGCGCAGTTGTCCCAGGACAAGCTCGCTATCGAGCACGTTCATTTGACAACCCATTGTTTCAAGAAATACTTTTCGTTGCTTCACAAACCAACCATCCAAACGGTGACAAGAGTGGACCAACTAACCCATAGGGATCATTTTGTATTTCGCTTCCAAGCTGACCATGATCGTGACTTCATCCGCAATACCTTTCGCATTACTCCCCAGGCCGAAGTCGCTCCGTTTAACAGTAAACGTGGCATCGCCACCAAGTCGGAACACCAGCCCTTCTACTTTGGTCGGACTAATATTAAATAACACTACTATATCTTTTTTAACGTTCAGCATGTTAAGCGTGCCATACAATTCAAGCTGCCCGTTTTCAAGCTTTTTTACTTTATTGGTTTTGAACGAAATGATCTTGTGTTTGGTAGCTTTGAAAAACTCACTACTTTTTAGATGTTTATTTCGTTTTTTATTGTTTGTGTCGATGCTTCTTACCGCGACTTCGATTTGAAAATCAAACTCTTTCGGATCCCGTGATTGATCAGTGATTATTCTTCCTGACACCTTATTAAAGCGTCCCCAGATATAGTTTACATCACTATGCCTGATCTTGAAGATGACTGCAGAATGAGCCGGATCGATCTTGAATTCCGTAGCCAGACTAACGGATGTCCATGAGGTTACTGCTATCAAGATGGCCAGCTTAAATGTACGTTTTTGTGTATCCATGTTTTAACTCTTTCAATATCCCTAAAAAAGTTGTCTCACACCTATAGGCATACCAACTTCAGCACCGTAACCACCCGACGAACTTATAGATGCCTGATGTCGGCAACGACAAATCGCGTAATGGTGCACCTCACCCACCACATCATCCCGAGTTAGCCTACCGCAAAATAGGTAATTAAGAAAGAAAAACATGACCGATAAAAGTAAGGTTAAATGGGCTTATCCACACTCTCCTATACTCCTACGTCATGACCCGATCATCGGTATTGATTAGTTGGCAATGTGTGTCGGCTGTACAAGATAGTCGTTTTTTATACAAAAAAATGAAATAATTCGTTTTACCTGGGAGATTGAAAGTGTAGGATGGCTCTTGGGTGGAGTCGATCTAGAGGGGGCCAAAGAGGATGAGCAGAGTTAGTTGTTCTCATCCCGCACAATTTGGGAGAATATTTACTCCGGAGTTGATTGGCTAATCGATGTAACACCTAGTCCAGCCAAGCTGTGGTCATTACAAGGGGTTACTATGCAGACAATTCAAACAAATGTCTCCAGCCTAATATTGGCTGCGTATATCGTCGTCTTTTCTTTTTCGCCTATGAGTCTGGCACTACCAGCCCCGGATTTTTACTCTGAGATGATAAACCCCGACATGGCTAATAATTCTAACGAAGCATTCAATTCGTCAGCGGAATGCGTACCAGGCACTTACACTTCCAATAATGTTTTGTTGCGTGCTCAACTCCCGCGCTGTGCGTTTGGGGCGGACGGCAACACAGACCCGAATGACCTCTGGGCCTACGTGTCACCAAGTGGTCGTCGGTACGCCATCGTCGCGTTGTTCAATCGCGTTGTTTTCGTCGAGGTTACAGATCCTGATAACCCTGTCATCATTGGCAGGATTCGGGGCGGCGCGTCCATATGGCGTGACATGAAAGTGCACGGACACTTTTGTTATATCGTCAGACAACAAAACGGCTTAGGAATTCAGATCGTTGATATGTCTGACATAGACAATGGTGTTGTCCAATTAGCGAATGAAACGACACTGGGCGGCTTTTTTTTTAGCGCTCCCAATATCGCCTACAATCCGGACAGCGGGTTCTTCTATCTATGTATTCCAAACATCAACAGTGGTATTGGGTTAGTCGTGGTAGACCCTACGAGTGACCCGGCCAACCCGGTGATTGCGGGATTTTGGAACACGGGCACGGGTGTGCGATGTCACGATGCACTTATCGTCAACTATGACGAGGGGATATATGCAGGACGTGAAATTGCGTTTTGCTTCGCCGAAGATGATGGACTCATTATTGGCGATGTCACTGATAAGAACAATATGTTCACGATGAGTACGCTCACAAATTTCTCCTGGCGTTATACACATCAAGGGTGGATCAGCAGCGACCGGCGTCATCTCTTTGTGGGGGACGAAATGGACGAATCAGATCCAAACCTGGGCCTTCAGTCTACGCGTACCTACGTGGTGAATATCCAGAACTTACACCAACCCTTTCTCACTAGTTCCTACAATGCCATCCTGTCTAATAATGCTATCGATCACAACATGATGGCCGTTGGGCGATATCTTTTTCAAGCCAATTACACTAGCGGCATGCGTGTGTTGGATGTCAGTAATGTAGTTTCAATTTTCGAAGCTGGCTTCTATGACACTTTCGCTGCTAGCGATGGCACCCTCTTTAGGGGAGCCTGGGGCGTATATGCCGGTTTCGGGGATGGCATGGTCCTGGTTTCAGATATGCAAAATGGATTTTTCGTCTTGGACATCTCCCCCCTACTGAACCTGCCTGCTCCACCGACTCAACCTTTGTTTCCTAGCGGCACCAAAAAAAATCGATACATCAGTTTTATCAACAATTTCGGCGCAGCAGCCGGCAACTATCAGGTACGCAGATTCATCAACGACGGCCCACCGGAAGTTGTTGGGTGGGTTGGTCCACCTGATGAGCGAGGCATTTCAGAAATAGTGCAGGCTCCCCCTGATCCACCCATTGCATGGCCCAATTTCATCGTAGAAGCAGGAGACTGTGAGATCATTCCGGCGACCACCTATCAGGTGTTCGCCACTAGCGACAACTATTTTTTCGCGGACCCACTGACTATTCCAACTTCGGGGGTGGCTGATGGCATACAAACGTGGGGTGATGTTACGGGTAAACTGCTTGTTGACTTACCCATTTGGTTGCCAGCAGATGATAAGGTAGATGTTTGGGACATCCTGGCTGTTCTTCATGGTGTCACCATGAATCCATTGTCAGCCGGAGCGGATCGTCTTGATTTAGCGCCGGAGGTGCCTGACGGCGTCATCGATAGTCTTGACCTCCAATCGGTGGTAGACGCTTTTACATCACAGCCTTATCCCTTCGCCGATGCCGCTTCGTGTGTCTCACCATGAATGGTGGCATTGAATCATCAAATATTCCCGCTTCTACTTTGTCTTTCTCGCTGTTCATTGATTTTATCTCCAGCGGATGCTCCC
The DNA here is from genome assembly GCA_024276605.1 of Planctomycetota bacterium. GTDB lineage: Bacteria > Planctomycetota > Phycisphaerae > UBA1845 > UBA1845 > JAJRPG01. The sequence continues at coordinate 46,452 of JAJRWX010000052.1, read as the reverse complement.
TTCATAAAACAATACACGTAGAGTGCCCCTGTAAAAAATCGGTGAAAAGTCCTGTATTTGCCCAACGTTCGATGAGGTATTTTGTAAATAGTTGCCGCATCTTATAGGCCTTTAGCGATACAGATTGGCAAGAAATCGCTTTATTTCGGGCTTATTGCATGATATGCCAGTTATACACTAATCAACGAGGGTGACGTTGCGGGATGGATTATACTGGGAAAAATACACTTTTTTGGTACAATCATAAATGCAGAGGGAATAATGGTGCCATGGTCATCTGGGTTTAGCCGGAATGGCCTCAGACTATGAGCATCTTCCCGGGGCCCAATCAAGGAAACATTAGGTATGAACGGTTACAAGCTTATCGGTGCGAGAGTTGTAGTTGGCGTTGTGGTTTTATGTTCTGCTACGAATCCCGCTAAAGCAGTTCCCCCACCTGATACACTACGCACCCTCAACATTCAAGTTGATAACAAGCCATTAGCCAGCGACAGCCATGCGGCATTGTCTCGCTCTAGCAATGGGTTTTCTTCTTCGGGTGTTGTTTTGTTAAGCCAGATTACGCCCGACGCCTTTGGTCAAGGTGCCACATCCGCGAATGAGGCATGGGGATATGTATCGCCATCCGGTCGAGAGTACGGTATCATCGGTCTCACAAATGCAGTCGGTTTTGTCGAGATCACCAATCCGGTCAATCCGGTCATTATCGGCGCCATCAGAGGGCCTAATTCGGTGTGGCGTGATATGAAAGTGCACGGCGAATACTGTTACAACGTGATTGAGTCGACCGGACAGGGATTGGAAATTTTCGATTTGACGAACATAGACAACGGCGTGGTTCAGTTCGTGAAAAGAACCAATCTCGGTGTGAACATGCAAACGTCTCATAACATTGCTTATAACCCTGCTAGTGGTTTTTTATACTTGACGCTACCTAACATCAACGGCGGTAGAGGATTGGTGGCGCTTGACACAAGCGATCCCATCAATCCGGTCATCGCGGGAAGTTGGTCGGGGCCTCCCGGCGTACGTTGCCACGATGCCGAAATAGTCACCTACACAACGGGTACTTACGCAGGTCGTGAAATTGCCTTTTGTTTTGCTGAAAACGATGGCTTGGTGATTGCCGACGTCACGAATAAAAGCAATATGTTCACCATGGGATCGATCATTTATCCTAATACAACGTACTGTCACCAAGGATGGCTAAGTGAGGATCGTCGTTACGTTTTCATTGGGGATGAAGCTGATGAAAATAATGACCCTGATGTGACGACTACGACAACCTATGTCGTTGACGTACAGGATCTAAATAATCCTCAGTTTGTCACTTCTTTTACGAGTGGACTACCGTCGATAGATCACAACATGATGGTGCGTGGTGATTTTCTCTATGAAGCAAATTACTCATCAGGTCTACGTATTTTTGACATATCCGATGTCAATAATGTGACTGAGGTTGGCTTCTTTGACACCTATCCTTTTAATGACAACCCCGGTTTTTCCGGTGCTTGGGGCGTTTATCCGATGCTACCCAGCGGAAGGGTACTCGTGGGAGACGGCACGGGAGGTCTTTTCGTCTTGGACGTCTCAGCGGCTATTGGTGGTGTCACACCCGCAACCCCCGCTTTACCTATCACAGGTCAACTGCAATATAATAGATACTTGGCTTTCGACCCAACGACTAATGGAACTTCACCTTCCGCCTTGCGGGTGACACACCAAGGTCCGGGCGGTCTCGCCTCACCCAAATACGTTACGGCTATTGGACGAAGCCAAACACAAATCGATGAAAATATTTTTCTATTACAGGATAGTCCGGATTTTCGTGTATGGACGGACCCTGTATGTTTCGTGTCTGATTGCATTTTGTCTCCTGGCAATTCCTACACCGTGCAATCATCGTTGGACGGGTTTGTCTACTCAGACGGTCTAATCTTAACCACAACTTCTATCCCCTCCGATGGGCGGTTATACGGCGACGTGGTTGGCTCGTTTGACCCAGTTATCCAAGAATGGTCTCCCTCGGATTCATTGGTAACAACCAACGACATCCTCGCGATTATCAAAGCATTTCAACTTGACCCTGCCGCTCCTGGGGTTCCTGTAGTGGATATAGATCCTCAGACCACCAATGCTATAACTAATAGTTCGGATATTTTATCCGCCGTACTGTCCTTTCAGTTTTCACCTTACCCATTCTCACTCCCGGATGGATGTCCCTAGTTTGGTGACTATGGGACAAACGTTCACCATGGTAGCCTGATTAGTATTTTGGCCTACGTTTACGAGAGGCTTTTCAAACGTCCGCTAATTCACCGTGTGGTCTGTAGCGGTTGACCGCCATGGCCAATAGCCTAAACAACCACTAGTACTGTGTCACAGCTTATTTTTCGGGTTCATCGAGGGTGGCATGGGCAAGGCTTTTTTTGCCCGTGGTGGCCACCGAAGCTACACGGGTAAGCCCCGATGTATCCCGACGTATAGTCGGGATACATCGGGACTTACCCATGCCACCCGAATTCTTAGCTGTGACGAAGCACTAGCCCCGGCCAGAGTGGTGGCTTTGGGATGCATTTCCTGTCTGGTTTTCTGTTGGATGTATACCCCCGATAACTTCACTATCCCCAAGGACGCTCCGATAGTACTACGGTCTTGGGTGTATGAAAGATGGTGCCTCTATGATGAGAGATATCGACCTTCAAGGTCTACCGGACAACATGCTGCCGGCAACAAGCTCAGCATCTGCCCAACCTCACAGCCGCCGGGATGTAGTACGCGCAGGCATCAAACTCGCTTTTATCGCGCCGGTAATCTCAACATTTTTCGCTCAAGATGCAATGGCCTATGTGCAGAGTTGCTATCCCGCCGGGCAAGCATGCGGTGGTGCAACGCTTGAACCATGCTGTAACGGATTAAATTGTGTGGGTAATGTATGCACTTAGGTTTAGGCATAATCAGTATATTCAGCATTGCCAAGATATGTAGCATTTGACACTCGGATTAACCAGACAATGTTTGTCAATACATTACGACGCATTAGCGTGACTGTTTCAGTGAACAGGTCATGAACGGAAACAATACTGAATTACAAACTTGGAAAAGCGATTTTTCTTTTTCCAATCAGCTTCGCAAGGCCAAATATATATCACTCATCATCTTCATCTCGGCAGGTATTGGCGTTTGGATATGTGGCTCACTTGTAAAAGTTCATGACGGTGGTTGGCAGGTTGACACGAGCAACGACACACTACTGGCCATGCCCTGCGTGACAGCACCTACCTCTGCATCACCATGCGGCGCTACAACCGCAAGCCGTTGGGGGTCGTTTGATTTACTCCTAGGCAACCGTCGCATACTGATTCCTACTTCGCTTATAGGCTTTCTTTATTTCATGGCGATTATTCTTTGGTTTATGTTACAACCTTCCGCTGCACATTGGACAGGGTATCAATGGAAGATCACGTTCATTGTACAATCGTGTGCCATACTCGCTTCGATTTTTTGGATCATCATCATGGCTAAGCATAGGTCGGGATGGTGCATGGATTGCATCATTGTACATTTCCTGAATGCTATCATACTAACTTCAACCGTATGGCTACGACATAGTCTGATTCGCTCATCAGGATTCGGTCGAAGTGCTTCGCCCAATCGCCAGATGGCAACGTACGGTTTGTCGCCATTGATGGCTGGTGTTTCGATTGCTTTTGTCGGTTTCGGCTGTTGGTTATACTACGATACCACGATCATCGCCCGAGATTTTTGGCGTAGGCATGCCGTGCTTGAAAAGCTAACGAACGCATTTAAGGAAGACCCCTCGTATGTACTTCGAGAATTCTATGCCCAACCAGTAAACCCCGTCATTAAAGAAGCCACTAAAGATCGGATCTCGGCTTCTGTAACCAACGACAACAAGCCGCAACTCACCGTTTTTACGAACTATGACAATCGGGCATCACGATGCTTTGAAGCGACACTCGGCGGTCACATCCGAGAAGCTTTCGGTCATCGCATCAACGTAGATTTCAGACATCTGCCCGTTCATATACCACAAGGGGCCGTATCTACGACAACTCTAACTCAATCAGATACTACCGATGAAAGCTTATCTTGCTTGGCGGCTGTGGCAGCCTACGAGGAGGGAGGATTTCGAGCATTTTCTGCCTTACGTCAGGAACTACTGGTAAATCAACGCCATCACACTCGCGCGGATATTGCACAAATGGCCAAATCAATTGGGCTAAATCAACAAGCCCTGCTTACTCGTATGAATGCCCCGGAGGTTGTCGGCAAGATTGAATCAGATATGGCACTGGCTAAACAACTCGGTATTGAAGATGCTCCAGTAGCTTATCTTAACGGTCGGCGTGTGCCTACCTTATGTCTAAATAGTGAAGTTTTTTGGAAGACCATCGCACAAGAGATGACCGCCCAGGCCAATGTCACGATGGATCATCTACCTTAGATCGTAGCAGGGATGCTTTCATATGCTGCAAGAACATCATACGTTTCAGCGCAATCAGCCGACCGTAAGGATGCCGCGCAAACGTGATGATCTAACCATTCGTTATATAGATGGTGAGGCGTTGGTATATGATGCGGTCACAGCTAACACGCATCACTTCAATGAAACAGCGCTAGCGATTTGGGAAGCATGCGAACCTCATCGGCAGGTCTACGAAGTAGCCCATCGAATGTACGATTCTTTTTGTGTAGACTACGACGAGGCGCTTGCCCATGTGGAAAGAGTTGTTAAGGACTTGAAGGACTTACAACTCGTCATCGAAGAATAAATATAATAACGGGTTTAAGTGTATGTTATCGCGTAAGACTATCGAAAGCCATTATCAAATCGGCGTCGTGCCTGTAACGCTGCGCACCACCGTGCGTAACATCGCGGACATGTATGATTCTCTCTATGGATATGCATGTATAGATAAGCGTCCCAACCCGACAATCGAAATCGAAGTCAAGCCCAAGCCATTTACCTTGCGACACCGTCCAAGATATGATGTATCCGTCAATGGCCGACTACAGTTTGAACCTGCGCGCAAGGGAGAATTGTTTCCGTGTGTGGAGTGGTGCGTCAATTGGCAACTACCTCGACTGATACCAAACCTCCTACAACTACATGCCGCAACGATGCAAATGGAAAACCAAGGTGTGATTTTTGCCGCTCATTCAGGAAGCGGAAAATCAACATTATCCACAGCTTTGCTTTCTCGCGGCTGGAAGTATTTGAGTGACGAATTCGCCTTGATCGATATACATTCGTGTGTACTACATCCTTATCCCCGCGCGATTTGTATCAAAAAACCGGGTTACGAAGTTATCGAATCTCTCGGTGTACCGTTTCACGGGAGGGGACACTATCTCAAAGGTGCGAAAGGGTACGTCCGTTACGTACGTCCACTCGATCTTCGTAGTGATGCGCTGGGGACAACTTGCCCTATTCGTCACGTGATTTTCCCACGATACATCGAGAACGCTCCACCACAATTGATCCCTATGCATCGCGCGGAAGCGGTGTTTGAACTTCATAAAGTGTGTTTTAACCTGCTTGGCTGTGCGTCGATACCACTTGATGTATTGTCCGGAATGATCCGTGATGTAACGTGCCACAGATTAGTAACCGGCGATATTCATCAGAGTTGCGATCTTATTGATGATCTGGTTCTACGCAGGCAAATGAGGCAAGCAAAAAGCGCTTAATGGATACGGTTGACGGGGGATGTATTCATGTCCTTGAAAGGCCATTTATTGACAATGCACCAATATACGCTCATGAAGCGATGGCTAACGGGGATTGATGCCGTCCACCAATCAACCACCGATGTGCAGTGGCAACAGCTTACGCAAGAGGCATTGGCTACGAAGTTTGCAGGTTTGGTGCTGGATCATGCCAAACGATCGAAACGTAACATCCCGCCAGGCTGTGATCATTTATTGAAACAATCATCCCTTCGCGTAGCCACGCATAATCTGAATCTACATAGCAAACTTGAGACGATTCTTACAGGGTTCAACCAAGCGGGTATCGACGTGATGTTGCTCAAAGGAGCGGCGTTGCTGGGACAGGTATATGATCGACCGGACCTTCGCCCCATGAGCGATGTGGACCTACTACTGAAAGCGCGAGATGTTGAAGCCGCTACCTCGCTGCTTAAGCAACTAGGATGCATAAAAGGTATGGACCTCGTGCGCGAAGACCACTTCCCTACGTATTACTATGAGTTGGAATTTATCTCTGCTGGACCGAATCCTATCCGGCTTGATGTTCATGTGAGACCTTTTCGGCCCACTCGATATGCCCCATTACTACACGAAGATCAATTCTGGGAAGACGCACGCCGTGTTGAGATTGGTCAAGCTAAAGCTGTCATCCCCTGTGCAGAGACGATGCTGATTCACCTGGCGGCCCATGCCGCGTTTCATGATTGTTCCAGGCTTATGTGGCTATATGATGTGAAACGATGGTGCGAGGTCTTTGGCCGGCAGATGGATTGGTCACTCGTGTTGAGCCGTGCCAAGAGCTGGCATCTTGTCGCACCGGTACGGTGGGCAATCAGTGTGGCCGAGTCTACTTGGGGCCCGTTCGTGCCGACATCTTTTCGAGATAGCTTAGCTGGAATGAACACGAGTTGGAAAGATCGCCTGGTGCTTTGGCAAGCCCCACGTGATGCCAACCACCCTATCGGACACCTGACGGTAGATTTATTAACTACGCCGGGGATACGATTTCGACTCGGCTATGCCCGCAATTTCCTCCTTCCAACAGGAAGGCATTTAGCGAAAATCTACCCATATCGACACATAGGGTGGCGGAGCGTCGCTCACCTATGGCGTGGCGGACGTCTGGTATGGCGATCACTTCTTCGCAACATGCAGCGACTCAAGGTAGCTACAACGCACCAAATTCACGCAAGCACATAAAATACTCAACATCAACGGTGCGAGCTTTCTCGACAATAGCATCCGTTAGTGCTTTCTTCCGGAGAGAAATGCCGATTCTATGTTACTCCCTCATGTTAGACGCTACAGATCGCCCGATAATCTGCTTATTCTACGTCGAATACTTTCCGATATGGCACGTATCGTAGCTATTCGTCCCGGCAGCGTCGGTCACTCAACGTAGAGATTATCCAAACATGTTGCATCACACCTCAAGTAAAACATCGAAATCCCACGTAGGCAAGAACTGCCGGCGTGTTACCGTCAGTGTCGTACTTACGGTACGTAACGACCCCCAAGGCTGTGCTACGGTATTAAGTTCGCTAGCGTCTCAGACGCGCCAACCTGACGAAATCATCATTGTTGACGGCGGATCCATCGACGCCACGATACCGGTTATCCGCCAGTTTCTCACCTCATTGCCTCAAATGCGCATGATGACAACCGGTGGTGTTAACATTGCCGGTGGACGAAACATCGGCGCTCGTGCAGCGCGCTCGACCGTGATTGCATCGATAGATGCCGGATGTAAAGCACGCCCTCAATGGCTCGCAAACTTAATACAACCATTCGAAGAAGATGACAATGTCGAGGCTGTGGCAGGGCATTATAAAGTACATTCACAAACACTGTTGGAACGTGTTGTCGGCCTGGCGACGATGCGCGGCGCACTGGAACCGATCGATCCAGTAACATTTAATCCTTCCGCTCGATCGATGGCGTTTACGAAATCATTGTGGCATCGCAGTGGAGGCTGGCCGGAGTGGATTGGTTATTCCGAAGACACACTGTTCGATCATAAGATTCGCGCTTTGGGTGGGCATTTTGAATTCGCGAGCGATGCCATTGTGGATTGGCGGCCACGAACAAGCTTACGTGCGGTTGCTCGTCAATTCTACAATTACGGGACGGGACGTGGACACACACAAATCGATGCTGCCGGGTATCTATACAGTATCCGTAACGTAGTCGGTATGGCCCTGTTGGCCGTTGCTTCTATATGGACAATCTGGGCCATAGTTGTCTTGGCCGCATGCTTTACGTATTTCTTTATCTATGCCCATCATCGAAAAGCGTGGGCTATTGCCATGGACACCCATCGTCTGGAAGCTTACTTGTTAACTATGCTCATCATGTGGATCATCACGCTGGGTAACTGTGCAGGCTATGTCGTCGGTTCCTGGCAACGATGGAAAGATCAGGAACGATATAAGCTGAGAATGGAAACGTATTTATCAGGCAGAGACACGATTCGTGCAACGCGGGCCAATGCGTAACAGGTGATGTCACCACCCACTTCACATCCATACCCGACACCCACGCGGCGTTTTTTGTGTATCGCTTATGCTTTTCCACCCATCAATCGTAGCGGCACCCATCGCACGGTTGGTTTCGTCAGGCATCTAGCACAACTAGGATGGTCAGCTAGTGTCATCACCTCGGATCCCATCCATGAACCTGTTGACGAAAGCCTTATTCATGAAGTTCCCACCGGTATCGATATACAGCGTGTCGCGTGGGAAGATCGAGTGGTTACGCTCAAACATGCGTTGAAAATACGCGCGGATCGTTCGCGTAAGCTTTCAACAAGTCAGGATAATATTGCGGCCTCTGCTCAATCAAAATTTCGCAGCACGAAGGATTGGGTTACGGGGTTACTGCATCTTCCGGACTCGCGTAGTGGTTGGATTCGACCGGCACTGCACGCAAGTAAACAGGTTATCACGGACTGCCCTATCGATCTGATTTATTCGACATCACCTTATGCTAGTGCGCATCTTATCGCGCTTAAACTCAAACATCGAACGCATCTTCCGTGGGTAGCTGATTTCCGAGATCCGTGGTGTGGCAATCCATACCTACGTCGTAATTTTCTTCTCCACCGTCACATTGAAGCGCGCATGGAAAGAGCCGTTCTACATTATGCAGATCGTATTGTCGTCAACACACCGACAGCCCGAGAAAATTTGTGTCGTCGCTATCCAGCCATACAAGATAAATGTGTAACGATTCTCAACGGATTTGATGCGGACATCGTGAAACGCGTTACCCCCATCCATACTGTAGCCCCTGAGATATTTTCACTCGTTCATAGTGGGCAATTTTATGGTCCACGATCACCACATGCCCTACTTAAAGCAATCCATGCCCTGATTCGTCGCACCCCGCATCTTGCCCAAAAATTCAAATTGACGCTAGTCGGCCATGCGTGCTACAACGGTAAATCTCTCATGGCCATCGCAAAGGAGATCGGTGTCGATTCCCTAGTTGAGGTCGTCGGCACAAAGAGCCATGCTGAATCGCTTGGATATATGGCCGGAAGTGATGCGCTAGCTATGATTGGTTCCGTCGGCGACGGTTCGGATTTGCAAATCCCCAACAAACTCTATGAATATCTAGCCATGCAAAAGCCTATCCTAGCCAACGTATCGAATCGTCACCCTTCGATCGACATTCTGCGTCGGGCAAAGGTTTCGTTTACATCTTGTCGTGTTGATGACGTAGAAGGCATCGCATCGGCATTGCATAGCCTGATGATTACCACGTCTGACCAATCCAATGATACTGCACATACCGTGTCCTTTTACGATCGAAAGCATCGCGCAAAAGAATTAGCTGACTTGTTCAATCAACTCATTACAGAAAACAAGTCTACGCATCGTCAGGTACTTCAGCATGCGTCAGCCCCCCTTGTACGCAGAAATCGTACTGACAAACGAATGTCCACATCTATCCATGCACCGGTCTCCACGAAATAATAAGTAAGCGGGGGTATACTATCTCGACGGCGGTTCTACGTCTGCCATCGAAGCCGCTATGTCATCGCAACAATCTTCTTCACCACTGTGGGGTATAGCTCGGCTAATCGTCACGACACCCACAACAATCACCATACATGCCGCAAATTGATAGACTCGGTGACGCACGGTACGACTCAGCAGCGCGCTACCACATCCGATAGCTACCATAGCTGGAACCGTACCCAAGCCAAATGCCAACATAATGGCCGCACCGTAACCCACGCTAGCACCGGCAACCGCTTTTGCCAGGAAAGCGTAGACCAATCCGCATGGAAGAAAGCCATTGGCTAAACCTGCGAGGAAAAACCCACCCACGCTTCGAGCGTTAAGAAACTGACGAAACATGGGAGCAAATAGCGTTTCGAGACCGAGTTTGGATAAAAATGATAGCCGCAGTAAACCGAGCACGGATGCACCAATCAAGATCATCATCACGCCAGCCAAGATAGAAAAGGTACGTTGCACATTAACTAATGAGGTGTTGAATTGCGCCACGTATAGACCAGCGGCTCCTCCAACTGCCCCGAGGAACGCATAGGTCGAAAGGCGCCCGGCACTGTAGATTAACTGTCGAGCAAGCATTGGCCAGATAGGCTGCCCGGTAGCGGAGATCGCTGCGGCAAAGCCCCCGCACATGCCTACGCAGTGAGCGGAACTCAATAAGCCCAAAATAAAAACAGCCACAAGCTCTGACATATCGTCACGCGTTGCACTCCGGAAGTTCGTGCGGGCAAAAGCCCCTTGTTCGATGGGGAAAGTCAAAAACTAAAAATAGTTTTTAGCCATAGGTATGGCATACGTAACGATGTACCAAATCATACCAATCCAAAAGCACAACCACATCACGCGAATATACCAGGGAATGCGATGCGTGGTATAGGTGTGATAGCGACGATCTTGCTTAGGCTCCGTATTTGGTGAATCAGCCATGATGGTCGACTCCGGTTGCTTCGTCTAATCGCTCCAGTTCCATTTCTCTGTTTAGCATGGTGTATTTGGGACCTTCAATATCTCGAAACATGCCGTGTGCAATGGCCCAGATGAGCAAACAAGTCATCCCGCAAGCGACGATTAAGTAATTGAGGATAGGTATGATCGTGAACTTACCCCCTGTTTCCATTTGAAGTGTTTTGAAAAACTCAACCAGCTTATTGATAAACCCATAGCCACCCGGAACGAGGATCCCCACGGTCATCAACAAGATAATCCAATGCTTAGTGCGTGACGGCGCCGCGTTAGTTTGGTCGGTTTGCGATGAAATATGTTCGCTTTGTTGATTAGACTCTTTCATGGTGTCACCATAGCGTCGGTTATTATATCTGTGGCACCAAGTTCGACACCAGCCGGACCTTCACCACGGTAATACGGATACTCCGCCAGCCAACTGCCTAGCCACTGTACATAAGTTATGATAGACATCCCATCTCGGTTGGGATAATCATCCTCGTCGTAAAACCACGAGTATCTCGGCATGACCGACGTTGGCACAACACTGACCGGGGTGTGAAAATGTGCAATATGCCAGTCGTTGCCATGACGAGCACCTTCACGAATCAGATCCGGTCCAACGCGTCGCGTCCCAAAAAGAACGGGACGCTGAAGCACATTTTGATACTCGCGGGCGTGTGATACCGGTCCCCATCGCAAATCCTCACCCGAGACAGGCCTAATTTGCTGAGTATGACAGTGCCAACAGGCCTCCGCTACATAAATCTCATGCCCGCGTTTCAACGCTGCTGCGAATGATGTACGTGTTACACCATCTGGAAAATATTTTGCGAAGCGATCGGGGAAACGCTCGGCAAGATCAACGAATTCGTGAATAACACCGTCAGCTACCAGATCCTCCATCGTCTGCTCGGGTTCATCGATATACATCAGCCACGGTAGTAAACCCATCACCACAAAAGAGAGGGCAAAGAAAAAGAGTCCCGCAATTAAGAATATACCGGATTTCGATTCAAACATTGATGCTACATGCCTCTTTAGAACAGTCCAATTCTGTCACGCCATGCTTATCAATCATCATGTGGCTACAACTGGGTCGATGGCGCTCGTATCAACCGGTTCCGTTGACGGTTCTGCCGGGCGCTTATACACGGCGGTCATCAAGATATTAGAGATAAAGAAAAACTGCCCTACGATAATGGCTACCCCACTAAATGTACGAATTAACCAAAACGGTGCGGAAGCGGTAAGCGTTGCTTCCCATACGGCTAAATCTTTCCACATAAAACCTTGTACCAAACCGGCGATCATAAGATCAAAAAACATGACCAACATACTGATACCCGTCAGCCAAAAATGCCACTCGTTCCACGACGAACGATACCAACCCGTAGCACCAAGAAGGCGGGGTAAAAGGTGTACCATCATGCCCAAAATCCAAAATCCAAATACGCCAAACATCACCAGATGCGAATGGCCGACTACCCAGTCGGTAAAGTGAATGATCTTCTGGAATGTAAGCGAAACCTGAAAAGCGCACTGCAAACAAGTCATAAAATAAAACACCATGCCAATATAGAACCAGCGAATAGCCAAATTGGTGCGCAGGGCGTCGCCGCGATGGCGTAAAGTCATGAAAAAGTTCACAACGACCGTAGTCACCACCAACTCAACTGCGATGGTCGCTATCACAGCGCCGTATTGAAGGAACATAGGGATCGGGCTATACAAGAAGTGGTGAATGCCATTGAGTGGGTAGAAAAAGGCTAACCCCCAAAAACCCACCAGCGAAAGACCGTGACTCCAAATTGGTTTTTTTAGTATAATAGGCACGAAATAATACATCAGCCCCCAACCAAGAGGTGTCACGAATAAACCGACTAGATCGTGGATGAACAAACCAGCGATCGCACCGGAGGCTACGCCACCAACAAAAAACTGCGGAATATAGTTGCCCATGGCATACACAAGAACGGTCCAAACAAACGCAGCGATGAAATACCACAGCGTCACATACATTGGCCCTTCGGATTTCAAAATTGGCGTCAAAAAATTAATGGCGACAAGAATCAGACCCACCACGGCTAAGGGGTCGATAAAAATCGGGGTTTCGCCCCACTCCACTGCTTGGGCATAACCAGTCAATAATCCGACGACCGTTGATAATACAACGACCTGCCAAGCTGCAAAGATAAACCAGGACAACTTCACGCTCAGTACACGACGCAGCGTAAGGCGCGGGACCGCCCAATGCAGCGCACCAAGAAAGGCGTTTGCAATAAAGCCGTATGCCACACCGTTGGTGTGTACCATACGCCAGCGACCCGGCGAAAATAATTCTATCCCCGGAAATGGATAGAGTTGCTGTAATTGAAGCGCGTAAAGAAATCCGGCTAGCATGGCTATCATTACGTAGGTGAGCGATGCCATGAAATGCCAAAGCACGAGCTTCTCATTTACCAAATCGCGTACCGACGAAATGCCGGAAACACCCTCGCCTATGGCTGGGGAAACTGTTGTCATCTAGTCATCCTCAGAGAATTCTTCATCAGTCGCGCCAGTATCAATATCTTCTAGGATCGGTACAAACGCTTCTCCCGGCTGTAATATTATTTGCGGTCTCGGTCGAATGTCCAAGTTATTAGGATCAAGACGCGCCGGACGCGTGAGTACCAAACTTTGGACATAATAGGCCATCGCCCAAAGGTCTGCGGAACTGGTCAACTGGACATTTGAATCATGAATGCTGGCTACATCCATCGAATCAACCCAAGTAGGCATCGCAGTACCAGTGATACCGGTAGAAATCGATCGATAGAGTACCTCCACCTGTGCACCGGCACGAACAAAATCACGCTTAAAATCGGTGGGGTAGATCATCTCGCCTCCAGCATCGGGTTTGCCCACCGATCGATACAGATTATCTCTGAAGGTATCGCGCGCTGGATTCTCCATAGCAACCAGATATTCATTGATCTTCTGCTTGGATACATACGCTGGATGGCACGTCCAACAGGTCGCGTATCCATGGAATACCGCCTCACCACGCGCGATAGCAGTTGATTTATCCTCAAGACTGCGATACGGATCATCGACAAAAGGAATTGCTGAAGCAGGTGATTTTTCTTGCCACTTCGGTGAAAAGGTCTTGATGTAGGCTACCAACGCCGTCACGGTACGCGCAGGTAGCATATCCCAACCGGGCATGGCACTACCCTTTAGGCCTCCAATAATAGTACGACGTATATCCTCGTTTGTAGGAAGTTGCCCAGCACGCGTTGAGCTGAGCTTAAAGCGCGCGATGATGAAATTTCGGGGACGCGGGTGGTAAAACCTGGCAGATACACCATTACCATCCCCATCCACGCCATGACACCCTATACAAAAAGTCTGATAGGCAACTTTGCCCTCTTCGATCTGCGAAGTACGTACACTTTGCTGGAAACCGAATTCAGATGCGCGGGAAGTATCAATATCAGGCGTACCCTGAGAGTCGCTACAACCTAGCTGCCCGGCGCTGCAGGTTATCAATAGCGCTGTGAATACGGCAGTTGCCGGCTTAATTCGACATATTTGCATTACGGATTCCGCCTGGTCTGAGTAGATGGTACGAAGCTTCCCCAATGATCAAATAACAGAATCGTCCAACCAAACACAAGGTGAGTTATGACGGCGATCAAAATAGGAACTTGATCAATGATCCAGTTCCCACCGATAAGTGCAGGCTGTAACCAAGCAATTAGGCCATAGTAGTTAATCAGCCATACTCCAATCGCCAGCACCGATGTCACGAGAAACCTTATACCAATGGAAGCGTGTGCAAAGTATCGACTGAGAATCAGGTGAAAGGGAATACCGCCGAACATGCCGGTACCTAAGTATAAACAACAGCCTGCAGCCAGGGCGAAGCCGCTTTCCAGCTCAAGCGCTTTTTCTCCCAATGGAAATGTTAAATAAATTTTGATCAGCTGCAGTGGATGTTTACCAACCATCGCGGAACCGACGACGTTAAACAACAGACTCGAAGCTGCGGCGATAAGACCAAGCACCAAACCGGCTAGAATATGGTACGTTGTATAATACGTGTCTGGCTGCCAACTTGTTGGTGATTCCGGCAACGAAGCAATCTCCGATTCGAGTGCGGTTACGCGGTCACGAAGTTGCTGGAGTTCTGCCTGTTTCGACTCTGAATTCATTTTACATCCGGCCAACCTAACCAAATCCCTCAAGAGCGAGGGATAACCCTACACCGACTCATGCGACACGTAAAGATATTTTCTGGCCAAACTTATACTTTTCCAATTAGCATTTGTAAACCACACATCGATCAGAGTCGACCTACTTTGATTACCTGATCGTAACACATGGATGGTCAGCTACGTAAGCCTACATCAGTCTGTGCATTCATATTCAAGCTCTTTGAAACCCTACTCCCTTAACCACGACTGGCTTTTCGCAACCCGTAGGACAAGAATATCACAATGGCGAGTTTGCGTCCTGTGAAAGCTTATACATTTACTCCTAACCGTGAGTAGAACTTGTCAACCTTTACCTACTTTTAACCACGACCTAGGATTCCATTGTTTCCTATGCTCCAAAGACTACGGAAAAAACCAATGACAGATGAATCTAACCCTGTGAAAAAAAGTGAGTTGAACACCGACGGCGACCAAGATACTTCCAGCCTATCACGCGTGATGATTACCGGAGCGACAGGTTTTGTGGGGCGTAATGTTATGAAAACGCTGCTGAATCGCGGATTGCATCCGGTTTGCCTGGTGCGGTCAGTGGATAAGTTGAATTCTCAACTCTCAGGTATAGATCAGTCCCGCTATACGGCTATCAAAGGATCTCTTCATGATATCGATGCGCTTCATAACGCGGCTAAGCAATCGGATGCTGCAATCCATCTTGTGGGCATCATTATCGAACGGCGATTGAAGGGGCAGCGGTTTGGTCGAGTGCATATCGAAGGCACGAAGAACATCCTGAATGCATTACAGGATGAAGGAGTTAAGCGTTACATTCACATGTCGGCATTAGGTACGCGAGCTAATGCCATCTCGATGTACCACCAGACCAAATGGCAAGCTGAGGAATACGTTCGCCAATCGGATATAGACTGGACGATTCTACGCCCCAGCCTCATTCACGGCCCGAACGGTGAGTTCATGCAATTGATGAACCACTTCATGTGCTCCTTTTTACCACCGATTATCCCCTATTTTGGTGACGGTCTAGCTAAAATGCAGCCGGTCTCCGTAAAAGATGTGGCTCATTGCCTTGTGGAATCACTCTTTCGACCTGATATGGTTAGCCAGGTATTTGAATTAGGTGGTCCGACGACGTATAATTGGCTCTCGTTTTATCGTGCGTGTCGAAGGCTTATGCCCGCAGCTAAACGCTGGAAACCAATGATCTCACAACCGGTTCCTATCGCCAATATGCTAGCTACACTCAGCGCTCCGGCGATGGCTATCGCAGAGATGATGGTGCCCCGCTTGGGTCTATATCGCTTTGATCGGGGTCAGGTACAAATGTCGCAGGAGGACAGCACTTGCGATCACTCCGTGGTAGAAAAAGCCTTCGACATGCAACTACGATCATTCGAGAACGAATTAGCCCTTTACGCTGACCTCATTTCATAGCACTATCTCCTGTATAAGTGAGTAGCAGATGGACTGTATGAACTACGAGATTTACCCATGAGGACAGGTGGAGCGCATTTTCATCAGGATTAACGATACATGGCTGAGATAACCCACAAACCAATCGTCATACTCGTCCGTGATGGATGGGGAAAAAATCCTCACCCTGAGTGGAATCACGCCAATGCCGTACACTTGGCACGTACGCCGGTTGATGATCGCCTGATGGCCAATTACCCGCACGTGCTCATCCACACCAGCGGTGTCGACGTGGGCCTACCAGACGGCGTGATGGGCAATAGCGAAGTCGGTCACCAAAATATAGGGGCCGGTCGAATTGTCGAACAAGAGATTATGCGCATCACGGGACGCATCCACGACGGTAGTTTTTTCACGAACCCCGCGCTGGTCGGCGCTTTTGAGCATGCCGAGAAAACAGGTGGATGCGTACATTTTATGGGTTTATGCAGCGACGGTCGGGTTCATAGTGACCTAGAACATCTGTACGCGCTATACGACATGAGCGTCAAGCTCAGCTTCCCCGGTAATCGTGTTCATACGCATGCGTTTATGGACGGTCGAGATACACCGCCTCACGCGGGCATCGATTTCTTACGACAGATTGAACATAAGTGCAAGAATTGTGGCACTAATCTTATAGCCAGTGTCATTGGTCGGTTTTATGCTATGGATCGAGACAACCGCTGGGACCGAGTCCGGATGGCTTACCAGATGCTGGTGCATGGTGAAGGTGCTCGTTTTCCTTCCGCCTTGAATGCCCTACAACATTATTACGACAATCCCAGTGAGCCCTCGAAGCAAGGTGATGAGTTTGTGTTACCTAGTATTGTTGCGTTAGATAACCAGGTACCGGCAGTAATACGAAACGGTGATAGTGTCATCTTCTTCAACTATCGCGGCGATCGACCACGGGAAATCACGAAGGCCTTTGTCAACGAGCAGTTCCCATACAAAGATGAAAAATCTAGTAAGCTACTAGGTTTTGATCGAGATCCTAAACTCGATCTGCATTTTGTATCCATGACAGCATACGAACAAGGCCTTAACACCCAAGTCGCCTTCACCAAACCACCGAAGATGGTCGATATTCTTGGATCGTATATCGCCGATCATGGGTTAAAGCAGTTTCGCTGTGCAGAAACGGAAAAGTACCCCCATGTCACCTTCTTTTTCAATGACTACCGTGACGAACCGTTTCACGACGAAACGCGAGCCATGGCCCCATCGCCACGTGAGGTTTCCACGTACGACCAGAAGCCGCAAATGTCTGCAAGAGATATTACACGCGAAATGTTACAACGCATCTCCGGTGAAGATGATGATTTGATCGTCGTCAATTTTGCCAACGGCGATATGGTTGGTCATACCGGAAACCTGCCAGCGGCGATAGAAGCCGTGGAGGTCGTGGACGAATGCGTGGGTAGCATTGTTGATGCCGTTCTGGCTAAAGGAGGCGGTGTTATCGTCACTGCGGATCATGGAAACTGTGAACAGATGATCGATCCCGCTACCGGTAATCCGCATACTGCACATACGACCTATGACGTGGAACTAATCGTCGCTGACCCACGATACGCTTCTTCATCCCTAAAAACAGACGGTAGATTAGCGGATATTGCACCGACTGCATTGCACATGCTTGGTCTCAAACAACCGCCGACCATGACCGGTCAATGTTTAATTCAGTAACATCCACCTCCGATAACATAGCTGCGTTTGAAAACCAACAGAGTTCATTTTCACTCTGATATAGCACCACAGTTAAGATTAAGGGACGAATCAGACATACACGAACCGGCCATTCGTGCACTCCCGCTTCAAACCTATCCTCCATAACCATGGCACAACGGAAGTCGAGTCACCAATCACGTCTCCGTCCGGTAAGCCTGCGCGGGATACAGTCTGCAGATAGAAACGGTGTAACAGTTCATCGATCCGGCTTGCCCGAGATGGTTTTGAAATCAACACTTTGGGTAGGTCGATGATGACGAATTCGCACAAGTGCGTTGCCATGTTGCAACATGACAGAAGCTGTTAACCATCTTGTTGCACGAGAGCTTGCTGTTTTGTGACGGCGTTAAGCATCGTGTTTATCTGACAGGGAACGCAACTACGACAGTACCCAAAAATGCGAAAATGCTATAACCAAAGCTGACTGGCCATGAACACAGATATTCACACATTCAAACCCACTGCGGTTGAAGCCATCAACGATCATCGGATGGTAGATATGGCTCTTGATTCGCTTGATGTCGGCATTATCGTGCTGGATCGCAACGCCAATATCATGCTGACCAATGCCCGTGCACGAAAAGATATTCCACATATATGCCATGCGCATAATCTTGGCGATTATCTTTGCCCGTTAGACCCGGCAACCACGTGGAAATCCATCCTCCAAGCTGTCCTCGAATCATCTATAGCGCAGCCGGTGGACTGCACATCACCCCACAACGATCAACCGCCCCCAACAATCTTCAAAGCAAAGTGCAAACTCCTCCGTCATCCTAACGGGGAAGCAACGGAATCCGTTATCGTCATATGGGAAAGACAAACCCGCGATGACAATCCCACGGACCAGCAAGATCTTATGCGAAGGTTAGCTTCACTTGGAAAATTAACATCGCACGTTGCGCACGAACTCAACAATCCACTGGACGGTATTCTTCGATACACAAATCTGGCGTTGCGTTTAGCTGATGCTAACACAGACAAACGACTTTCCATGTATCTGCAAGAATCGCGTACGGGCATCAAACGTATGGTCCATATTATTTCTGATCTACTCGAATATTCGCGATCAGCGGGGAAAGACTTTGATGAGAGTGACATCAACGAAATCGTTGAGCAAGCGCTAAAATCCGTCACCGAAGGCGTAGACACGACTCGATTGAACATTTCCCTAGATTTACATCACGAGAACATGCCCTATGTGCGCGGTAGCAGACTATACCAGGTGTGTTGCAACTTGATTAAAAACGCGGTGGATGCCATGCCCGATGGCGGGCAGTTGACGGTAACCACCGGCATCACCGAAGACCACGTTGTCATTTGTATAGCGGATACAGGCATGGGATTGCCGCAGGATGGGCAAGATATTTTTCAGCCGTTCGTCACTACCAAAGCGCCGGGGAAAGGTACTGGATTGGGCCTTTCTATTTGTAAAGATTTTATCGAAGACATGAATGGATCTATCACCGCAGAATCGAACCATCCGCAAGGGGCGATCTTTACAACCAAGATCCCCGTGATGAATTGCGAGACGTAACGGCATACTTAAAAAGTGATTCAGGATGTCCACCATCGAGCCAACACGCAAAAAGTAGGAACGGTTACTATGAAACAACAGCCGCCCGCACTTATCAACATACTGGTTGTCGATGACGATCAGATCATACTCGATTCACTGGTGGAATTTCTATCTCTGGAAGGTTACGTTGTTGAATCGGCCCACTCTTTTTCCACAGCGATGAACATACTGGAGTCCAAGTCCATCGATATTGTCCTTAGTGACATCAATTTGCCCGGTGGCAACGGGTTTGAGCTATTGGCCACCCTAAAGAAAAAATGCCCGAATATCGGTGTCATTATGATGACAGGATATGGTACGATCGAAAGCGCGGTCGAAGCCATCAAACTAGGCGCCCACGACTATCTTACAAAGCCCATCCACGACGACGAATTGACACTGTGCGTCAAACGGGCTGTGGCGCAACACTCCATTGTCGCCGAAAATCAACAACTGAAACAACGGCTCGACCAACGGTATGGATTGGATGCTGTCATAGGTCACGATCACAGGATGCTCCGTATATTTGATCTCGTGGAAACCGTGGCCGACTCGAAAGTTAGCATACTTGTGCAAGGACCATCGGGAACAGGAAAGTCACTTATAGCCGGTGTGATTCACCAACAAAGTGCTCGACGAGATAAACCGTTCATTGAAGTAAGCTGTGGGGCGTTGCCGGACACACTGCTCGAAAGTGAATTGTTTGGTCATGTGCGTGGCGCGTTCACCGGGGCGGTTTCCAACAAACCTGGGAAGTTCAAAGTGGCAGACGGTGGCACACTATTTCTCGACGAAATATCATCAGCATCTCCGGCGTTACAAGTGAAACTGTTACGCGTACTGCAATCACATCAGTTTGAACCGGTTGGCAGTAACAAAACGGAAACGGTGGATGTCAGGTTGATTGTCGCCAGTAACGTTGATCTGGAACACGAGGTTGAAGCCAAGCGATTTCGTCAAGACCTCTATTACCGCATTAACGTGGTATCTATCGATATACCGAAACTATGTGATCGAATCATTGACATCCCCCTACTCGCAGATCAATTTCTTATAGGCAGTGCAGCTGAAATGAATCGCCGTATAACAGGCATAGATGACGAAGTGATGCAAGCACTGCAGCGTTACAGTTGGCCGGGAAACGTGCGAGAGCTTGAAAATGTTATCGCTCGTGCGGTTGTTCTTTGCCAAGGCTCGCAGTTACGCATTGAACATCTACCTGAAAAAATACTATCCTCACAAGATACGGATCACACCGCAGGTGCCTATTCACCGATGCCCCTAAAGCAAGCACTGGAAGTTCCTGAAAAACGAATTCTTGAAACTGCACTTCGTGCCAACGGATGGAATCGTCAAGTCACAGCCGAGCAACTCGAAATAAATCGAACCACGTTATACAAGAAAATGAAACGTTACGGATTGGCTATACCTACCATACGAACAACGCCATGAGAAGCATCTGAACTCAAACCAACATGAGCCTGGACACAAGGCTCATATATCGTGTTCATTTTACTTTTTCGTATAGACCACTTTATTTACCTGAAACGACTCATTAAAAATGATGAGTAACTTACGATTTGGTCCGGTAGGTACAGGCTTGCCTTCTATTCGGCGTCGACTGTAGTATGCAATCCTTGGCAATGTTCGTTGTGTCGGTTCGCCGAGAAGTCGAATCGCTGCATCACGCGACATACCTTTTAATCGATGGCTCTTTGCCAAAGCCGGCGTCATAAGAAAACGATCGTGATCGGTGCCATTTTGCCATCGCTGCTCATCAAAAGGATCAGGAGTGATATCACTCGGGAAAGATGTCGGTCCAGCTGTGACCACTTGTCCATCACAATCCAGATTCAATGTGAGCGATGGCGCAGGGGTATTTTCACCACTTTCACTAACGACAAAACTATAAACTAGTCTTTCAGACCGAAAATCGGGTTTACCAAGCAATGCCACGACTTCGTCCTCGGTTTTACCCAATAAACTCCCCTCAGACACGATCTTTTCTGCCATACTATCGCGTATGGTTGGCGTTGCCCGGTGCCAGGCGTTTAACCACACTTCAGACGACGCGGGATCGTTTTGAGTTGTTGGCGTTGCAACCGTAGTCGACGGTGTAGACGCTGATGTTGAGCTTTGCTGATCAGTCGTTTCGGGCGACGGCTTACATGCCACATAGTTCAAGCCCAACAACGCCACTATCACGCAAGTAATACTTCTCTTACACATGTTGCCTCACTACATATCTTCGGGGGGGGGGGGGGCTGCACCACTAGCATTGCCCCATGCACCCTACAACCATACCATAGCATAATCCCCATTATGACGAGTCGACATAAAATCGCAAACTCCTTGTCTATGCAAACCACACTCAGTGAAAGGGATCGTGAGTACATGAATTTCGGCGCTGGTGAACGATTCAACGCTTCACTTGAAATGAGAATACTCCGATGCGGTTATCGGAAATTGTGCTAATATAAGTCAAACACCGAATTGTCATCCGCTTTACCGAACCACCCTATATCGACGGAAGCGGGATTAAGAGGGTAATACCCACTAGCATGACTGTATGTCAACCGCTGCGTATCCACATGGCCATCCACCCAGCCAATGTTGGCTGTTTTTTCCGCGTGGCGAAAATGGATGGAAGGGTCCGCGCGATACGTCAGATAACGAGGATGAAACCTAGGCTCGGTAAAGCTATATTCAATGAGTGCCCTGGAGGCAAAGGCTGCATCCGTGAACATGATCGTCTTGGCCGGCTTAGCGACCCAATCTACAACCACACCGGACCGATCCGTCTTGATGGTAAATGCACCACTAGCCTGTTTACCTCCCATGACACCGATGTAAGCATTGTTATAACCGTATCCGCCATTACCCTGCTCGAACCCTCCACTCTCCTGCGCGATTTGCTCCGCGGGAAAACTGGGACAGGTTCTTATGCCTTGGGTATCGCCTAAGTACTGGGCTAACGGTCCCACGGACGAGTCGAATGACATACCCCGGCGCTGACGCGAGCCGTGCCAACGATTCAGATTACGCCGAAAATCCGACGCACCCGGGCAATATCTACTGTTATTCGCTTCGGCGTAATACCGATTCGCCAACATGATTTGATTGAGATTGGATCGACACACAACGGCATTTGCCTGCTCTCGGGCTTTTGATAGTGCAGGAACCATCAAGGCTGTCAACGCTGACACCACGCCAATCACGACAAGAATTTCAAGTAGTGTAAAAGCATGTTGACGATGTCGTGTCGAAGTTGAACAGCTTAGCATCATCGAGGCCCTGTTATTCTGCTCATCACGTCAATCACATCTATCGCGTCTTCAATGCTTATCAAGTTTTGTTCTACCGGCGCACAAGACGAACTGTTGAATTCTATACGGGACGTACACGTCAGCACATAAGAAATGTCATGCAAATCGATATCCACATCTCCATCTGCATCACCTGTTACATCCGGCAACACATCAGAAACCGCATCAATTTCAACTGATTTTTCTCCAAACGGACCAAGCACGGCATTAACCGCGGTCGTAATACGAATGAAATGAAATCCAGGAAGCTCAGCTGGCAAACCACTGTCAAGATGAACCGCCCACGAAATATCAAAAGCATCACCACCTCCTGACCCCAACGAGATACCAGTAAAAAATGGATTGTCCGGTACGGTGTAGAACGCCTCGGGGGTCACGGTGAAGTCATCCACAAAATCATCACCATCCAAGTCGCCGAGAAATAGGGTCGGCATATAATCAGCATATCCAAAAATCCCTTCTCGGCCCGTCCCAAACAAGGGGTTCACAACGGATGGATTGCCGAAAACATCCACCGGCAAGACATGGGCAAAAGTCGTCACCCACGATGCACCGGAAACAAAAAAATCCGGCGGTATCCATGACGCATCATCGGGCGGATATGTTGTATCTAACGTATCACTGTCCCATGTTTGCCCCATGAACTGCGAAGTCGGTTGATCTATATGCGACCCGGGTATCAGGTACCAGGGATCGTCAGCCACGTCGTTTTGGTTAACGTCGAGGGAAATTTCTATCGTACCGCACTCTGCCCAATGTCGGTTGATATCCCCAACAACCCACCATGCATTACCAAACACAATCGCATCCATGCCAAACGGATTCAGCGGATGATCCTCCACCATGTGGTCGAAAGCCAACGTAATCGATCCGCCAAATCCGCCGAGCGTGACGACATCCACCGCACCATCGAACGTCCCACCGCCAACAGGGGCACCAAGCGCAGCCAAACGATCATTGATTACAAATCCGTCGTCCGACAACTCATTGACAAACTGCCCCGGTGCAGGTGAATAGTCGATCACACGCACAGCAAAAGGCTCCTCTCCGGAAAGCACTTGAACCAAAGCAACGACTGTCCACATGATGTACATATTCATAACAAACAATCTGACGTCACTTTAATACCTTTGCTGAGCATGACCTAACCTCATACCAACGATCAGCACGCAACTTCACGTTTTCTCATCACCAACGTAGCCACAGTAAATAAAGTCAACAACATGACACTAAGTCCCCACGTCGAAACGGTGGGAATCGGCTGCGATGGATCGACATAGGCAAAAACCGTTGTTGAACCGGAGCTGCGAAGGTGAAGGCGTCTAAGCGACGCACTATAGCCTGCGGAGTAAAAGTTGAAATTGTCTACAACGTCCGGGTCCAACCGCCGGACCTGGGAAGAGTCGTTAATGTCAGCAGGACCGAATCCTGCCAGCGCTGATACCACTACGCTTGATCTTACTAGTGCCACAAAATCGACTTCGGGTAAATCAAAGTCACCACCTGCCACATGGAGATTTCCTTCCATATCGAAACCAAGCGAACTGGCAGACAAAATGTCTACAATTTCCATACCGTCCGCCTCAAAATCAAGCGGGGTAGCCGTACTCAATGCGTTGGACCAATCCGACATCGAAAAGGCCTTCACTACCCCCGTGCCACTAGGGCCTGCCGCTGCAAACCCGTTACCCGTGTATAAGTTTCCCACCTCATCAAACGCTACCCCTCCGGAAGCACCGCCGATATTTGAAATCACTGTAGGGTTGATTGGATTGGCTATATCGGATGATGTCGTGTCCAGCATCGTCACAATACCAGTCGTAAAACCACCAGCAGATATGGCTAAAGTCACTTCATCGAGCCAAGCGGCATCGAATGAATTAGCCTGTAACCATCGACCGGTTAGTGTGGCCACCTCGAAAATACCCACCTCAAAATCACTGCCGGAAGCACCACCATTGTTTCCGATAGCCAATTGCCTACCGTTTGGTGACAAACGTAAGAAACTAGCACCAAACCCAGCTATATCTGCATTCGGTAAAGCACCCAACAGGCTATACGTACCCGCACCGGCAACATCTTCAACAAAAATATCCGCAGCTACGATCGTCATGATACGACCATCAGCTAGCGTATCGAACGGACCGGCACCGGCAGGCAATGCAATCGATCCTTCCAATGCATAAAGATCAAAAGCATCAGCCAATACCTTTACCGAACCCAAAGAACCCAAAAACATAAGAGTAGAAAACCAATAACCTATGCGCATCAAACGCATCCTTCCTCGGCCTCGCTGATCCTCGCAGCCATCATCGACCGAAAAAAAATCCCGGCACCTTCATAATTGAAGATGCCGGGATCAAATTTGTCGCATAGAATATAAGTCGAAATAAAACCGACTTCGCCATGGATCGTCGATCGCAGCACCTCAATCCTACGAAGGTACCACATCATTAAACTGCGATTGTCGGCAGGTCTTCTGGCTTACGGATCATCCTACTAACCACGCCTTCTCGACGGTATTGCTTTCAAGCTTAATGGCCTGAAAACAAGATACGTCAATGGCTCTTTGCGGCGTTCGTCCCCGATCACAGCGGCGGGTCCACGGTGGCTTTTCACCACCTTCCCTTTTATTCCACGTTAACATGGAAACCGTCAATCGCGACATATACACTTGTCAAAGGACAGCAGTCCGTGCGACTGCATAAACATCACCAATAACCGCTTCGCCTAGATGCGTCAAGAAAAAGTTTCTAATTGTACTGCGAAACTTATGGCACAGCGCCATAAAATATAGGCGTAAGTCTTTTATTCTACGATACTTCCGTAATTTCACAGGTCAAATTAACGCCGCGACGGCTCAATGCTTGAACCACCAAGTCATAGAATCCCGGATCGCCGGCAAGCAACTCCAACGGGAGTACACCAGCGGTAGCTATCTCTTTACGAGCGATCATGCGTGCCACAATCGCACAAGGGAATGCGGTTGTCCGTGCCATAGATGAAGCATGACCGGGCTGATCTTCGTCGTAGAGGTCCATCGTCATACGCACAAGCTTGCCGCCCCTTTCCCCTTCAGCGACGACGCGCATCACCGTAAACTCAATGTCATCTTCTTGACGCTTCCACATCGGAAATAGTAGTTTGGACGTGACATCGAGCGGACGAACACAGCCACCATCAACGTCTATTGATTCTTTGCTGAATAAACCCGTTTCCCGGAAAATGCGCATCAAGTCTATATGCCCCGGATGTCGTAGCGTCTTCTCTTTCATGTGTGGAATGTTAACCGTCGTGAGCAAACTACGTAGCCCATCCGTATTGAAAGCTTCCAGTTGGCCCGCTTGCGGAAAATCGATTAACTCCGGTTCAGTTAGCGCCTCATACGTGACGATTTTCCCGTTTTCTACCAGCCTCGCGGGGCGCGTGTATTCCTCAATGACATCCGAAGGTGCGAAGGGAGCCGTATAGAAAAATGGGGGACGTGGTTGTTTAGGCAACCCACCCACATAAATCACCGCGTTATCCACGCGGTCCAATTCATGACAGGCATAACCCACGCACAGATTCGACAACCCAGGTGAAACGCCGCAATCCACCACGGCTGTTACCCCCTTTTCTTTGGCTAGACTATCCAAATCGATGGCATCTTCCGGCATAAAGGTAATATCGCAAAAGGGTTTTCCTGCTTCGATAATGGTTCGCAACGAAGCAAAGCCGATCACACTCGGCATAGCACCCAGTACGATATCCATTGGCTCGATCGCATCTTGTAACGCCTTGGTTTCTCCCAGGTTAACCTCGTGCGTCGTGATGGAAGGTATGTCTGCCAAACGATGCAGATTGGATGGGTTGATATCAGCTACGGCCACCTCAAAATCATCATCGCCGGCAAGGTCTCGCGCAATTGTTTGCCCGATCATACCGCAACCTAGAACAATAGCTTTATATTTTTTCATACTATGCTCGATTCAATATTAACTTCACTAACATCCACCATCATCTATCACTTTGGTGAAACTGTTCGTGACGACAGCACAAACATCACAAGTGCAAACAGAATGATACTACCTCCAACCATGGTTGTCGTGGGTACCGTTTCCCCGACAGCCAAATAGGCCCAAAGAGGGACGAGAACGGGTTCAACCATAATCAACAGCGCCGCAGAATAGGCCGGTACCCTGGCTAGACCAAGCGTATAAAGGTAATAGGGAATTCCAAACTGGACCACCCCCATCAGGATCAACAATAGAAGCGAACGCTGCGATACCCATAAGTCATCAAGCACCAGCACAATCGGAAAAATCAATAGGGCGGAACCTAGATTGTTCAACACGGTAATAGCCGCGGAATTGCAATCCTGCATACGGCGTATCATCAAAGACAGCAGTGCAAAAAATAGACCCGCACATAACGCGATGAGTAAACCAGCCAGATCGGTTGATGCATTCCCCGCGAAAATCACCCCAATCCCCACCAATGCAAAAATCATGATGGACACCGCACGACCTTGCGGCTTCTCTTTGAGCACCCAAGGAGACAATCCAAATATCCAGAATGTGGAGGTGTATTGAAGTAAAATAGCGTTAGCCGCTTCGGTTTTCGTGTTGGCTATGACAAACGCCACCGTCATCAACGTAAAGAAAACGACGCACCAAACGGCAGCCGGTCGGAGTCGTAACAAAGTCTTGTACTGATCGGCCCGTGTGTGATATTGGTCTTGGTTATCACGACTTAACGTGTGTAGCTTTCCCCAGGCTAAAGGCAACAACACAAGCCCGGCAAACAAAGAGCGGTAGAAAGCAATCACCACGCCTCCAGGCCCTTGTCCATCATTATTTATCAGCTTGATCAGCGCACCGTTAAGACTCCACATCCCCCCCGCAACAAGCAACAAAATCGTACCGGTAAGATATTTTTTATCCAAGCGCTCAGACATACTTCATCAATCATGCTAAGAACACGTAAGGAGTGTACAGCGATTGACGTTTTCAGCCAGAAGACCTCTTGCATGGCGATGCGCAAAAATAAGGACGAAGCATTACGCCTCGCCCATTAAGCATTCATTGAAATGGTTATTGGCTCAGATGACGAATAAGACCGTCTTATACACCTGTAGTCCGAGCCATGTTCGTTCGATCAACCCGCTTAATGGAGAATCATGCACGATGGTTCTCCATCTACGCTTATATTCAGAAAAGCTTCCGCCAATAAAAGAACCCATATTAGAAGTGCGATTAATCTAAATCCTCGCACGCATCTATGATTCCATTCCCATTGAGATCCAAGCCCGGATCTGCTGCGATATCGCAGTCATCAGGTAGCCCGTTGCTATTGCAATCAGCTACCGGCGTGCCGGCATGGCTTACCAGAAAATTACCGCTATTATCAACTGTAAATCCTCTCCGATGACTATTGCCTGTATCGATTGATGAAAAGTCAAGCTCCGAAATCAATGTACCCGTCGGAGATATCTCGATAATCCTGCTACCTGCTCGTGCTACGAGATTATCGTTCTGTAGGGTATCCATCCCCCAAAGTTGTGGATTCCCAATCGGATTTAAGCCAAAAGAAGAGAGTACGGTAAGATCGAGGTCATAGGCAACAATAATATCTTCTCCTGGGCCGTTCCTGGGTTGATAGTTCCACAGGGTCGTTCCATCAGGGCTGATAGCCAAACCGCGTCCAAAGCGGAGATTTGCGTTGACAACATTTACTTGAACACCTGCAGTGGTATATTCAAAAACTCTGTGCGGATTACTAGTCGTCGCAAAAAGACGATCGCCAGGCGCAAATTCAAATACAAAGTACGTAGCACCTAATGCCGCACCGGTAAGCTCACCGAAACTTGTCAAGAAAACTCCGTTTGAGTCATACTTGTAGATTTTGTTCACTGAAAGACTTCCACCATCCGGCGTTCCACCCACGTATATATTACCTATCGAGTCAACTGCTAGTGCAGTTGGATTCCGCATCGGACCTTTCAAGGTCAAAAGTTCTGTTCCGGTCGGCGAGAATTTCGCCACGTTGTCGTTGGGGTTGAACTGATTCGTGCCGTGACCAGTGTCATTTCTTCCAACCCAGATGTTCGCCGACGCGTCCACCTCGATGAACGGTACGAATTGGTCGAAGGCAAGCCCTACCGAAAATGTATTGATGGTTGCCCCAGTTGTTGAGTCTAGCGTAGACACAAAAACAGAACTGGTAATTTCGATGCCGTCGCAAATACCGTTGAGGTTGCAGTCTTGCTCAGCGGGATCCAACTCACACTCGTTAAGCACACTATCACCGTCGCAGTCCAATAGCGGGTCAGTGGCAATATCGCAAGTGTCCAGAATGCCGTTACCATCACAGTCATTTCCATCAAGTTCACATTCGTCGGGGATTTGATTCTCGTCGCAATCATTAGAGATATTGCCGATATCGCAACTATCCGGAATGCCATTTTGATTGCAATCATTAGCACAAATCAACTCACCTGCTGCAATTGAATAATCAGTACATGCCATACATGCTGTACTGTCGCAGTTGATGTCACAATCATCCGGAATGCCATTTCCGTCACAGTCTTCACACTCATCCAACACACCGTTGTTGTTACAATCTAAACCGGGATCTTCCTTGATTTCACAGTCATCGGGACGACCGTTGTTGTTGCAATCTTGGCTGGACCCATCGCATGGACAAACTATCGGATCCTCAACACCGAACGGACCGGCTATCGTCGCACCAAAAAGTGAGGCTGCTGCATCCGAGGCGAAAAACTCTACACCCAATATTTGATATAACGACCCGTCTAGCTTGGCTGTAGCTAGTTCAAAGGCTAAAAAATCCGCCCGAGCCAGCGCGATGGGGTCTACGATGCCAGGCGCAGCATTGATCGGCAAATCGACAACAACCAATTCACCGGCGATGCCGTTCTCCCCTAGCAGGGCTTCCGCAACTTGTCGCGTTGGCATGACCTTTCCTGAGTTGTCAATAGATAACCAAATTGTTTCGCCATAACTACTGACGCCTTCTCCATCGCGCAGACGTACACCCGTAACCGAAAAGACAAAACATGAATCTAAAATGTCTCCGGTGCGATGGAAGAACATGCGCATCGTAACTGGTTGACCTACGGTGTACGTTTGCGGAACAGAAACTCGGTAAGCAATAGCTGAATTAGATGTACGTGCTAAAGGTGAACCGCCGAGAGCCGGTTCAGAAATAATCACGACACCCGGTTGTAAATTGCCGGATGTTCCATCAAAGGCAAAGAAATCATCGATGAAAGTATTGAATACCGCCGGCCCTGTCGGTCCAGATGGCCCTTGTGAACCTGAACCACCGGACGTACCGTCTATTCCTGCCGGTCCCTCCGGCCCTGTCGGTCCTTCGGGGCCTTGTGGTCCTTGTGGACCCACCGGCCCTTGCGCCCCATCCTCACCAACTGCACCCGGGATACCCTGCTCACCAGTTGGTCCGGGAATGGGATTACCGGCCCCACCATCACCGGCAGGTGCCGGCTGGTTAAGCAGTAGCGCCGTAGCCAAGCCGCCAAAGATCAGATCGCGCTGATAGTCTTGAAGCCTAAGAAATCCACCGCTGCACCCTACCTTCATCAACAAACAAGCGGTGAGGCTAACTGCTACTACGCTTTCAAGTAATCTGCGTTTATGTTTCATGACGATCCTGCTCCCGCTCCGAGGTGCGTCACACCTGGAGGAATATATTGCCAAGTCGCTGGAACCAATCTCTTCTCATAACTTTTGTCACAACTAACGTACACGACTATTGAGGTCCATTCACTTCGTTTAGATGCCCCACGGTAACCATCAGTGGAGCCGTCCCGGCGCGTTCGACCGGTACCGACCCTAATTTCTGTAAAGTCATTGTGTCATATATATCCACCGTGTCGCTACAATAATCGATGGCAAAAAGACGATTGGTACTTTCACTGACTGTAAGCGTACCATAGCAATCACCACTACCGCCATTGGAACCGAGTAATGTTTGTTCGAACACGAGGTCACCTGGCTGGCATCCCATCTTGAATACGTGGACGCCATAGTTTCCAGTCTGGAAGTTGCCGGGACATTTACTATCCGCCAACATGAAGAGGCGATTGCTACTACCATCCACACCGAGCCAATAGGCAGCATCACTTGAGCAGTTCGTAAACGTACCACCCAAGTACTCGAGTGTCGTTCCATCGAATACCTCAATATCGTCGTCATCTTCGTCAGCTACGTAAATCAGATCGTGAACGGCGTTATAGGCTACACCCTCTGCGCCATCGAAAGAGGCTACACCATCACCGCGGGCATCTTCCGTCAGATCCTGATTGATGCGGAATATCGCTACAGAATCTTCCTCGTCGGTAATCAGTAGTTGCCCGTTGGGCAGCGGCGCCATACCAAGTGGTTCAATCAGTGATATCCCCCAAGTAACTGTCTGTTCAGCACCCGTTGTGTCGTACACATCAAAGTCACGGTCGTGGTTCGAAACAAAAAAGCGCTGACCGGCAGTGTCGAAGATCATGTGACGACCATCGTCATATCCCCCGCATGAATTACTGCTACCCCCACAAGTTGTAGCACTACCCGATATATTGCTAATCATGGCCATGGTAGAAACGTCAGACACATAAATCGTATCCTCATCCCACACGAAAAGATGATCATCTGGAACCAATGGGCCACCAGTCGGCTGAAGTGTCGTGAAGCAACAAAGCTCATCAACCACAGTGGCGCCTTCTAAAGTTGCACCATTAGACTCAAAGAATTCCACGCCAAGGATCTGATAGGTGGCGCCGTTAGCAAGTGCGGTTGATAGCTCAAAGGCCAATAAATCACTTATCGACAAGGACTCATCATCCTGAAATCCGGGCGTCGCATTGATGGGAATATCGACAATGACCAACGTACCTGTGTCAGCAGGAGGTGGAACTCCTTCGAGCTGATCAGGCATTTCTTCCACGGGGCTTGGAATCGATAACAACAGTGGTTCACCATATTCAGTGATCGATTCGCCGGCACGCAATCGGGCAGCTTTAATGGAAAGGATGAAACATTCTTCCTCGATAGCACCAGAACGTAAAAATGTCATCCGCATGGTCACATCATGACCAGGGTGATATGAATTAGGAATAGCCACACGATAAGCAATAGCATTTTCCACTTCACCACGTGGCACTCCTCCGCCACCCAGAGCAGGCTCTACAATGCTTACCACTTCTACAGGAGTGAAGCTCCTCAATTGCCCGTCAACGGTCGTGAAAAAGTCATCAATAAAGGTACTAAAAAACTCCGGACCCGCCGGTCCGCGTGGTCCTTGAGAACCGGCACCGCCCGAGGTGCCGTCCGCACCGGCTGGACCCGCCGGTCCCTCTTCACCCTCCGGTCCCTGCGGCCCTGGTGGGCCAACTGGACCTTGCGGTCCTTCAGCACCATCTGCGCCGGGAACACCCTGCTCTCCGACTGGTCCGGGAATAGGCGTACCCGCAACGGCATCGCCAGCAGGTGGCTGGTTCAACAACACAGCACCCAACAATCCGCCAAACAACAGATCACGCTGGAAATCCTGCAACCCCAAAAAACCGCCACCACAAGAAGTGCCGGCTACCATACTCACGCAAAGGCCCAGTGCCGTGAATACACCCACATATTTTATTTTCAACTTCATCAGATTATTGCTCCGGCGTCATTCTTATTGACTTCATATCCGTTCGATTAATGGTTCATAGTATCCTAAAAAGTTAACAGTTATGATCTCACCATGTTATTTCTCTATCAATGCACACGGACTACAGCGCGAGTCAATGATTGCGTTGATGGCATTAGCTAATTCAGCAACACGGTCTGCACCTTCAGCAACTACAGCGATGCCACCGGTTCCATTGGCAATGGTCTGAGCTTGCGCAACCACGCACTCATCCGGACCATCACCCACGATGGGCGAAACCACCACTGGGGGTATTTGAGCCAATGCCTGCACAATGGCATTAGCCACAGCACTATCATCATCCGACCTGCATCCGCTTCCACCAAGACACGCACCTTCGTCACTTATGGGAATAACAAGCCGAACCGAATCCTGACCCCACGGATACTGACCCGCTACAATAGCCGTAGCCGGTCCCCAATTTTCATCACGTTCTGAGTTATTATTTCCGTCCAAATCCCCTTCGCAACCGTCGTCATCACCTGTCACGCCTGAACCCGTTCCATTCGTCCAACTTTGGTTACCCACGGTATCTCCAACAACCAGGCAAGACCAATCGAAGAATTCAGAGTTGTCCGCAGAATTGCTGGCATCAGATGGGAAGTGATCCACAAAATCAATGGCCAAAATTTCAGCGTTAAGTACTACACCTTGATTGGCTAGATCTGAAACGATCGTACCAATCGTAGCACACAATGAATCGATCTCATCTACCATCGATCCAGAGGTATCCAGCAGGAACACCATATCGATGCTGGGACAAACCGTGCTAAGCGATTCACATTCGTCGGGCGTACCATTCTCGTTACAGTCTTCCGAACAAATCTGGCCAATACCGCTACGAGCAATGAAGCAATCGAAGCACTGTTTTGATTCATTACATGCAATGTCGCATTCATCCGGTATTTGATTGTTGTTGCAGTCTTCACAATCGTCGGGAATGGCATTGCCGTTACAGTCGTTACTTGTGTTGTTGAACAGATCGCACGCGTCATCCTGGGTATTGTTATTGCAATCTCCAATCGGACATAAAGCGACCATCACGTTATCACCAACATCGCATGGGCTTACCTTATCAGCTCCGGATAGCGATGCCGATGACTCGGTCTCGAAAAACTCGACACCAAGAATTTGATACGTGCCACCGTCAAATTTCTTTGTCTGCAATTCGAAGGCTAGTAGTTCTTTCGACGCGAGTGCAGGACCATCCAATCCTGCCGGTGAGTTAATAGGAATATCTACCACAATCAGTTGGCTTGATGTGCCACCAAGTACGCCCTCCAACAACTTAGTAGGAGGTGGCTGTTCTTTATTTTCTAGGACCAACCAGATCGGATTGCCATAATCACTGACGCCTTCCCCAACGCGTAAACGTTTACCCGTAACTGAAAAGATAAAACAATCCTCCGTTATCCCAGTTCGATTAAGTAATACACGCATGGTGACATCGTTACTACCGCCATATCCTTCCGGAATCGCGACTCGATATGCGATGACACCTAAATCGCCGCTGTCACTACCACCCGCATCTTCCTCGTCATCATCAATCTCGTTTTGAAAGAATACGCCGCCACCCAATGTTGGCTCTTGAATATTCACTAAATCAACAGACAATTTACCTGGTGCATTATTCGCAGTCGTAAAAAAATCATCAATAAAAATATCGAAAAGCGTTGGTCCGGCTGGCCCTAGTGGACCTGATGAACCGGAAGAACCATCAACTCCGGGAGGTCCGGTAGGACCGGCTGGTCCCTCTGGCCCTTGTGGACCGGCTGGGCCTTGTGGACCTGCAGGACCGGTCGCGCCGGGTGTACCATCTTCACCCGGAATACCTTGTTCACCGGTAGGGCCGGGCACCGGAGCGCCTGCACCAGCTTCACCATCGGTAGCAGGTTGATTAAGCAACAACGCCGCAGTCGCACCTCCAAACAATAGGTCACGCTGGTAATCTTCCAATCCAAAAAAACCACCACCACAACCCGTTTTGAACAGGCAGATTGAAATCGAAAACACCAACAAACACATGATGCCCGAAGCTCTTAGCCGTCGATTCATATCACCATCACCTTCTCATACTTACATGTGTGCCACATTGCGCTCACGCCTATACGTAATCGCACCATCTTCAGCAGTAATGATCCACAACCAATAAACCCGCTCACCTCCCCAATGGAGAGGCTCATGCAGATGCAACTTGCGTGTTTTGTGTAACGCCGTATTCAAAAAAACGCCGGGGCAAGTTGTATCCCATTTGCTACACAAAATAGAGCTTGCTTAAGCAGGCTCTTTCATAACACTAATTTTTCGTATCCGTACGAAGTAAATAGCCGGATCGGGTGCTTTGATGTGTGCTCGACCGATTCCAGCTTTTTTGACTGCAGCCAAGTGGTTGATAGCTTGCCGCACTAAAAGCAGAAATTACTTAGAGTGCTTAACAACATTCCCCATATAACCAAGCAAGCAGCCATCCATCCATGGAGCAATTAATCATTGTACGGCATTAAAGAAAGAGGTCAACGTAAAAGGACAAGAATCTGTACAGTTCAAATGCCGACATGGAAAGATATGTGCGTCCGGTAATGAAGAAAGACGGAATCCTCCACCCCCCTATCGATAAATACGGCATGGGGAGTACAGTAAGATCGGACGATCAATGGTGAAGTAGCGCGCTCCCGAATTAAAATTCTTATGCTTTTAGATCGAGCATGCGAGTAGTCGTTGTGATGCCCCGTGACAAATCCAACATAATCGGTTCAAGCGTGCCCAAACCACTTGCACGCGTGCTCTTCAGAACGCAAAATTGGCTCCTCAACAAGCCCGCGTGTAGAAAATCATGGATTATCACTTGATATCCCACTCTATATCGGTCAATGATGTGTAGTAGCGCGTACGCGCTGGGGGATAATGCCATCCAATACTTGGAGCCGTCTCAGCGGAAACAGAAAAGATGAACAAACGATACATAGCATTAACGTTAGTCCTATGCCTGAGTACTTGGTCAGGCATCAATATAGCCTTAGGCGATGATCCCACACCAGTCACTAAATACAATAACACAATCGAATCAGGACCAACAATTTTCCAGGTAGGCAAAGCCGGTACGATCATTAATGTTAGAACACCACCTTCGCCTCGTGGATCGCTACTCTTGCATAACGCTGAGCCGACGCCATTTCCGCGACCTCGCCTCATCGGGTTTTCACCACTCATAGCTATCGCAGCTTCCAATGAAGGACTACCCGTCGACATATTGTCCGGTGAACACAAACTTGAAAACACCTATATCGGCGCGCCTCTGAACGGCCCTGCCAATCAAAATTTCGTGGTTGGCATTCTGGACAGCGGCGCAGAAGTAAGTCTCGTAGCCGGTGCCAGTAGTTCGGTAATTGGGCTGGATCAAGTCATACGCGGTGAAACTTTCCCTATCGGTGGAGTCGGCGATGCAGTCATTTTCGCTAACATGACAGAACCCATCGGTTTATTCGCCGCAGGCTTAAGCGCAGTCAGTCCGGCAGGGATTCTTGACCTGACAAAAATGGTAGGCCAATCAAATGCCTCCATTCTGTCGTCCCCATCGATCGCCTGCGCCAATGGAGAGAGTGTGACAGCTGTCGTCGGATTACCTATCCTCAGTTTTTTTAACAGTATCATTAGAATGGATTCCCCTCGTACGGTGAACATTTCAGGGAAAACATTCGTTAGTCCTGATGTTACGATACAAGACGAGTTTCAATCTCTACCGACTTTTGCTCATCAAATTCAAATGTTACGCGATACGCCTGCCACCACAGCTAGTTATTTCGCGTTCCTTGATCCATTCGATCTGAGTTCAGAACTCATTTCGCCAACAGCCTTGGCATTGTTTCCCGGTTCTATTCCTACCGGAGGGCTATTCTTCGCGGAGGTTGAGCTTTCTGAATTCGACGAGTTTGGTGCCAACACAGATACGGCCTTGATGTTGGTAGACACAGGTGCTCAGGGTTCGGTCATTAGCTTTGGCGTGGCAGCTAGCCTGAGTTTACCCTTCGCCCCGGACTTTACGGTTGACGTGTGCGGTGTTGGAGGCTTGGTTACGGACATTGAAGGTTTCTACATTGACAACGTCAAGATGGATGCCCGAGGCGGTGCATTACGATTCTCTCAAGCACCTGTCATCGTGCTCGATCTAACGCTCGGGGACGGAACCACACTCGATGGCATCCTCGGTATGAACTTCTTTTGGAATCGAAACGTCATATTCGAACCAAACCTTGGTGGAAGCGGATTTTTTCATGTCTCCGCACCGATTCCCTTCGCCTATGCCGACTTTGACTTGGATTTCGATGTAGACGGTTCTGATGTCGGCACCTTCGTCGCATGCATGACGGATTCAGGCATACAAAAAGCAAGTCCGGAATGTATGCACGTCGACGCCGATGGCGATGAAGATGTTGACCTCGCAGAT
The DNA here is from genome assembly GCA_024276605.1 of Planctomycetota bacterium. Lineage (GTDB taxonomy): Bacteria > Planctomycetota > Phycisphaerae > UBA1845 > UBA1845 > JAJRPG01. The sequence goes on along the minus strand of JAJRWX010000052.1, from coordinate 9,316 downwards.
TTCTCGCATTTGATCACTTGCTATAGCGGGGTAGGCGTTTCTGCCATACCGAATTGTGGCCGGTAGATCGTCAGCGTGCCGAGTCATCACACAAAGACGCATATACGATCATCACAACGGCCAGTCATCAGAAAACGTCTTCATAGCGTTTGGGCAAGATTGAAGTAAGTGCTATTGATCGTCACCTAAACTTCTAGGCCAATAGTCATCGGGAGGTGGTGAGTCTAACTTTCCGTCAGGGCGAATGTGATCAAATAGCGTATCTTTGGTCTTATCATACACGATTTCACCATTGACCACCGTCCAACGAACAAGCGACATGTAATGTAATATGTCGCCGTCTGTAATCGCAAAATCCGCGTCCTTGCCTATTTCGATAGACCCCACACGATGATCAATGCCCAGAAGTCGCGCTGCATCGATTGTAATCGCTCTCAAGGCATCACTATCAGATAGTCCGCCACGCACGGCGAACGCAGCTTCCATGTTTAGATGAAACAAATCACGCCCGGCTAACCCCCATAACGTCACCGAGGTATTACCTGGAATAATCGCTATCGGCACACCATAGCCATGAAGTATCGCAGCGTTTTCGATACTTGAACCATTCGCACGATTGAGTCGTTCATCTCGGTTTACACGTCGACGCGGTGTCACCACGACGGATACATTCGCCCGTGCAATTTGTGGGGCAACCGTCCACCCTTCAACAGCCCCAAAGATAACCGCATCAAAACCATACGTTGACACCAGATCACAAATGTCCAGCAGTTCATGGGCAGTATTGGCTGTAAACTTAGCCACCGCGTCACGTTTTAGCAGTGTGAAACAAGTTTCGTACTGACCCTTGAGCCACTCCTTATCCGGCTCCTCAGCATCATCATCTTTCTTCTTTTCTTCTAGATAGGTTTCGTAATCGCGAATGTACTGCCTGACCTTTTCAAATTTTGCGCGCAGTTCATATTTGGCATTTGGTTCTAAAGTTGAGTATCGCAAAGGTTTGAATAGGTCTCGCTTAATAAGCAAACCTTCCGTCGAACCAAAGGTAAGCTTAGCTGCATGATTGCCAGTCGCTGCTGTGGTAATCCCCCCCGCTAAAGCTAAAGTCATCTGTAAAGAGAAAACGTTAGTGGAATTTTCCGGCGAAGTGCCGAAAATACCGCCACTATCTACAGCGACCAAACCGGGATAAATATGATACCCGGATGCATCAAGAGTCTGTGTATCTTCCGGAGGATTTATACCTCGACCAATCTCAATAATTTTTCCGTTTTTACAGAGAATAGAGACATCACGAAGTACCCCATCCGTCACCGTATGCAAGGTGCCGCCGCTGAGTAGAAAATATCGATCTTCCTTTTTGGGTTTCTTTTCTTTCTCTTCGTTATCAGGAGCGTCTTGTGAGGTCTTCGCTTTAACAGCTTCCTTATCGCCCTCGCCGCTGAATCCCCAAGTAGGCACAGCCATGAGTGACATCATAACGAGCAGTCGACATAAGTTACTGATTTTCATGGCTACTCTGCTCATCACGATTTATCCGCCTGCCACACTATATCACCCAAGATCATCACGCGGTTTACTTTCCCATGAGGGTCCAATGGATCACCATCCCAAAAAACAAGGTCCGCAGCCTTGCCTTTCTCAATGGAACCAACCTCTTTGTCTATCCCCATCAAAGTAGCCGGCTCAAGCGTTACTGCCCGCAAGGCATCAGTGTCATCCAGCCCGGCACGAACCAGACCAGCTATATGTTGGTTGAAGCGCCGTAACTCTATACGTATATCGCGGGCAGGCGCGATGGCTATGGTTGCCCCTGCCCGTACTAGCTCAGCTGCAGCGTTATATCTGAACGTGGTATAAGGTAAATAATTCATGTTTGGTGAAAGTAAGATACGAAGTTTCTTGTCACCGATTTTGTCAATAACCTGATGTAAATCTGATGTACGTCGGCGGCTGATGTATTCGACATCAACCACCAGATCATCATATACTTCCAGCGCATCGAACATATGCAACAGATCCGCAGCCCTATCCAACTTGATCAACATGCGAGCGCCCTCTTTTTGCTGAATCATATCCACGAGCGGCTGATATTTCGGATCAATCTTAGGAGGAACAAAGGCCTCTTCTTTCTTTTTTTCGCTTTCACCCTCCCCATCCGCCGTCTCCCTCTCCTGTTCTTCCTCACCGTTCAACGATCGTTGGTTGGGAATAACGTTGTAGCGCGTATCATCATCATCGCCATCACCTTCCTCAGGCTTATCTTCCGGCGCATCTTCTTCTTGTTTCTTCTTGGCTTCCTCCGCTTGCTTCTTTTTCTCTTCCCACTCCTTACGTGCATTCTCTACTTTGTCGATTTCCTCTTGCGCTTTCTTGAACGCGCCGCGTAAGCTTTTTTTACCCTGGGCACGCCAATTCGGTACCGCATAAACATAAGCATCTGCCTTGAGTAGGCGGACATCGTCATCCCCGGCTGTCCTGTATGCCGACGCGACACCCACAATCCCTTCTCCATCAGGCACAAAACCGACCGAGGTAAACCCGGCACGCAAAAATTCTTCAAAATCCTGTTCGACAAGATAAATCTCAGACTCAGCGGATTGATCGCCATGAACACCTGTTCGCCGATAAGACGACAGGCCATAGCGAGATCGAGGATGAACCAGCCCCGGCGTCACCGTTTCACGCGGTGCTTTAATCACTTTAGCAGAAGCGGGATATTCCAGGCCGGACCCTACAGCTTGTATTTGCCCATCCTCAATGACAATTACACCGGGAGAAAATTCCTCACCGGAAACTGTAATCACGCGAGCCGCTTTCACAACGACGTACACAGGCTTGCCGTCTTCAGAGGCAAGCGTAACTTGCGTCGATGCATAGTACGCAACCCATATCATAATCGCCGACCAACACGGCATCCTGCAAGACCGTCGCCTCGGGGATGCCTTAGTCATGACACTCTCAGTCTGTTTGGCCATTCGTGCCATCTAGAATCGCCTCCTTACTGAAGCATCATAGACAATTCGGCCATTGATCATCGTCAGTTCACAGGAAGAACGAGGATCGATCGGATCGCCCGTCCAAATGCCCAAGTCCGCGTCCTTACCAACTTCAATCGAACCAATACGCTGATCTACCAACAAGGCTTCCGCAGGTATGCGCGTCAGACCACGTAGCGCCGGATACGATTGCCACCCATACCAACAAGCCATCGCCGCTTGATAAGGAAGCTCCTCTTGCGGAACGACCGGCGCGTCCGTGTTAATCCCTAACTTATGCACACCGCCCTGCCACCAACGAGCGGCATTGCCGTGCATCTTGCGCTGACTGCGATCAAACCAATATTGCCTTGGCCCATTGATCGTATAAGCATCCGTTTTGGTCACTTGCGGTGCCACTTTGAACCCATCAAATGTGCAATGATCCAACACCGTGCGAAGACTAAACTTGTTGGTCAGCATATCGACGGTGGTCATCACGACCTGATAAATCTGTGTATGCACGGACACCGGGTATGTTCGAGAAAATAAACCTCGAAAGCCCTCGTAAATCGGGTCGTATGCCGGTTCATGACTACTTTTTCCGGATTCATACGTTTGCCATGCCTCATGGTACGCTTTAGCCTTCGTCAGTGTTTGTCGTGTGTTATAGTTCATGTAACTGCGACCGACACCAAACCAATACCATTCCGGATTGCCGGCCTGGGCGATTTTCAGCGAACCGGGAGAACGCATAACCATGTCGTCTACCGAATCGCCGCCCATTTTCGTTACCGTACCGAATCCACTCATGTTGGTACCACTACCGGGGATAAGCAGTACGGATGTCACACCCCCGGCACGGCCCTGCTTGATATTTTCACTTTCCGGCATCACGGTTTCAAGTGTTCGCAACCCGGGATTGGTCAGATAGATCATATCGTTAAGGTCCATCAACGAACCGGCGGTATGGTTATGGCAATCAATCAAACCCGGAACAACCCATCGGTCCAGGGCATCGATCACACGATATCCGTGGGGGATTCTGATCTTCGAGGCTTCACCAACTCGTTCGATTTTGCCATCACGAATGAGAATCACCGCATTGTTCACGACAGAATCGGTGTCGTCCATGGTGATAACTTTTCCAGCACGCACAGCAAAGCGCTTACTTTGCCCCTGCGTTTCTCCCGCCGTTACCCGTAGAGCACCACCTAAGTGAATCGCAATCACCAGCGCAATCACCCACGCCTTTCCTAAACCTGCATGATCTGCGTTCATTTCACTTCTTCTCCATTGATCATCACACGAATCACTCGGCTCCGTAGTTCGAATGGATGACCGCTAAAGATAACCAGATCGGCATCAAGCCCAACCTGTAACGCCCCTACCCGGTCTTGTACATGAAACATTTTTGCGGGATTCGTTGTAAAAGCCGCTAGCGCAGCATCAGCTGACATCCCGCGCTCCACGGCATGCAAACCAACCAAGGGCAGCGATCCAGCGCTATCCTCGCCATCGCTCTGAAAAGCAATCATCACGCCTTGTCGACTCAAATCGTCTGCCTGATGATATCGCTGATTGTTGCGCCACCGCACCACCTGCTTGGGTAAGATCACGCCAACATTTTTTTCGATGAGTTTCGAAGTATGAACCGCCGCATGCTCAGCCCCAACAAGCACGACATGAAGTTCAAAATCTTTCGCCACCTTCAGCACCGAAGCGATTTCAGCCGCCGTACTCACCGACGTAACGATAGGAATCTTCTTTTCCAATACCTGGCGCAATGGTTCTAGCGATGCTTCAACCTTTGGCGGTAGTGGACGACCATCTTTACCGCGTGTTTTGCGTTTGACTACCTTAAACTGCACATCATTCTTGTCAGTACGTGTAGCATCAAAATCAATTTCCATCCCCTCAACGAGTACTTTGCCAACCAGATGGTCTTCTTCAACAAGGTCAGCTTCGATCGATGGATTTCCAATTTCTTCTATATCCAGCAAGATTTCTATGGAAAGATGATTGTCCTCAAATGTACCCGACACTTTCAACTCTTCCGGCGCACCGGGTACGGATATACGACCTTCTACATCAGTGCCGTCCAACTTCAGTCTTAAGTTGGCCGTCTGAGGCTCCGGCAGTGGACCTCCACTGATGGTGACCGACCATGTTCCCGTTATTGGATCAGCTTCGGAGGGAGTTTCCGCAGTCTCCTCGCTTGCGGGCTTACCATTGACAGCCTCACCTTTGGCCCGCTTCTCTTTCCACTCAGCTAATTCTTTTTCATATTTCTTCCATTTTTCCAGGTACTTCTTCCCGGCTTCTAATCGCTTATTTAACGACTCCACAATCTTGCTTGGATCTTGACCTACCATGTCAAAGAACACACCCGCAGTATCACGTACCGTGCGATGCTTTCGCAGTTGGCCGGCGGTTTTAATAAGAGAAACTTGTGATCCCTGCGATGAGGCTGCATACGGAGATAACATCACCGACGTTACGCCGGATGCAGCTACGCGCAAATCAGGCTCTCCCGCTACACCAATAATACGCGATAGAGAAATCTCAGGGCCGGGTGCACTCTCATCGCCATCCAAACCAAGATGTCCGCGCGCATCAATAAAGCCAGGCGTCACGTAAGAACCCGGTCCACCTTCAATCACTTTGGCAAAAGGTGGATGTGGTACGGTTTTCCCAACCGCGGATATTTTCCCATCCTCAATCAGCACAGCGCCATGTTCAAACTGTTCATCAGGACTTACCCAAACCACGTCGGCATGCACCACAATAGCCTTCGCTTGAGGCGCTTCATAGGCTAGCTCACCACCAATATAAACACGCCGCACATGACTCGATGTAGACAATGCACCACCCGACAAAACAACTAGATCAGCATCTCGCCCCACCGCAATCGCACCTACACGATCCTGCACACCAAGCACTTCGGCAGGCCGAGAGGTAATAGCCTGAATCACCTGCTGCTCTGAAAAGCCGGCCCGCTGCGCCAGTCCGGAAGCTACACGCAAATCACCAACCGGAAGCCCCGGCGACACGGCCAAGGTTATGGGCGTCGATGATAGCCTACGTAATGCCGTAAGGTCGGCATCAATCGCCTCGGGATCAAACCCGATGTCATCGATCAGGCCGCGCAAAGCAGAACCCAGCTGATAAACTACCGGCACGCCGTTATCGCCCAACAACTCAGCGACCATACCTGCTTCACGACCACCGACAAGATAACCACTGCGACCATGTTGTTTGAGATAGCTGCTCGCTGCTTTTAGATCGACGGCTCGCTCAGCATAAATCCGCAACGGCGTTTTCGCATGCCACGCTTGGCCAAGTGACATACCATGAAAGCCGGTCCCCTTTTCCGTCATTCGTTCGATCGCTTCGTCCAATCCAAGCGACATACCCATTCTGGAGCTTGGACGCTGTCGTACCCCCGGCACGATAGCAACATCAGAAGAAGATGGTGTCTGATAATTCACATCAAGTGGCGGGTTGGTCGCGTCTTGTAAAAAACTAACGGTCAAGTCAGCCTGACGCAGTAATATCATATCATCTCGCGGACCGCCGAGTTTAACTACCGCACCTTGTCCCGACAGCAAACGATGAAGCCCGGGACTAAGATGAACCGTCGTCACACCACCAGCCAGCGATGATTCATAAGAGCCGTAAGGATCAAAACTATCTATCGCCTCATACCCCCCGGCCACCGATTCATCCCCCGTATGCGAGGGGATCATTTTACCGGCAGCACACACAAGCCCCGGCATGATCGTAGCATCTGGAAATTCAATGAGTCGTAGATCGTCCGGTGGTTGTAGCTTCAAGGCATCGCCCACGGCAACAATTTTCCCCTGCCGAACGATCACCATACCAGGTTCATAAGACCATACGCCACGCGCATCTGCAGTGATCACACGCTTGGCTGTAAGCGTAAATGACGCATGATCTTCCGCATAAACGGTGACAGGTAGCAACATGACTGTCATCACCATTATCATGCAAGAAACACGTACATGCGATATGATGTTCGCGCGAAAATCGGCAGATACAAAGCACGAATAGCGTGAGTCAATCCGATTCATCAATCTATGATCCCTGTTTCGACTCATCACTACCATTCGGGTCCACATCTGACTCGTGGCCGGCAGGCTTGACCTGCTCACCCACAACGTCCTTGTCTTGCTTCTCTTTACCATCGACCGGTTGCACTTCAGAAGCATCATCACTAAATAAACGCTTCAGCCGCACATCCGTATCCCGCGAATATGCACGGATGCCGTTGATGTACACCTGATCGACCCAACTGTTGAAGTCCAGCGGATCACCGGAAAACACGACGATGTTGGCCAGTTTTCCAACTTCGAGCGATCCAATACGATCTTTCATCCCTATAGCCCGTGCAGGATTGATCGTAATAGCGGCCAATGCTTTTTTTCGCGTGACCCCGTTGCGAATACAACGAGCGGCCTGATAGTTTAAGTATCGCTCACCTAACGAGCCGTTGGGATGAGGAAGCAGTGAAAATTTTATGCGGGCATCGGCGAAAACTTTTGGAACAAACGTCTCGGTAATTTCCCCCGTCACCGCATTTCGCTGTCGATGAATCAGCTCCGGCCCGAGTATCACTGGTCGCTTCGACGCTTTGATTTCATCCACAGCCTTATAACAGGAAGAACCTAGTACGAGCGTCATACGATCGAAAAAACCGTTATCCTTAGCCAGCTTAATCGCCCGCCCGACATCGCCACCCGTTTCACAATACACGAACGCACCAAGTTGACCGCGCGTAAGTTTCACCAAGTTGGCGTGCTTGTCATCATAATCATCGCTGCGAATCAGTTTACGACCTCGCTCACGCGCCTCATCCGGACCGACATCAATCTTTTCATCTTTATCTTCGAGAGACTGTTCGTATTTCGTTTCTGCTAATTCATCCAGATAATCGGACAACTCAAGAAAGGTCTCACGCAGCGTGGCCATTTGCACCATGCGATCAGACCGACGCTTGGGCGCAACGCTAAGCTTCAACGCCGTCTGTACACCTTGCGTCATTTCACGCGGTGTACGCCCAATCGGATGCACCACACGACTCACCCCACCGATGACACAATTGTTCGCCACAATTACATGAATCGATGTAATACCGTCACGCAACGCATCTTCAAAATACAACCTGGAAGGATCAAGCGCATCGTACACATCCAAGAACGGTGTAACCGGTAAATGCTCGTTCGGTATGTCCAATCCGCGAGATGAATGCGCATCAACCATGCCGGGAAAAAGAACCTTACCCTTAACATCAATCACCATCGCATCATATGGAATCTCAACGTCTTGGCCGACCGCGGCTATTTTACCATGCTCGATCAAAATCGTGCCGGACGCAATCTCTTTGCCCACGACCGGTATAATACGCCCGCCCTGTAGCGCCAGTTTAGCCGGTGGTGATGCCAAGACGAGACTGCTCCCGATCGTCCATGCCATCAATCCAGCCCATGTAACTCTTTTCATGGCCGTCATTGCGCCTCCCACAAAACCTGTAACTACGCCTAAATGCCCGGCAATCCCAACCTTAAGCTATGACGGTCGCCGATCGACAACCATCCGTCCGCCACTCATCACCACAACCGGCTGTGCATTAGCTCCAAAAGGACGTCCTTGCCAAACAATCAAATCACCGCGTTTGCCGACTTCCAATGTGCCAACATCATCACTAATACGAAGCAACTGCGCCGGAGTCTGTGTCACGGCACGCAACACATCATCAAACGGTACACCCATCCGCAAGGCATACATCGCTTGCCGAGCCAAACCGTCTTCATCCCGTAATTCATGCGCCGTAAGCGCTGTCTGCACACCATGCGCAAGCAATCGCTGAAAGGTATGCAAGCGTGAACCTTTTACTTCAGAGCTATACGCACGTGCACCCGGCGCATCGATATACAATGGCCCAAAAATCACAGGAACCTGTTGTGCTTTGATTTCGTCCAAACACTTGTATGATTCAGTGCCCTCTTCAAGAACAAACGACAGACCAAATTCCTTGGTGAGCCGGCAGGCAGTTAAAATATCGTGCTGCTGCCGCGCCTGAATACGCAAGGGTATGTCACCTGCTAGAATGCCGTGTAGTGCAGCCAACGAGGCCGGCTGCGGGGTATCTGCACCACTTATCGCTATACCGGCTTCATGTCGTTGGGAATCATAGAATGCCTTGCGAAATATCCAGGCTACACCCATGCGCGTTGTTGGCCTGCGCGTCAAAAATGAAACACGATTGCGCCAAGGCATTCGATTGCGCCCGCCGCGCCATGAAGGCTCGGTCCCCA